>DASXUI010000429.1:0-15318 GCA_036504955.1 Armatimonadota bacterium
GGCGATCACCACCAGTAGCTCCACGAGGGTGAAGCCGTCCGCCGGCCCGCCGCGTCGCGCAGCGCGAACCGCCCGGGCACGGGGTGACCCGTGGGGACGAGGTTGATCGCTCTCCACCATGGCAGGCCTCCTGAGGCGGCAGCGCAACGACGTGCCGACGGAGGGCCGCATCGCGCGGGGGGCGCCTCGCGCATCAGCGGTCTGGGCTGGGGACAGCGCGCGTCACGGACCACGAGGCCCCCTGGACCCTAGAAGCTAGTCACCGTTCACTCCTACCCCTCTCTGACGGGCCGGACTCCCTGTTTGTTCCCAGGGCGAGCGGGTACTCGATCGGCGACACGGCACAGGATGGTCACCGAGCGGCGCGGCGGCGTCGCCCTTGGTCCGGGCAGCGAGGGCGGTCAGAAGCGGCCGGAGGCTGCCATGGGTACTGGCTTCACCACGAACCCACCCTCACTGGGCTGGTACGCGTACTGGTAGACCTTCACGCCTCCCGAAGGGCTGACTACGACGAACGCCTGGTTGCTGTCCGGTCCCCCGGACAAGGCCACCACGCTGTACGCCGTCTGGCTGGTGCTCTGAGCCTGAGTGGGCCGGCAGCAGAGCCAGACGGCCACTCCGGTGATGAAGGCCAGGGTAAGCGCTGCTCCCAGGAACCTGCTCTTGGTCAGCATTTCACTCCTCCCTCGAACGGGGAACGGTTGCCGCACCGTGCGACGCCCCGATTCTATTCCGTCTACGTCCGGATGTCCACTGGGTCGGCAATGGGGACGGCCGTACTATTGCTAGCACGAGGCGCGCCATCGCACGGACCGGTTGGGGTGCGTCTGGTGAGCCCCCGACTCACGCGTGGCACGGCAGGGCAGGGTCGGGGACCAGCCCGCGTGGTGCATGCGGCGCTTAGCGTATCGTATGGCGCGCGCTCAGACGCACTCCCGTGGATGGTGCAGGCTAGACGCCTGGAGCCTCGTCGGGGCGCGTGCTCGCCAGGGCGCGGGGGATGGGATCCGCGGAGGCGCTCAGAGCGGGAGGTCGAGCGTCGGCAGGAACCGGGGCGGCTTGCGGGCGTGGGTGAGCTGCTCGAAGGCGTAGGCCAGGCGAACAAGGGTCGCTTCATCGAAGGCTCGGCCCATGAAGCTGATCCCCACGGGCAGGCCGAAGACGTCGCCGGCGGGGACGGTGATGCTGGGGCACCCGGCCACGGCGCAGAGGGTCGACGTGCCGCCGGTCCCGCGGTCGCCGTTCACCAGGTCCGTGAGGCCGGCCGGGCCGTTGGTCAGCGCGACCAGTGCGTCGAGGCCCTGGGTGTCGAGCGCGGCGTGCAGGCCCTCCTCGCGCGCGAGCCTCCGGGCTTCGTCACGGGACCTCAGGTAGGTGGGACTGTCCAGTCCACGCCTCTCCTGAGCCTCGAGGAAGATCTCCTGGCCGAAGAACGGCATCTCACGGTCGCGATGCTTCTCGTTGAAGGCGATCACATCCTCGAGGGTCCGAACCCTCGCGTCCGGGCCGAGAGCGCGGAGGTAGGCGTTGAGCGTCGCCTTGAACTCGTAGCGCAGCACGTGAGACAGGGGGTCGCCGAGTTTACCGTAGGTCGGCACCTCCACGGCGTCGATCACCGCCGCCCCGGCCGACCTGATCGCCGCGACTGCTGATTCGAGGATGGGAAGGACCTTGGGGTCAAAGCCTCCGGCGCGCCAGACGCCGATCCTCGCACCCTTCAGTCCGTCCGCCTTGAGGCACTTCGTGTAGTCCGTACCTACTCTATCTCGGCTCGCAATCGTCGCGTCGTCGTCCGAGTCGACGCCGGTCATGGCGCCCAGCAGGGCCGCGGCGTCGGCGACCGTGCGGGCGATAGGGCCGGCCGTGTCCAGCGATGAAGAGATCGGGATGATGCCCGCGCGGCTCACGAGCCCCACAGTCGGCTTGATCCCAACGACACCGCAGCAGGACGACGGCGAGACGATCGACCCGTTGGTCTCGGTACCGACGGCGACCGGGCAGAGGTTGGCCGACACCGCCCCGGCCGGTCCGGAGCTGGAGCCGCTGGGGCTTCGGTCGAGCGCGTAAGGGTTCCTCGCCTGCCCGCCGCGCGCGCTCCAGCCGCTGCTAGAGCGGCCCGAGCGGAAGTTGCTCCACTCGCTCAGGTTGGCCTTGCCGAGGATCACCGCCCCTGCCGCGCGCAGGCGGGCGACCAGGAAGGCGTCCCTCGCGGCGATGTGCCCTTCCAGCGCGAGGGACCCCGCCGTCGTCGTCATGCGGTCGGCCGTGTCGATGTTGTCCTTCACGAGCACGGGCAGGCCGTGCAGCGGCCCGCGCGGCCCTTTCGCCTTCCGCTCGGCGTCGAGCTCCTCGGCGATGCTCAGGGCGTCTGGGTTCGTCTCGATGACGTACCGCAAGGTGGGACCGCGGCGGTCAAGAGCGTCGATCCTCTCCAGGTACTTCGCGGTGATCGCCCTCGACGTGAGTCTGCCGGCGGCCATCGCGGCCTGGAGGTCATTGACGGTGGCTTCCTCGAGGTCGAACGCTGGTATGTCCGCGCTGCTCTCCGGATCCTGACCCATCGTCATCCTCCCATCTTTGCCAGCCCTGCAAGCGCGGTCATCCGGCCGCGTTGGACTCGGATCACTCCTTACAACTGGAGGAGGTCAGGCTCTGAGGGCCTGCACCAGCCGCTGCTGAGCCTCGACGCTCTCTCCCCTGGTCTGCGCGTCTCGTACGGCCCTCCACAGGTATCTCCGGCCCTCCTCTGTTCTCCCCCTACGAAGCAGCTCGGCGCCCAGTCTGGCCCAGGCCTCACGCGGAGCCTCCCCTTCGTAGCCCACGCGGTCGGCGATCTGGCGAAGGAACAGGTCGCGCTTATCTCGTTCGCCCATCTTCTCGTAGTAGTTCGCGATCGCCAGACTGATATCGGGATGGAAGTCCCCGGCCCCGCGGTAGGCTTCGACCAGGCTGTCCATCTCCCCGGAGAAGGCAGGGTCGGATAGGTCGGAGAGAAGCGAGATCATCGCCCGATCGTTCCTATGGAACCGGTCCGGCGCGGCTGAGCGCAGCCTTCCCAGCAGGCGTTTGGCCTCGCCCTGGTCGCGCCCGAAGGCCGTTTCCGTGTAGTGAGACAGGAGCATCCGCGAGTAGTCTCGGTCGGCGTCGGAGACCGCTCCCGGCAGCTCGCTGTCCAGAAAGGCCCCCGCGAAGGGCGACTGCAGCACATTGCCGCCCCAGCCAGGAAGGAAGGGGGCCGAAGCCGCTCCCGTGCCTGTGGCCCGCGATTACTGCCCTGACGCCGGCCCCACCTCCACCACCCGAGACTCAATGATGGCCTTAGCGGCGGCCAGCCCCAGTTCCAGAGCCCGGAGGCCCTCCTGAAGCGGGATGGGAACGGGCTCGTCCTGGCGCAGTGCGCGCACGAACTCCGCGATGTGGCGGTCCGTGGTCCGTGTGAACTGGCGGCCCTCGTCATCGAAGAAGGTCGGCGTGTAGACCTCCGCGCGGCTCGCCCCGCGCGCGCAGAACTCGTAGCGCCCCAGGGCATCGCCCACCACGCCGCGGCCGCCCTCGCCCATCACCTCCAGGCGGTAGATGTCCGGGTTGTTGTAGTCGCCGTCCACCGAGGCCACGAAGCTGCCGACCGCGCCCGAGGCGAACCGCAGGCTGAGGACCGCGCTGGTAAGCTGCCCCGTGCCGCGCGGGTCCGAGGCGTGGCCGCCGAGGCTGGCAATGGGGCCGCCGTAGGTCTCCAGCAGGTTGAAGCCGTGGCACTGCATGTACAGCAGGTGCGCCAGGGGCTGAGCCAAGCCCTCCGGATAGTGGCCGCCAGTGAAGCGCCACAGAAGGTGGTACTGGCGGCCGATGCGGCCCTCCGCGATGTCCTTGGCGAGGCACTGGAAGGGAGTGGTGTAGCGATGGTTGAAGTTGATGCCGCACTGGGCCCCCGAAGAGCGCGCCAGCTCCGCCAGCTCTTTGCCCTCCGCCAGATCCAGCGCCAACGGTTTCTCCACCAGGCAGTTCACGCCGGACTGGAGCACCTGCTTGTAGGGCAGGTAGTGGCCGCCGTCCGGCGCGATCACGCTAACCAGGTCCGGGCGCTCGTGCTCCAGCATCTCGCCAATATCCAGGTAGGCTCGGGCGCCGTACTGTCGGGCCACCGCCTCCGTGCGCTCGCGGTTGGTCCGACCGCAGACGGCCACCAACTCCGTCTCCGGACTGCGCCAGTAGGCTTCCACATGGGTCCGGCCCCACCAGCCCACGCCGACCACGGCGGCCTTCAGAGGTGCGTCGTTCACTGCTCCGCCACCACCTTTCCGGTGTTGCCGGCGAAGAAGGTCTCGAAGGCCTCCTGGAGCCGCGCGATGGGCACTCGATGGGTGAGGATGCGCGACAGGAGGTCGCGATGCCGCCGCAGCAGCGGCAGGTTGGCGGCCAGGTCGCTGTAGGGGAAGTACTCGCTGCCCAGGATGGCGCGCTCCGGGCCGATGAGCTGGCGCGAGACGTCCACGTTTACCGCCTCGCCGTGCCCCACGCAGACCAGCACGCCCCGCTGCGCCAGCGCCTCCAGGCAGCTCTGGCGGGCGGCGCCCTTGCCGCTGGTGTCTACGGCCACATCCACGCCCTGGACCATCTTGGAGCGGATGGCGGCTTCGGGGGCGCCCTCCTTGAGGTCGATGGGAGTGCCGCCCAGCCGTTCCACCAGAGCCAGGCGGTAGGGAATCGTGTCCGACACCCAGACGGGCAGCTCGGCGCCGTACCGGATGCGGGCCGACGCCAGCACCGCCAGGCCGATGGGCCCCGCGCCCGCGACGAACAGGCTTCGGACATCCGAGTGCACCAGACCCGCCCGGTTCAGCGCGTGGCCGCCGGTGCCCAGGATGTCCAGCAGCAGCGTGGCCTCCGCAGGATCCATGTCGGAGTCGATGGCGAAGAAGCAGTTCTCGTTCACCAGCTCGTAGGGCCCGTAGCCTCCGTCATGGCTGAAGCCCATGTCGGCGCGCTTGGCGAAGCACTGGTTGGTCGCGCCAGCGCGGCAGGAGCGGCACTCCCCGCAGTAGTCCATCAGGTACACCACACCCAGGGTACCGGGCGCGGTGCTCGTACCCGTGCCCGCCGCGACGACCTCGCCAGCCGCCTCATGGCCGGGAGTCACCTGGGAGCCGCCGTAGAACTGCCCTCTCTCGGAGCCGCACAGGGCGTTGGCGCGGACCCTCAGCAGAAGCTGCCCCGGGCCGGGACGAGGGACCTTCGCCTCCGCGTACTCGATGCGCCCGCCGCCAACGAAGCGGGGTGTGACTGCCGATTCCGGTACATTGATCGAGCCCATCGCGGGGATCCTTTCGAAGTGGGGGGAGGAGCAGACCGACTCCCCCTTCTCTGCCACGGGGAAGCGCGCCTGCTCTCACCTCCACGACGCGACGAGGGGCCGTGGCCTGGAACGCTGAAGCTGTTAGCGAGACGGCTGTCCATGCGGGAGACGGGTCACGAACGGCGGAGGCACGGACGGCGCGATGCACGAGCGGCGGGATGGCACGAGCGGCTGAACCCGCTCGCTGCACCTACGTGCGCCCCGCCTTCGCGGGCCGAACTGCCGTGTGTGTCACCGATGGTCGGCGGATACCACCCGCGCCCGCGTAGGCGTGCGCCCGGCCAAAGGCCGCGCAGCGAGCGGGTTCAGCCGCTCGTGCTACCCTCTACTGCCGCGCGCCACTCTCTTAGGGAGGTCCCTATGCTACTCGTATCCCTCGTGTTCTGCCTGGCCATCGTGGCCGCCGTGGCTCCCGCGGAGGCGGCGTGGCCGGAGCACCCGCGCGGCTATGTGTGCTACCGGGCCTCCGAATCCATCACCATCGACGGGCGGCTGGACGAGGGCTCCTGGAGGGCGGTGCCGTGGACGCAGAGCTTCCGCGACATCCAGGGGCCCGCGCTGCCCAAGCCGCTCTATCGCACCCGGGCCAAGATGCTGTGGGACGACGAATACCTCTACATCGGCGCGGAGCTCCAGGAGCCGCACGTGTGGGCCACCCTCACGGAGCACGACTCCATCATCTTCCAGGACCCCGACTTCGAGATCTTCATTGACCCGGACGGCGACAACCACGACTACTACGAGATCGAGATCAACGCCCTGAACACGGAGTGGGATCTGCGCCTGCCGAAGCCCTACCGAGACGGCGGCCCCGCGCTGAACGAGTGGGAGATCCCCGGCCTCAAGACGGCGGTGCACGTGGACGGCACCCTCAACTACCCCAGTGACCGCGACCACGGCTGGACCGTGGAGATGGCCCTCCCCTGGAAGGTGCTGGGAGAGTACGCCCACCGGCCCTCGCCGCCCAGCCACGGCGACCAGTGGCGCATCAACTTCTCTCGCGTGGAATGGCAGGTCACCATCGCGGACGGCAAGTACCACAAGGTACCGGGCAAGCCGGAGGACAACTGGGTTTGGTCGGCGCAGGAGGTCATCGACATGCACCGCCCGGAGCGCTGGGGATACGTCCAGTTCTCCACGGACGCCCCGGCCAAGACGCGCTTCCGCCGGGATCCCAGCTTCCTGCCCCGCATGTACCTGATGCGCGTCTACTACGCCCAGGTGGAGTACCACAAGACCCACGGCCGCTACGCCGAATCCCTGTCAGACCTCGGCTCCACCGTCCAGGCGCTGCCACCCCACACGTCAGCACCAACTTTGAGCCTGACAGCCGAGGGCTACGAAGCCACCGTCACCCTGACCCAAGCCCGCGAACAGCGCCGCCTATACGTGAGACAAGACTCCAAGCTCTGGGAGTCCTGATCAGTCCACTGGCTGCACCCGGTGCAAACGAACGTCACCACCAGGACACAAAGGGACCAGGAAACCCTACCAGCCCTTCTTGGTGTCTTTGTGTCTTGGAGGTGCTTGTATGGTAGGAGAACTCTATGCCGCAGGACGATTACTGGAAAGCAATGACCTTTCAGCACCCGGAGTACATCCCCGTGGGCGTGGGGCTGCTGCCCGCGACCTGGGTGAAGTACCGGGAGGGGCTGGACGAACTGGTGGCTCGGCATCCGATCATCTTTGGTGAGAGGCACGAGCACCAGGAGAGCTATGAGGCGATGATCGGCGGCACCTACCAGGAGGGTCACCACGTCGACGAGTGGGGCTGCGTATGGCACAACGTGGCCGCCGGCATGGAGGCCATCGTCAAGGAGCACGCGGCGCCCACGCGGGAGTCGGTCCACCAGCTCAAGGAGCCTGTTCCGACGCCCGGCTTCCCCCACGGCTTCATGTACCTGCGGCTGCAGGACCTACGTGGCTTCGAGGAGATCATGGCGGACTTCGCCCAGGAGCCGCCGGAGCTTAGGATGCTGATCGATCTGGTCCTGGGCCACAACCTGCGGAAGCTCGAGCTGACCCTGCAGGGGCGAACACCTCCTGGGATCCTCTACTTCGGCGATGACCTAGGGATGCAGACCAGCTTGCCCATGAGCCCGGCGAAGTGGCGGAAGTACCTGAAGCCCTGCTACGCCGCCCTCTACGGACGCAGCCACGAGGCGGGCTTCCACGTCTACATGCACACGGACGGCCACATCGTCGAGATTATCCCCGACCTCATCGAGTGCGGCGTGAACATCGTGAACCCGCAGATCCGTGCGAACGGGCTGGACAACCTGGTGGAGGTGTGCAAGGGGAAGGTGTGCGTGGACCTGGATCTGGACCGCCAGCTCTTCCCCTTCTGCGGCCCCGACGAGATCGACGCGCATATCCGGGAAGCCGTGGAGAAGCTGGGGATGCCGGAAGGCGGCCTCTTCCTGAAGGCGGAGTGCGGCCCCGACGTCTCCCTGGAGAACATCGAAGCCATCTGCACGGCTCTCGAAACGTACCGAGGCTGGTTCAAAGGCTAACTGCCCCACCACAGAGACACAGAGGGCACCAAGAAGGGCATGGGGGGGTGGGGAGGTGAGGGGGTGAGGGGGTGAAAGAGCCTCAGCCTAGTGACTTGGACGAGCATAGGCCAGCTTCTGAGGCTCTTACACCCCCTCACCTCCCCACCCCCTCATGCCCTTCTTGGTGTCTTGGTGTCTTGGTGGTGAAGCTCTGCTTGACGCCAACTACTCCTCGATGGCGGCTTTGCGCTGCTGGGACGCCTTGATGCGGGCCATGTCGAACTTCAGCTCGCGGTCCAGGGTGTAGATGCCGTTTTGCTCCTGGAAGACGTCCGTGAGCTGGGTGTAGCAGTAGGCGAACATGTTGGGGTCGTCCAGCAGCACCTTGCACAGGCCGTCGAAGCGCTCGTAGAACTCGTCGAGGGTCTTCGGGCGGTCGCCGTAGCCCCAGGAGGCTTCGCCGGGCTTGGCGTTCGGGTTCCACCAGATGCCGCCGAACTCGCTGACGAAGAAGGGCTGGCCGCGGTAGGGGACCGAGATGGGCCGGTCGTGGCTGGCCGTGTTCATGAAGGGCTTGCCCTCCGCCAGGCCCGCCTGGTTCTGCCGGAAGCGCTCCACGTTCTGCTCGTAGTCGTGGCAGTCGTACACGTCCGTCTCCGGCACGCGGTGGGAGTAGCCCGAGGAGTCCAGGACGGGGCGCGAGGTGTCCATCACCTTCGTGGTGAGGAACATGCCGCGGGTCACGTCATCCAGCACGGTGATACGGTCGTGCAGGGGCTGCCAGGTCTCGTTGAGGGGGCACCAGCCGACGATGGCGGGGTGGGAGTAGTCACGCTCGATGACCTCCGCCCACTGGGTGATGTAGCTGGCGGTCTGCTTCTGGTGGTCGTGCTCGGGGCCGTAGCCGCCGCAGCCCCAGTCCGGAAACTCGCCCCAGACGATGTAGCCCAGCTTATCCGCCCAATAGAGGAACCGCTCCTCGAAGACCTTCTGGTGCAGCCGGGCGCCGTTGAAGCCGGCGTCCATGGACATCGTGATGTCCGCCTTCAGCGCCTCCTCGGAGGGAGCGGTCAAGATGCCGTCCCGGTAGTAACCCTGGTCCAGCACCAGCCTCTGGTAGACCGACTTGCCGTTGATGCGGACCGCCTTGCCGTCGATGGTGACGGAGCGCAGGCCGCAGTAGCTCTCCACGGTGTCCACCACCTGGCCGGAGGCGTCCAGCAGCTCCAGGGCGAGGCCGTAGAGGTGCGGGTCCTCGATGGACCAGAGCCGCTTGCGGTCCTCGGGAACGGCGAGGTAGAGGCAGGGGGAGAAGTCCAGCACCGGGCAGGAGGCGCTGACCACGATGCCGGCGTCGTCCTTCAGCGTGGCACGCAGGGAGTAGCCCTTGGCGGAGGGGCCGCTGAGGGGCTGCTCGACGCGGACCAGGCTGTTGGCAACGTCGGGGGTGACGCGGGCGCGCTTCAGCGAGACCTCGGCCACCGGCTCCATCCACACCGTCTGCCAGATGCCGGTGGTGCGGGTATAGAGGCAGCCGTGGTGGCCGTACTGCTGGCTCTGCTTGCCTCGGGGCTGAGGGTCCTGGTTGGTGTCGCGGGCGCGGACCACGATGGTGGCGGTCTCGCCGGGGGCAACCACGCCGCCCAGGTCGCAGGTGATTGGGCTGAAGCCGCCCCGGTGCCGGGCCACCTCCACGCCGTTCACCCACACGGTGGCGTCGTAGTCCACCGCCTGGAAGTGAAGAAGGACTCTGCGACCCTTCCATCCCTGGGGGATGGGGACCTCACGCCGGTACCATACGGCGTTGAGGAAGTCGGTGTTGTGGACTCCGGAGAGGCTGGATTCCGGGCAGAAGGGGACGGTGATCTTGCCGGAAAGCTCCCGGTCCTTGAGCCCACGCTCCAGGCCGCTGTCGCCGGCATCGATCTCGAACTGCCACTCGCCGTTCAGGCACAACCAGTCCGCGCGCTGGAACTGGGGTCGGGGGTACTCAGGTCTAGGGATGGACATGGGGGGTTCCTCGGCAGGCCAGAAAAGGGTTGATGAAAGGGAAACACTGTAGCCAGATTCGACACAAAGGCGCCCACTCCCGCCGAGACTGGAGGCGGGCCTGAGGGCGGGTCGTAGGGTCGTAGGGGGAGGGCCTCAGAGGGGGCACCTTTGGTCCCTTTGGTCTCTTGCGTCCCCTGGCTGAAGGGACCTCAGGGACAGAAGGGACGTAAGGGACCCAAGGGGACCCTCTGAGGCCCCTCCCCTACGACCCTACGACCTTATGACCCCACGACCCGCCCTCAGGGAGGTGCAAAGCAGCCGGCTCCCGTAGCTAGAGACGAGGGGCGTGGCTCGCGGCGCCGCCTCCTTGGCCTTGCCTGCCGCCTCTCCGGGATACCCCTACGCGATGCCTCGCCCAAGCGTCTTGCTACCTCTTATCCTGTGCCTCACGCTCGCGCCGCTGGCGTGGGCCGCTGAGACGGCTCCCTTGGCCGCGCCTGCGGCGACTCCGCTGGAGCGTCTTGAGCTTCGTCAGGCTTTGGAGCTGGCGGGGGCGCACAGCCCGCGCCTCGAGGCGGCGCTACACGAGCGCAGGGCGACCGAGGCTTCGCTGGAGCGTGAGAAGCCGGGGCTTCGGCCTACGGTGAATCTGACCGCCAGCCAGGCACTTCAGGGTCCGAAGGTCACCTTCCCTCGCCTCGGAGAGACCGTGACCGTCGTGCCCACCTCCCGATCCCAGGTGGGAGTCACTGCTCAGCAGATGCTGGTCCGCTTCGGAGCCTCGGCGGCCGGGGGGCGGTATCGCGCGCTTCGGGACGCGGCGGCGGCCACTTACGAGCAAGCCAGGCGCGAGTTCCGCCTGGAGGTCACCCAGGCGTACCTGAAGCTAGCAGGCGCCCGGACGATGGCGGGAGTAGCGCGCGAAGGGCGCGAGCTGGCGGACGCGCACGTGGCCCTGGTGGAGTCCCTTCTCCAGGCGCAGACCGCCACCAAGGCGGAGCTGCTAAGGGCCCAGGCGGACGCGGCGGAGGCCCGGCAAGGCGTGCTGGCGGCGGAGAACGGCGAAGCCCTGGCGCGCGCCAACCTGGAGAGGTTGCTGGGCGCTCCCCTCGCTGCTTCAGTTGATCTTGTTGACGCCCATTCACCAAACGCCGCGGACGGCCCGGCCCAGGACGCTACTCCCGGCGCAACCCTGGAGGAGCTCATCGGGCGGGGTCAGGCACGGCGTCCGGAGGTGCTCGCCCTGAGGAGCCAGCTGCACGCGGCGGAGGCTGGGGTATCGCTGGCACGGGGCCAGGGTCTGCCCTCGGTGCAGCTCGATGGTGCCTTGATCCGCCAGACTCCCACGGCCTTCTCGCCCTCCACCGCCTGGAGCGCCGGAATCACCGTCACCCTCCCTCTGCTGGATGGCGGCAAGGCGCGGAGCGAGGCCACTGAAGCTCGCGAGCGAGTGGCGCAGCTCAGGGCGAACCTCCGGGAGCTGCAGGAGGGGATCGCCCTGGAGGTCCGGGAGTCCTGGTCCGCCGCCGAGGAGGCCCGCGCCCGAGGTGACGTAGCTGCCGCGGCCGTGAAGGCGGCGGAAGAGGCGCATGCCATCGCCGTGCTGCGCTACCGGGCCGGAGCCGCGCTCAACGCGGAGGTGCTGGACGCCCGTCTGGCCCTCACCCGCGCCCGCGCCAACCAGGCCCAGGCGGGTATGGACCTCCTTCAGGCGCGAGCCGAGCTCGACTCGCGCTCGGGCAGCCGAGACATCAGCCTCGCAGGAGGCCTGTAACCCCCGCATTACGATCCCTCGGTATATCCCGATCTTGTGGGACATAGAGATAGTGCCGTCCCGGAGCGGGCGTTCCAGCGCTATCCAGCTAGGTGGGACGCGCCAAGTCGGCGGCCGCGGACCCGGCCGCGCGCCCAAGGCTGACTCCTTGGGAGGCACAAGCACTCACAAGTCGAAGGTACACCATAAGGCGTCCGGGCCGCCCCGGAGATCGCCGCGCGCGGAAAGACAACCCTTGCAGAGCTCTAGCAGTCCCGAACTGAAGGGAGCCTCCGTGCCGCCAGGCTGCGAATCGATCCCGATCGACGCGCTGGAGCACTGCCCCTCACCCTACCTCGTTCTGGACCCCGACCTGCGCCTGCTTTACGTGAACGCGCTAGCCGAGCGGCTTCTTCAGACCCCCCGAGCGAAGCTTCTGGGCGCGGAGCTTCGCCAGTCCTTCCCTGAAGCCCAGGGCGCCGCCTTCTACCGCGAGTTCCGCCGGGCATTGTCGGAACAGACGCCCGTTCGCTTCCAGGAGTACTACCCTCCACTCAGCAAGTGGCTGGAGGTCAGTGCCTCGCCCTGTCAGTTTGGGCTCTCCGCGTACCTGGTGGATGTCACCGCCCGGCGCCAGGCAGAGGAGGAGCGCCTTCACCTACAGGCAAAGGAGCAGCGCGCCCTGTCCGAAGCGGACGCCGCCGCCCGCCGCCTGGAGGCCATCCGCCAGGTGACCGACTCCGCCCTGGCTCACCTCTCCCTGGGAGACCTGCTGCCGGACCTTCTCTTCCGTATCCGCCGCGCCCTGTGGACCGAGACGGCGGCCATCCACCTGCTGGACGCGGATGGTAAGCACCTTACCCTCCGCGCATGTCACGGCCCCGGTGAGGTCGATGAGCCCCCCATCCCCCTGGGAAGCGGAGTGATCGGCCAGGTTGCCGAACGGGCCCAGCCCCTGGTGCTGGAGGACCTCTCGCAGTGGCGTGACTCCACTCAGGGCCTCTTTGGCTGCACCTCCGTCATGGCCGTCCCACTTCTGCTGGAGGGTCGCGTCCTTGGAGTGCTTCACGTGGGCGCGCTCGCCAGACGCGGGTTCACCCTGGATGACCTCGACTTGCTGCGGCTGGTCGCGGACCGGGTGGCCCTGGGGGTGGAGGCCGCGCGGTTCTATCAGACCATGCTCTTCGAGCGGGAGAGGTGGCAGGCAACCGTAGAGGCGATGCTGGACCCGGTGACCGTGTGCGACGCCAAGGGTACAGTCCTCTACATGAATCCGGCCTACTCCCAGTTGGTAGAGCGCTCCGTAAGGCCCGGGCTCACCCTGTCGGAGCACCCGGCACACTATCAGCTCTTCCGCTCGGACGGCGTTCTGTTCCAGCCTCAGGAACTCCCCCTCCAGCGGGCGGCCCTGCGAGGTGAGGAGGTCCGCGGGGTGGAGGTGGTCCAGCAGACCACCGCGGGCCAGCGGGTGATCGCGGTGTACAACGCCTCTCCCCTCCACGACAGCATGGGGAGGGTGATAGGGGCCGTGGCCGTGGGACGGGACGTGACCCAGGAGAGGCTGGCGCTGGAGGAGCAGCGACGCACGGAGGAGGCCCTGAGGGAGAGCCACCGCATCCTCGAGGCGATCATGGAGCACGTGCCGGAGGGTCTGAGTATCGCGGACGCTCCGGACGTGCGAATCCGCATGGTCAGCCGCTACGGGAGAGAGTTGGTGGGGCGACCCAAGGGTCATCTGGAGGGTGCGCCGCTGGGTGAGCACGTTGAGAAATGGGGCCTCCGCCAGGCCGACGGCATATCCCTGCCTGCCGCGGAGGAGCTGCCGCTGTCCAGGGCCGTCCTTCGCGGGGAGGTGGTCAAGGACCAGGAGTTGGTGATCCTTCGGTCCGATGGGCGCTCCGTGCCGGTTCTCTGCAACGCCGCGCCCATCCTGGGCGACGCGGGCCGGATCCTGGGAGGCATCATCGCCTGGCGGGATATCACCTCCCTCAAGGTCGCCCAAGAGGCTCTGGAGGACGCCTACCATCGAGAGCACTACATCGCGGAGGTGCTCCAACGCGCGCTCTTGCCGGCTCAGCCGACCCTGGAGGGCGAGTATCAGGTCGCGACCGCCTACATGCCCGCCGTGGGCCACCTGGAGATTGGCGGGGACTTCTACGACGTGTTCGACACGGCGGACGGTCAGGTGGCGCTGCTGCTTGGGGATGTCTCCGGCAAGGGCGTGGAGGCCGCCGCGATGGCCGCCGCGACCCGCAGCACCGTGCGTGCCTTCGTGCACGAAGACTCTGACCCCGCGCGGGCCCTTACTCGCGCCAACGCGGCACTGTTCCCGCAGCAGTCCCGCGCCGGCTCCTTCGTTACCCTCATTCTGGTGATCCTAGACCCGGCCAGCGGCCGCCTGAGCTACTCCGGCGCCGGGCACCCGCCCGCCCTCGTCCGCGAACCGGGGGGCCACGTCTCCTCGCTCCACTCCGAGCACCTGCCGCTGGGTGTGTCGCCCAGCACCCCCTATGAGGCCGGCGAGGAACTGCTACTGCCGGGTGGTCACCTGGTCCTCTATACTGATGGTGTCTGCGAGGCGCGCCACGGAGGGGATATGCTGGGCCTGGAGTCCATCTCCCAGGAGCTCTCGGAGCTCGAGGACTGCTCTCCGGGGCGTGTCACGGAGGCGCTCATGGAGTTGGCAATGCGCTTCACCCGGTCGGGTCTCTCCGACGACGCGGCCGTGGTAGTGGTGAGGCGAAGTCCACTAGGCTAGCGATGGGGCAAGCGCGGAGGCAGGAGAAGGGCCGGCCGGAAGGGTACTGGAAGCTGGTTTGTCGGGGGACAGAGTGGTTACTTCGAGCGTCTCCCCGCTAACCCGCCTGACGCACGAGGCGCCTGCGCGTCGTGCACGGCGCGGGCTTCCACACGCTCTCGTGCATAGTGCAGGCTAAGCCTGTGCCGTGCCCTGGCGCCCATCGGCAGCGCAGCCCGACGATGTCCGCGGAATTGGGTGTATGGATAGGGGATAACCGCAACCTTGAGGCGGAAGGAGGCGCTTATCACGCCCGGGCGGAAGCGAGAGCTTCCGCCCGTTCTCCGCATAGTGCGTTAACGCTGGAGGGTGTAGCGAATGGATGTGACCGTATCGCGGGAGGATTACAGAGTTGTTCAGACGCACGCGGAGATCGACCTCTCGAACGTCGCCACGCTCCGTGCCGCGCTGGACGAGGCGGTGAAGGATTGCCCCCAGGGCTTCGTGATCGACCTCTCGGGCTCTCGGTACATCGACAGCTCGGGCATCGCGGCGATTGTGGCCGCCTACCGTCGGGTCCACTCCCAGGGGGGCGGGCTGGCGCTGGTAGCGCCCGATCACTATCTGCGCCGGATCCTAGCCATCATCAACCTTCACACTCTGCCCAGCTTCTTCATCTGTGACACCGTCGACGAGGCGCACAAAGCTCTGGCCGTACCGGACAAGGCCTAGCCTCTCTTGCCAGCACCTCTGCCTGGGTGGCCGAGGCGCACGGCGTTTGGCGGGTTTGGATGTGGCCCACCCAAGGATAAGATGTAGGATGGAGAGGCCACTACCCCTGGCTGCCTGCCACCCGCCGACCAGGCAAGCCCACTACAGTATGCGCCGCATGGTGCCGACAATGGACGGGGACTGAGCGTTGGGTCACTGTCTTAGCCAGCGCTACCCACGACTGGCGCGCTGAACCCCGCGCACGGAGCATAGGCGC
>DASXUI010000430.1:0-49789 GCA_036504955.1 Armatimonadota bacterium
CGCCACCATCGCGGACCTCGTCGTGGCGACCAACGCCGGCCAGATCAAGACCGGTGCCCCCTGCCGCTCCGACCGAGTCGCCAAGTACAACCAGCTACTCCGCATCGAGGAGGAGCTGGACGCCGTCGGCCGGTTCCCCGGTCTCGAGGCCTTCTACAACATCCGCAAGGCCTAACCTACCCCCACCTGAGCCACGGAGCGCGAGGACCCACGTCCCCGCCTCCGTGGCTTAGCTTTCCCTACTCCGGCACTCCCCATGACCTCCTTAGCAAGCTGGCGGCGGCGCACCAAGATCGTGTGTACGCTCGGGCCCGCCACCTCCACCCCGGCCGCGCTGCGTGGCCTTCGCCAAGCCGGCATGAACATCGCCCGCCTCAACTTCTCCCACGGCGACCACGACCAGCACGCGGAACGGATCCGCCTGATCCGGCAGCTCCGCGAGGAGACGGGGCGGCCCATCGCCCTGCTTCAGGACCTCTCCGGCCCGAAAATCCGCATCGGCGCCGTCGCGGTGGGCGAGGTCTGCCTGCGACGAGGCCAAACCTTCACACTGACAACCCGCCCGGTCCCCGGCGACGCGGCCTGCGTCCAGGTCAGCATGCCAGAGATTCTCCGGGCCCTGGTTCCCAAGTGCCGAGTGTTCATCGACGATGGGCTCATTGAGCTTCAGGTCCTCTCCCGCGACGAGGAGGAGGCACTGACGCGTGTGGTCACCGGCGGAGTCATCAGCTCGCACAAGGGGCTTGTGGTGCCGGGCGTTGACCTGGACTTGCCCAGCCTGACGGAGAAGGACCGACAGGACCTGCGCTTCGGGCTGGACCAGGGCGTGGACTGGGTCGCGGCGTCCTTCCTGCGAACGCCCGAGGACGTGCTGGTCGTGAAGCGGGCGATCCAGGACCTGGGTCACTCAACACCAGTGATCGCCAAGATCGAGACCGGCGCCGCCGTCCGTAACATCGACGGCATCCTGGCCGCGGCCGACGGCGCCATGGTCGCTCGCGGAGACCTGGGTGTGGAGCTGCCCGTGCATCTGGTGCCCGGCATCCAGAAGTCGATTATCCGCAAGTGCAACCGGCTGGGCAAGCCCGTGATCACGGCCACGCAGATGCTGGACTCCATGATGCGCAACCCTCGGCCCACCCGCGCGGAAGTGACCGACGTCGCGAACGCTGTTCTTGACGGCACGGACTGCGTGATGCTCTCCGGCGAGACGGCCGCCGGCCGGTACCCCCTCGACGCGGTGCGGATGATGAGCCGCATCGTTCTGGAGGCGGAGTCCAAGCTGAACCACGACGCCCTCCTGTACCAGCGCCATGGCGAAGACGCCGAGACCGTCACGGACGCCATCAGCCAGGCGGCGGCCGAGCTGGCGAGGGACCTGGGCGCGAAGGCCATCCTGGCGGCGACCAGCACCGGCTACACGGCTCGCATGGTCTCTCGATACCGGCCCAAGGTGCCCATAATCGGGGTGACCAGTTGTGAGAGGGTCTACCGTCAGCTTCAGCTTGTGTGGGGAGTGCGGCCCTGGCTCAGCCCGCCGGCCCGCGATACGGATGAGACCATCCAACGCGCGGTGGAGGTCGCCACCCAGTCCGGGCTGGTGAAGGCTGGCGACATGGTGGTGATCACGGCCGGCATCCCATCCGGCATCTCCGGCCACACGAATCTGATAAAAGTTCAGACCCTCTAGCCCCAAGGGACCGCCCTTACGGCGTTGAACTGAGGGGTATTGGGAAGCGGCGCTCCGACCTGTGTGGGGGCCGCCGGCCGGCGCTCAGCGAGTCCCCAGCACCACACCTGCCGTTCCAAGGAGTAGCACCGATGCCGAGGAAGCCACTGGAGCCCATCTTCGTTAGCGCGGACAAGCCGGTGCCGCACGTCCGCCGGCCGCCCAGGCGCCGGCGACCGAGGGCAAGTCAGTGGGCCTGGCGGATCGGTATCGCGGGGAGCCTGGCCGCGGCCTCCCTCGTAACGGCGGCCAACATGTCTGTCCCCTTCCGCGCGAACCTGCGTGCCCACGGAGAGCTTCAGGAGATGAGGCAGGCGGTCGCCCAAAAGGAGCGAGAGCAGGCCGCGCTTCAGCAGCAGCTTCAACTCCTGAAGACGGATCAGGGTCGGGAGATAGAAGCCCGAAAGCAGAACCTGATCCGGCCCGGCGAGACCCCACTCCACGTCGAGGGGGAGCGCATCCCGCCCGGCGACTGAGATGAAAAAAGGGCCGGCATCAGTGGGATGCCGGCCCCATTGTCGTCGCTACAGTATGCGGGCCCCCTACCGCCCCGCTCTGGTGGTCCGCCGAGTTGGCCCCCCTCGGCGAACACCTGATGCCGCTGCTCAGTCCCGCTGCCGGCGTGCTCCTGTCGCGCTTCCACTAGGACTCGCGCGTCGCAAGAGGCACCCCAAGGGCAGTAGGGCACCCAGCCAAGCGACCATCGACGCGGGAAGTTCAGGAGTGGGGGTGGTAGGCTCCACCGTGACCACGAAGGGCTGTACCGCCAAGGCGTCTTGGTCGCTGAAGCCGGCCCCGCCCAAGACGGTCAGGAAGCCCACCGAGTCGCCCACGGAGGCCCCACTTCCCAGTGTCACCCGCAGGAGCTCGCCCGACCAGGTGTCGCTCTGGGCCATCAGGAATGGAGCTCCCAGCAGGAACGGGTCGAGGTCCACCGTGAGGTCCGCCGACAGGCCGCCCACGCTCGCGCCATTCAGGTACAGGGGGTCGGGCCCCAGGTTCGTGAGCGTGCCTGAGTAGGTGAGGGTCTGACCCACCTGACCGCTCATTCCCGCCGCGTCGAAACTCAGCACAAGCTGCGCCTGTGCTGCCCCACTCACTACGAGTAGCAGCCCCAGGACCGCCACGAACGCACGGATACGCATGTCTGTCCTCCTTCGCCTAGCGGCGATTCCCGCCTATTCCCTAGGGGAGCAGGACGTTCCTGAAGAGGTACGTCCCATAGGACTGCACGTGGCCGGAGAGGTCCAGCACGCTGGCGCCGACACCCAGTGCCACGCTGCTCCCTGGCTGTCCGGCCGATGAGGGGAAGATGATCGTGGCGCCGACTGTCCCCAACAGGAAGGGGAAGCGGATAGGCCATCCGGATTCGAGAGCTGAAGCGGGAACTAGGGCCGCGCCCAAGCGGGCACCGGTCACATCAACGACCGGCAGCGCGGTGGAGCCGCCGTTGGTGATCTCAATGTCGACCTCGTAGGCGCCAGTGGCCGTGCGCCGGGTTGCCAGATGCCTGACCACCACCGTGGGTGACGAGGGACCAGGGGTTGAGAACGACCCACTGCCAGCGGCCACGCCGTCTGTCCCCGCCGACCGCACTCGGTATCTGTAGGCTGTGCCTGAGATCAGCCCCGTCAGCACCATGGCATGGTCCAGCGTGAGGACCGGGGAGTAGGTCGAGCTGCCCAGCGATGCTGTGGTGCCGTAGTCCACACGGGAGTCCGAGGCGGCGGTAGTGGACCATCGGACTCGGACAGAGGTCTGGGAGAGGGTCTCCACCCGCAGCGCGGATATCCCAGCGGTCCTGAACCTAAGGCAAGACGTCATGGACGGGCCGCTGGCGGGGAAAGTAAGAGCCGCCCCCAGGAAGGCTCCAGTGCTGCCATCGAAACTCAGCACTTTCGGCGTAGCCTCCTGAACCACGTAGAGCCTTAGGTCCGGGCCGAATGCCAGGCCCAGCGGGTGGCTCAGGCCCCCGCGCCCCCTGGTTACCAGCTCGCTAACAAAGGCTCCGGTCTGGCCATCGAACCTGACCACGTTGGACGAGTTGTAGCCGGTAACGTAGAGGTCGCCGTTAGGGCCAAAGGTCAGGTCGTAGGGGTAGATCAGGTGGCCGGCAGGCGCGAAGACGGCGCCGTTGTTCCCCGGGCTCGGTAGCGGATCACCAGTTCGCCCAT
Organism: Armatimonadota bacterium; assembly: GCA_036504955.1. Taxonomy (GTDB): domain Bacteria; phylum Armatimonadota; class DTGP01; order DTGP01; family DASXUI01; genus DASXUI01. Next base: position 3,904 of record DASXUI010000430.1, read on the forward strand.
TGAAGCGCAGAATGTTGCTAGCGTCGCCATTTGCCACATACAGATTGCCGTCTGGCCCAAAGATCATGCCGTTGGCATTGACTATGCCACCCGAACCGGGCAGCACGAGATACCCCTTCCGGGCGCCTGTTCTGCCGTCAAACCTGAGGACACCCGATGAAACGTGGAGCGCAGCGTAGTAGTCGCCATCTGGCCCAAAGGCTGCGCCGCTCACTTGCCAGAGGTCAGGGGCCTTGGGGATGAAGAGCCCTTTGTAGGCCCCGGTTCGGCCATCGTAACGGAGGACGCCATAGGGAGTCTCGTCGACCTGTGAGCCCCGACTGACAAGGTAGAGGTCGCCGTCAGGGCCGAAGGTGATGTTCATTGGGAGGAACAGAGGGCTCCCCGGCTTTACGAAGTCCTCCATCGCCCACCCGGTGGCTGAGCTCACGTGCAGAAGGGTGTCGCCGGTGCCGAAGGCCGTCCCCACGAATAGGTCGGCTGAAGCAGGCAGGGCTGAGCCTATGGGGAGAGCACCCAGGCGGTACACGGCGACGTCAGTCCAGATGTCAGGGCTGTTGTCCCCAGGAGCCCAGTCGTGGGCGAACAAACGGATCTGACCATGGTCCAGCGTCAACTCGGTGACCGGCGCTACAACGCGGGTCGCCACGCCCGAAACGCCATCGCCCGCATACGCCACGCCGCTCACCCCGCCTTGAGGGCCGTAGCCCATCACGGTGACCCGGTATCGCCCTGTCGGGAGCGAGAGCACGAGGGGACCAGGCTGGATGACGGCCGGATAGCGGAAGGGGTTGAGGAAGTCGGGCTGGCCGTCCGGCCCGCCCGCGGCGTTGAAGCGATAGTTGATACGGTACGAATCTACGTACTCGGGGGTTGAGGCAGTACACCACGGAGCTGCCGTCCCCAGAATCACCAGCAGGGTGATCGCTTTGCGGCGCATCAGGACTCGCCTCCGTTCCTGAGGGGCATGGAACAGCTAGACCCGCGGGCCCAGAGCCTAGTGGAGCGCGCGACGCGGAGTAGGCCAGCAGGCGAGGAAGCGCCAGGGGGATAGCCTGCGCCATTGACGAGAGCTGGTGGAAGCCTGCGCCATGCACGACGCGCAAGCGCCTCGTGCGCCAATTGGGTTAGGCCTCACCAAGATACCCCCAGCCTGTGTCAGCGCCCATGCTTGCGCTGCCTCATCTGGAGCCTACGCCCACTTCCTCGCCATGTATCCTAGTTCAGGGCCAACGGACAAGCAATCCGTAGATCCCCGCAAAAGGCAGGCGGCGGCTCGGGCGAGTGCCCTTCGGCCGGCCCCCACCATCACCGCCCGTCGAAGACCCGCGCCTATTAGCTGCTGCTTCCTGCGCGCGGGAGCCGGCAGCTTCCCACGAACGCCCACGTCGGCGATTCCGAATGTGGACTGGGGGAGGCACTGCCGGTCGAGGCGCTCTCGGCTAGAGCGCCTCGCCGCAGACCCACAGCCTATCGCCGTCCGCGGCAACGCTCCACGGCCTAAGGCGGCCTCTGAGATCGAGCCACCGCTGGCCACTACCGTCCGGGTGGAGCACCAGCACGCGCTGACCATGGTGGTCCGGTATGTAGAGCTCGCCCACAGGACCCAGCGATAGACGCCCCGGGTTCGGAATGCCCGTAGGCAGGTCACGCAGAAGGGTTCCGTCCAGGGACCACTCCTCAACCGTGGGGCCGGGGGCACCCTCGCGCGCGAGGTAAGCTCTGTCCTGGGACACAGCCAAGGAGTTAAAGATGCCCCGATGGGATGCCCTGACATCCTGCGCCACCACACCCCCATCCACTTCGCCTGATATGGTTCCCACCCAGCAGCCCGCCGCGTTCTCAGCGCTGAAGTAGAGCCGGCCTTGGGGATCGGAGGCGACCTGGCGCATGATGCCCCTGGCCAGGCGGCTCACGTGAGCGCCTCCCCGGCCAAACAGTAGCAAGCCATCGGTTAGGAGGCCGCTGGTCGCGGCCAGCCCTCCCTCCGGAGAGAAAGCAAGGGACAGGCTACCGATGAGCCGGCAGGAGATGTGTGGGGCTCCGGCGAAGGACCGGACGTAGCCGCCCTCGGGAGTGAACTCGGCTACGGCACCTCGGTTGAGCCCGTCCTGCGGCGCGTAGTCGTAGGCCGCGTAGAGATGCCCAGGCGTGAAGCCGCCAGCCGCCGCGCGCCGCGGCGCCACCACGATGCTCCGAGCGACTCCAATAGCACCCTCCCCCATGCTGCGAAGCACCCGTCCCGAAGGGGCAAGCTCCAGGATGGCCCCTCGGCGTTGCAGCGCGATCCCATCCCCCTCCAGTTGCCGTGCGGACAGGCCACACAGCAGCATCGCCAGCAGGCCGAACTCCGCCAAGGGACGCATCCCTGCTTGCTCTACGGCCTCGCGCCATCCACCGGCCTCGCCGCACAGCATCCTCAGCCGTCCCCCCTCGCGGTCCCCTCGCTGAGAGGAAACCCGGAGCAGGTCCAGGGCCTCCGGCTGGAGGAGGCCCAGCTCGACGGCCCTCGCTACAGCCTTCAGAGGGCCGCGCACCCCCAGCTTGCGGTAGGCGCGCTGCAGATGGGTCTCAACCGTGCGCGGGGAGATCCCTAGAGAGCGTCCTATCTTGGAGTAGCTTTCGCCGTCGGCGGCTGCGCGCAGCACCTCCACCTCGCGTTTGGACACCCCCAGAGCGCTGGACTGGGAGGAGGGAACGTGTCGCGCGTCTCCGGACAGGAGCGTATGGGCGAGAAGCTGGATCGACAGCCCATCGTCGAGGATGGAGGCTGCCGAGGCCAGCAGGTCTCCCATCGCCGGGTAGCCCTTGACGAGGTGGAGGGCTCTGTGGCAGAGCTCCGCGAGGGCATCGAGCTCTCGGCTGGAGCGCGACAGAGCCTCTGGTCTCGGGGCTGAGACCGTCGTCGCGAAGGTGGCGCGCGGTTTGGGGCTGTCCGCCGGAGCCAGTCGCGACGACAGACACTCAGCAGCCAGCAGCAGTGACGTGATCAGCCCGTCATCGGCCGCATCAGTCGGGGTGGAGCCCTCGCCGTGTTTGGGTGTCATGGCACAGGGGATAGGGCCAAGTCCAGTGGACCTCCGGGCCGGGATCAGGCGCCCGGCAGCACTCGCCTCCTCCACCCTTCCATCGGAGTGTTAGGCGGCCGAGCTTCCTATGGCTTTCCCGTTTGTACCAGGGCTCGGCACGGTCTGTCAATAGGACCGGCAGCTTACTCCACACCCCAGACGGATCAGGCTGTTGCTCGGGGTGCCTCTTCCGGTAAGGAGCATCGCTCGACCCATCATGGGTCCACTGGGGGACGCTGATCTGTTGCCCAGACGCGCTCGAGGCGCCGACCGCGGGGACTGACCCCACTGCCGACGCCTCTATGTTGAACCTGGGATGCCGCTCCAACTGGAGCAGAGGGTACCGGCTACCTACAGGCCCATGGCCCTCAGCACGGCGGATTCCTCCGCAGGGACCGTGACGGGCTTGGCTACGCTGGCGATGGCGCGGTCCGGATCCTTGAGGCCGTGGCCCGTAAGCACACAGACGATGGTCGACCCCTCCGGGAAGGGCCTGGCGGCCGACAGCTTCAGCACCCCCGCGACGGAGGCGGCTGAGGCCGGCTCGCAGAAGACGCCCTCTTCCGAGGCCAGGATGCGGTAAGCCGCAACGATCTCGTCATCCGTTACGGTGCTGATGCTGCCGCCCGACTCATCACGGGCGTCCGTGGCTCCCTTCCAGGAGGCGGGGTTGCCGATCTTGATCGCCGTGGCGAGCGTCTTCGGGTGGGCTACGGGCTCACCACGCACGATGGGCGCCGCGCCCTCCGCCTGGAAGCCCAGCATCACGGGACGGCTGGCGGTCCGGCCCTTCTCCTGGTACTCCTTGTAGCCGGCCCAGTAGGCGGTGATGTTCCCGGCGTTCCCCACTGGGATGGCGTGGTAGTCCGGCGCCCGACCTAGCACGTCGCAGATCTCGAAGGCTCCGGTCTTCTGGCCCTGGATGCGGTAGGGGTTGATGGAGTTGACCAGCGCGATGGGGTGCTCCGCCGTGATCTTGCGCACGAGGTTGAGGGCCTCGTCGAAGTTGCCTTCGAGGCCGATCACCGTGGCACCCTCGATGAGAGCCTGAGCCAGCTTCCCCAGCGCGATGGCCCCAGAGGCCTGCTCTAGAAGCACCACGCACTTCATGCCGCACCGAGCGGCGTACGCGGCCGCGCTAGCGGAGGTGTTGCCCGTGGAGGCGCACATCACGGCCTCCGCTCCCTCCTCCTTAGCCTTGGAGATAGCCAGCGTCATGCCGCGGTCCTTGAAGGACCCCGTTGGGTTCAGGCCCTCGTACTTCACGAAGACCTTGCAGCCCCGGCCGACGCGCTTCGCCACGGCGGGCACCTCATTCAAAGGCGTTCCGCCCTCCAGAAGGGTGACCACCGGGGTCGCCTCGGTAACAGGCAAATGCTCCCGATACTCCTCAATAACCCCCCGCCACTTCCCTCCGGCTGACCGAGACATCGCGACCTCACTTCCGCACCACCGATGAGGGGGCTCAGGGGGCTGAAGGGGCTAAGGGGACTTAGGGGGAGGGCCTCAGATGGCCGCCTTGGGTCCTTCCCCTAAGCCCCTACAGTCCCCTGAGCCCCCTCAGCCCCCTAGCCCCTCAGTCCCTCTAGTCTTCCACCCGGATCAGGTTGCTGATTGAGTGGACCACTTCCAGGCGCGTCATCTCTTCCAGGGCCGCGCGCACGTCCATCTCGCGGGCCGGGTGTGTCACCCACACGATCTCGGCGTCCCCCTGGGTTGTCTCGCGCTGGACCACGGACGCGATGCTTACGTTGTGCTCACCGAAAACGCGTGCGGTATTGGAGAGCACCTTCGGGCGGTCAATCACCTGCATCCTCACGTAGTACTTGCTGACCACCTCACCGATGGGAATGAGCCGATGGTCTTCGAAGCAGGTGCAACTGATGCGTCCCAGTGACTGGTGGTTGATGTTGCGGCAGATGTCGATGATGTCGCCCGCCACCGCGCTGCCCGTGGGCATCATCCCCGCGCCCCGCCCATAGAACATCACGTCGCCCACCGCGTCGCCGTGCAGGAAGACCGCGTTGTACACGTCGTTCACGGAGGCCAGCGGGTGCCGGTCATGCACCATCGCCGGGTGCACCCTGAGCTCCATGGCGTCACCGTGCAGCTTGGCGATGGCGAGCAGCTTGATCGTGTAGCCCAGCCCCTTGGCGTACTCGATGTCAACCTTGCCAATACGTCGAATGCCCTCGTGGAACACTCCGCTGATGGGCACCCGGCTCTGGAAGGCGATTGCTGAGAGGATGGCCAGCTTGTAGGCCGCGTCGTAGCCCTCCACGTCGTCCGTGGGATCCACCTCGGCGTAGCCCAGCTTCTGAGCCTCGGCCAGGGTCTCGGCGAAGTCGCTGCCCTCCCGCGCCATCTTCGTAAGGATGTAGTTGGTCGTCCCGTTTACAATGCCGATGATGGAGTTGATGCGATTCCCGGCTAGGTCGATCTTCAAGGGGCGGATGATGGGAATGCCCCCGGCTACGGCCCCCTCGAACAGGAAATCCACCGGCTTCCTGGCGGCGGAGATCAGAAGCTCGTGCCCCTCTTTGGCCAGCAGCTCCTTGTTGGCCGTCACCACGCTCTTGCCGTTGCGAATGGCGTGAAGCATGAACTCCTTGGCCGGCTGAAGCCCGCCGATGGTCTCGGCCACGATGTCGATCTCAGGGTCATCCAGAACCTGGGCGGGATCATCGGTCAGCATGGACCGGTCCACCCACTCCGGACGCTTCTTCGTGAGATGAGCGACCGCGATTCGCTTAACCACCACCCGGGAGCCAGTGAGCTGGAGGATGCGGTCCTGGTTCTCAGTGAGTACCTTCACGGTCCCACAGCCCACGTTGCCCATACCCAGGAATCCGACCCTGATCACCTCTTTGCCCAAGGCTACACCCCCACATCCCGTTTCGCTCCCGCGCGATGCCGCATCGCCACCCGGCTCACTGCCCCAGGGGCCGCGCGGAACTACCCCTAGCCTGCTTTGCTCACGATGGGCCCCCGGGAGGCCCGAGCTGTGCCCCATACCGTGGCGCTCCGTGCGCGGCGCGGTTGCGCCCGCTGGTCGCTACACATCCTCTGTAGTGCCTCCGCTCCCCCTCGGGCCAGACGGATCCACCACAACAAGCACCTGCCCCTGGGCTACCATGTCGCCGTTCGCCACCGGAAGGGCAACTACCCGGCCCTCCACCTCGCTTGGGATCTCGCTGAAGACCTTCATCGCCTCAATCAGGCCGATGGTCTGCCCTTCCTCCACGTGATCCCCCATCTCGATGAAGGGGGGATCGCCCGGGCCAGGAGCGCGGAAGAAGCATCCGGTCATCGGTGACAGCACCGGCAGGAACCGGGGATCCTCCTCCGGGCGCAGCTTCACGGGGGTAGGTTGCGCCCCGGCAGGAGCACCGGCGGCCGCCTCAAGCGGCCCTACCGGCACCTCGCCAAGCGGGGCGGCACTGCGGGCGGTCTGGGTCCTCAGGACCACCCGAACGTCCTTCTCCCGTACCTCAAGCTCCGCCAGCCCCTCGCGTTCCACAAGGTCGATGAGCTGTCGCAACTCCGATGCTTCAAGCCGCGTGTCGTCCATGGTTGGGGGCTCACTCCAGAGAGCGGGCGCGGAACCGAGGTCCGCGGCGAGGCTGACGAGGGGCGGGGTACGGCGGGCGTATGGTGATGGTGAACTCTACCTGCGAGGACCGAAACGGACGACCCTCGGGCCAGGGTCCACGGCGCGGACAGGGTGCCAGACTACTCAGCGACGGCCGCCCGCCGACGCCCGCTGTAGACTGCGTCCCTTGCCCGTGCTGATCGCCCTTGGGCCTGTCGCCAGCGGCAGAGCTACGTCGTTGGAGGGGTTGACGGCAGTCGAGAGCCCAAGCCCACCGGACTCCACGTATCGCGCGGCAACTGCTGGGTGGGGAAAGGCGGGGCGGACTCAGCGCAGACGCTCCTCCCGCGCCCCGTCCAAACCGGGCACGACGGAGCGCTGCCAGCGCCCGAGCCCTGGGAGCGCGGCCAGGCGAGGCTGCTCCTGGGCAAGTGCCCGAACTCCAAGGTCACGGAAAGTATACCATGGGGCGTTTGACACGGTCAAACCAAGCGCGGCCCCAGAGCGGGCTTCCAAGGGCTGAAAGCGAAGAGGCACTCCGCACGAGTGTGCGAGAGTGCCCCTTCTTCGGATGGAATCCCATCCGGCCGTTGGCATCACGCCAACTTCGGTCAAAGCGGGTCAAGCGCCTCAGCTAACGCGCCTGCGGCGCTCCGCCGGCCCAACTGATGCGTGCTCGCCGGCTACGCGGGTGAGCCGGGGGGCCGCGCCGGCGGCTGATCCGACCCTAGGTTCGGCTTGACCTCGATCTCATCCTCTCGCGGAAGATAGAGATCCTCAGGGTAGGCCTTCGGGACCCCATCACCCTCGGCGGGCCCTCGGGCCACGTAGGGACGCCCGTCCGGTCCCGTAACGACGGTGCCGGTAGGATCCCCGGGTTCTGGAGGCGTGTTCCCTAGGCCGGAAACGGTGTTGTCGTTGTCGATCCGGTCCACCGCGCCCACGGCGATCCCACTGCCTCCAGCACCCACCAGGCCCCCGATAACGGCTCCGGCCACGGCACCAACGGGACCGGCCATAGCGCCCGCGGCCGCGCCCACGACCGCCCCGCCAACACCACCCAGCACCGCCGCCTTCTCGGGGTCGTTGTTGGGATCATTATCGATCCCGTGCCGGACAGCATCGGGATGCGTCACTTCAGTGCGAACTGTGTCGTCTGCCATGGTTGAACTCTCCTCGACGGGCTCAAGTTCCACGCCCGTCTAGCGAGAGTCTACCCAGCCGCCGCAAGGAGCCAAACGGTGGTAAGATACGAGGCCAAGCCTGCGGCCTGGGGGTAACCCTGGGGTCTCCAACCTCGATCGCGCCCGAAGCGCTCAAGTGAGGCTTGCGGAAGCCCTCGCCCCACCCGGCGCGCCTGTGCCCCGTACGCTGGGCCGCCGCGGCGGGAGCGGGGCCATCCGAGAGCGGAAGCGCCGTCCGGGCGTTACCCTACGCGGTGAACATCGGAGAGGCAGACGAAGGAGGACCGGACTCAGACGAGCTCTCACCCGGGCCGGCTATCCCCCCCCCGCCCCCCATGGAGTCCATGGGAGGTGAGGTGGGCACCTGGCAGTAGGGGCAATACTGCCAGTCAGGCTCTAGGACGCCCTGGCAGGAGAGGCATGTCAGCCCTGCTTGAGGGCCGCAGTAGGGGCAAACGACGTACTCCTCCCTCAGCCGGAAGCCGCAGCGCATACAGGTGCGCGGGCGCTCAGGGCGCGAGATGAAGTAGCCCACCAGCCCGAACACGTTGGTGACCAGCACCATCCCAGCCCAGGCGGAGGCCCTGCCGCCACGCTCGCGCGCGTCCTGGTATACCCAGGCGGCCATGCAGAAGCCGAAGCCGGAGTAGGCAAAGAACATCCAGCTCCCGGCGTCCGCCGAGTGAGGACTCCCCAGGTTGCGCGCCAGAGCAAGAAGGAATAGGAGCGCGAAGACACACGCGAACCAGAGGAGAGCGCTGCCCTTGCGGTCCCGCTCCGGAGGTAGGAGTCGGCTGAAGTCCAGCGGCATCAGCCGGCCTGTACGCTGGTAGCTCTGCCCCAACACGAAGCACGCGAGCCCCACTACGACCAGCAGCATCAGGCCGATCAGGTCCATCTCATACCCTCCTGTGCGGCCGGGCTGCGTGGGCCTGCGACTTGGCAGAGAGCGCCAGTACGGGCACCAGCGTGACCATAGCCAAAAGGCTGACGGCGAGCGGGAGTTTCTGCCACAGGGTGAGCCCCTGGAACGCTCCGGAGACCCATTGGCTGGCAGTGAAGAGGGACGCCTTCGGTCCCCCCAGGGCAACAATGAGGGCTACCGCGCCGGCGGCGGCCAGGAAGGAACCGAGCGCCCCCACAAGCTGCCGGCGATCCTCCTGCCGGCGCAGCTCTTGGTTGGCACGGGCGGGGCCCGGCGACACCTCGGTATGCAGGGCCAGTCGGGCCACCCGCTCCCCGTAGGGGCTCTCCGGCGGCTCCGGCAGCCCCTCCAGCAGGGAAAACACCGCCTCCAACTCCCGCCGGAGGGCATCACAATCCAGGCAGCGGCACAGGTGTCCCGCGATCCGGTCTCGCTCGCCCAGCGACCGCCCGGCCACATACTCAGGCAGGATCGACTGAACGGCCCGACAGGTCATCACGACCGTGCTCCCCCAAGGGTGACTGCCGGCTCCGGCACCGAAGCCAGAGCAGGTAGGAGCACCCGCATCTTCGCGATACCGTGATGCATACGCGACTTCACGGTGCCCAGGGCGCAGTTGCACACCTGAGCGATGTCCTGGTAACTCATACCCTCAAAGTAGAAGAGGACAAGCGCGATACGCTGATCCGGCGAGAGCCGGTCCAGCGCCTGTCGCACCGCGCGGCCGTCAAGCCGCAGCATGGCGGTCCCCTCCACACTTCCGGGTGCCTGCATCTCACCCAGATCCTCCCAGGCGCATTCCGACCGCCGGGAGCGCTTGCTCAGCTCCGTGCGGCACAGGTTAGCGGCGATGGCGAAGAGCCAGGTTGAAAAGCGTCCATCGGCCCGGTACCGATGGGAGTATCGGTAGGCGCGCAGCAGGGTCTCCTGGGCCACGTCCTCTGCCGACTCTCGGTGGTGAAGCATCCGGTAGCAGAAGGCGTATACGCGTCTGTAATACCGCGAAACCAGTAGATCCATGGCCTGGGCGTTGCCCGAACGGCACTGAAACATCAGCTCGTCATCCGAAGGTTGCATTGGCATCGTCTTGGGCGCCTCTCGCCTCCCCCCGTGGGGAGTAGCGTTCATCGGTTAGACCAGCCAAACGCCTCGCGGGTTCTGCCCTGCCGAAGGCGTTTTCCCAGGGGTGTGCGGCCGCACGCCCCTCTGGCTCTTCACACGAAGACCGCGCCATCCACGCCCCTGGTATGCCTCGCGCTACCACGCCCGGCGGGGGGCGACCCGACCGCCGTCCGGGCTGGTCGCCACGCGGATCCGCGGCCAGCTTAGAGGGCTAGCAAGCAGCCCCAACTTGCTCCTTCCTCCAGAACGGCTGACAAGAAGGAGATCCCGGTCGTCCGTCCAACAGTAGCGCACAAGACCATGGCCTTGTCGGGCCGGCAGAGGGTACCCAGCCCCGTCTGGGCCGCGCACCTCCTCCCGGCCTGCATCCAGTCGCGCGCTGTGCGCGCGATGGTCGCCGCGCGTGGCGTGAGCGAGTGCCCAACCTCGGGGACCCGGGCCCAAGGGCCCGCCTTCCGGGAGACCGGCACAGGGAAGCACGCAAGTAGTGAGCTGTCCGACTACTCGCCGCATCCCCCGCAGTACGGGAGAGGGTTGGCGTCCGGCCCCAGGCCGTGAAGTGTAGTCACCCTGGGGCAGGTGAAGCCAGACGACCCAGTGGGACGCGGGCTGCAGTGCCGTTGTGAGGGGGCCGAGTGTAGAGCCGGCCCGTCTCGTCATCGCGCGAGCGGCCAGCCGGTTCTGACCGGCGGTCGCGGCATCCCTGGAGGCCACGATGCTTGGGACTCTCAACCAAATGCTCGATATCATGGTCGAGCGTGACGCCTCGGATCTTCACATAACGGCCGGCGAGCCGCCCACCATCCGCTGGCATGGCCGCCTGCACCGCCTGCAGGAGTTCGGTGAGCTTCACCCGGAAGACTGCCTGGCCCTGGTCAAGACGATCACCCCGGAACGCAACCTGAAGGAGCTGGAGGAGCGTCGCGGCTCCGACTTCGGCTTCAGCTTCGGCGACAAGGCCCGGTTTCGAACCAGCGTCTTCTGGCAAAAGAACGCCGCCGGCATCAACATGCGGCTTATCCCCTACCGGCTGCTGACCTTCGAGCAGCTCGGGCTCCCCATCCACGTCCAGCGGCTTCTGCACGCTCCTCGAGGTCTGGTGCTGATCACCGGCCCTACCGGCAGCGGAAAGACAACCACGCTGGCCACGATGATCGACTACGTGAACACCAACCGCGACTGCCACATCATCACCGTCGAGGACCCCATCGAGTACTACCACTGGCCCAAGAAGTCCATCATCACCCAGCGCGAGGTGCACGTGGATGTCCCCAGTTTCGATGAGGGGATCATCCGCGCTCTGCGCCAGGACCCGGACGTGATCCTGGTGGGTGAGATGCGAGACCTGGCCACCATTTCCGCGGCGGTTCGGGCGGCGGAAACCGGACACCTCGTTCTATCGACCCTACACACCACGGGCGCGGCCCGCACCGTGGACCGCATCACCGACGTCTTCCCCTTCGACCAGCAGGAGCAGATCCGCATGCAGCTCAGCGGAAACCTGCTGGCCGTCATCTCCCAGCTTCTGCTCCCACAGCCGGACGGCAAGGGGCGCCACGCCGCTTACGAGATCATGATCTGCACCCCGGCCATCCAGCACCACATCCGGGAGAAGAAGACCTACGCCATCACCTCGGACATCCAGACCGGCCAGCAGCTCGGCATGCAGAGCCTCGATTCCTCCCTCGTCCAGTTGTGGTCCAAGGGGACCATCTCGGCGGAAGAGGCACTGCGCAGCGCGGAGAAGCCGGAAGAGGTGAAGGAGAAGATGCAGCAGTTCACAGCCAGCACCGGGGCGGCCCAGCAGCCGCGCATGGCCGGTGCGCTGAGTCGCTAGAGCTTGTGCTCACCGGCACGGTCGGGCCCGCCTGCGGCCCGGCCGGGCCAGTGAGCGCACAATATCAAGGGCAACCGAGTGGCCGACGAGGACTCACTCCCCGCTGGGTTCCGGCTGTCCAGTCAGCAGAGAGGTGTCACATGAAAAGGATCCTTGACGCCCTCCGGTCTGAGGGGCGCCGCAGTTCAGGCTTCACGCTAATCGAGCTGCTGGTCGTGATCGCCATCATCGCGATCCTGGCCGCCATACTCTTTCCCGTCTTCGCCAAGGCGCGGGAGCGCGCTCGCATCAGCTCCTGCTCTAGCAACATGAACCAGATCGGTAAGGGCCTCTACACCTACCTCGGTGAGTGGGACGGCGCCTACCCGATGAACCGACTGCCCGACAAGACCCACACCAATATCAGCACCGCCAGCGGTCTTGACGGGTCCACCATCAGTTGGAAGAACCAGCTCCGCAGCTACGTGAAGAGCCTTGACGTCTACAAGTGCCCGAGCAACCCAAAGGCGGACACCATGGACCACACGGGCATCTTCCCAGTCTCCTACGCCTACAACGGCGGCCGGTTCTGGGAGTACGTACAGGGCTCCGGCTATGGACCGCGCTACGAGAGCGACGTACCCGAACCCTCCGAGACCCTCTTCATCCTCGAGACGCAGGACCCATGCTGTCCCGACCAGGGACCCTGGCAGCTCAATCAGGGCGAGAACCTGAAGAACATCCTCTGGGCTCACGGCAACGTTCACAACTGGCTCTTCGCCGATACCCACGCGAAGACGATGAAGCTGGTTCAGACGATGGTGCCGAAGGAGATGTGGAAGAACTACTCCCAGATCGGGCCTGCTCCGAACGACCAAGCGTGGTACAACACCTGCGCCAAGACCATCCCGATGGCCTGGCGTTAGCTCTCCTCGCCGGGGGCCTCGCGACCCGTGCGAGGCCCCCGACTCCTGCCAGCCCAGCCACCACGACCCAGGGCCCGCCTTTCCTGCGCCTGGCGGGCCACCGCACCAGCCCAGCCCTCTCCACCCCTTCACCCCGCCTCTCGTGCGCTTCACCTCTTGACCTCCCCACCCCCTCACGCCCTTGCAGGCCCCCCGCGCGCGGAAGGGGAACCAGAGGTTGGCTGCCCCGTCCTCGTAATGGCTCGACCCAGTTTCCACGAAAGGCCCTTCACCCATGCCCTGCCCTACCGCCCGTCCTCTGCCGCGCGTCTGCCTGCTGATTGCGCTTTGGCTCGCCGCCCAGGCTCTGTCGGCGGAAGCTGACCGCCCGAGTCCCCCGTACGCTCTTGGCGCCGGCCGATTCGGGGCGGGAGCCACCGGCACGGCGCCGGAGGGCTGGCGCGTCACTGACGGGGCCGGGAAGGAAGCGTCGGGCGGCTGGGTCGTGGTCGAGGACTCAGCGGCAGGCGCTTCCGGCAGGGCAGTGGAGACACGGATGCTGGCGAAGGCGCCCACCTACCTGGAGCGCGCCTTCGAGCCGACCACCGACGACCTGACTCTGGAGCTCCGGGTGCGAACCCAGTCCTCTACCTCAAGGCGTGGGATCGGGTTTGGCGTGGCCTCGGGGGCGCCCTCCGTCCTGGCGCACAGGGCCGCCTACCTTGCCTTCCTGGGCAACGGCACCATCGCCGCGCATGACGGGCAGTTTTTCAAGCAAGTGGGCACCTACACCGCGAACACGTGGGTCTCAGTCCGGGTCGCCGTCAGCGTGCGTCTCGGCGGAATGACGGTGTGGCTGAACGGCAGACCCGCCACCACGGACCTGATCCCGCTGACGCACGGCCAGGAGCGCGTCGACCGCGTCTTCCTCACCAACGAGGGCGCCGACCCTGAGGTGGTCCGGGTGGCGGGCCTCTCCCTAACCGGCACGGCCCTCACCTCCCCGGCGCCCCTGAGCGCGGCAAGCGTGGGCGGCAGCTCAAAGCCGGCGGTGGAGCTGTCCTGGCACGCGGTGCCAGGGGCCGAGGGTTACCGCGTCTACCGGGGCCATCAGAGAGTGGCGGAGGTTAACCCTTCACCTCGCGTGCTGCCGCACGTCACCTACCGGGATGCCGGGGTGACCCAGGACCAGGCCTGTTCCTACCGAGTCACGGCCGTAAGGGGAGATGAGGAGAGCCTGCCCTCCTGGCCCACCCCGGTGCTGGTGGGTGGCACGCCGCTGCCCGCCCCCAGTCAAACGCGTTACGATGTGGTCATCTTCGGCGGCACCCCCGGAGGCGTGGCCGCCGCGGTCGCCGCCGCGCGCCGGGGCGCCTCCGTGCTGCTGCTCTCCCACAACGGCCACGTGGGCGGCATGATCTCCGGCGGACTGGGGCAGACCGACCTCCGGCTCCGCCAGGCTGCCAGCGGCCTCTTCAAAGAGATGATCGGCCGCATTCGCGACTACTACCTCCGGACCTACGGGGCCGACTCCCGCCAGTACCAGGAGTGCGGAGGAGGGTACTGGATCGAGCCCAGCGTGGGAGAGCTGACGCTCCGGCGCATGCTGGCGGAGGAGCCGGGGATTCACGTGGCCTTCCACCAGCGGCTGACGGCCGTGCAGACGGTGCCGCTGTACGGGAACCACTGGGCCAGCCGCAGGGTAACCGCCGTCTCCACCTCGGGCAGAGACGGGGGTACCCCTCGCCGGTACACGGGAACCACCTTCATCGATGCCAGCTACGAGGGCGACCTGGCGGCGAAGGCAGGCGCGGAGTACCGCGTGGGCCGCGAGGGACGGGCCGAGCACGGCGAGGAGTACGCGGGGATCATCTACTGGGACTGGGAGAGCGGCAAGCTGGTCGAGGGCACCACCGGCGAGGCCGACAGCCGGATCCAGGCCTACTGCTACCGTCTCACCCTCACCAACCGCGCCGCGAACCGCGTTCCCATCGCCAGACCGGAGGGGTATGACGCCGCCCCCTACGGCTCCATCGCTCAGGACGTGGCGGCCGGCAAGATCACCGGCATCGCTCAGGTGATCTACTTCGGCAAGCTGCCGAACGAGAAGTACGACATCAATAACATGGGCAAGTACTGGCCCTCCACCGACTACATCGAGGAAAACACGGCCTATCCCTCCGCCTCGGACTCGGAGCGGGAGTCGATGGCCCTGGCCCATCGGCGATGGGCGCTGGGGCTGCTCTACTACCTCCGGAACGACCCCGGACTGCCCGAGGAGTTCCGCCGCGACGCGCTCCAGTGGGGCCTGCCCGCCGACGAGCACCAGGAGACCGGCAACTTCCCGGAGCAGCTCTACGTTCGCGAGGCGCGCCGCATCGTGGGTCGCGCGCTCTTCACCGAAAACGATGCCCGCTCCGCCGACAAGAACGTGCGGGCGCCGCTCCATCCCGACGGCGCGGCGGTGGCCGAGTACCCGCTGGACTCGCACGCCACCCGCAAGCGGGAGCCGGGGCACCCGAACCAGCTCGAGGGCTTCTTCTACCTGCCCTTCGTCACCCGCTCCTCCCAGATCCCCTTCGGCGTGCTCACCCCCAAAGGCCTAGACGCCCTGATGGTCTGCGTCGCCACCTCCGGCACCCACGTGGGCAACTCCACCATCCGGCTTGAGCCGATCTACATGGCACTCGGCGAGGTGTGCGGCACAACGGCCGCCCGCGCAGCCCGTCTCGGCGTGCCCCCCAACTTCGCCGCCCCCCGCCCCCTTCAGGATGACCTCCTGTCGCGGCGGGCGCAGCTCACCTTCTTCAATGGGCTGAAAGATGACGACCCCGCCTGGGCTGCCTGCCAGTACTGGGGCACGCAGGGGCTCTTCCCCAGCTACGACGCTGCCACCAGCGGCCCCATCAGAGTTGACGACGCCACGGAGTGGCTCTTCCGCTTCCTGGCCCGAGAGAAACCGGAGCTGTGGGAGATGCCGGGGCTAGACCCAAAGATGCGCGACCCCAACAGCCCCGAGAGCCGTGCGGCCGAGGGCAGGAACGGGGCCGGCACCCGCGAGAGCCCCTACGTAGCGGCTCTCAGGGACCTCAAGGTACTGGAAGACGGAGCGGCAGCCACTTCCGATGCCTCGGTGAGCTTGGGTGAGGCCGCGCTGTGGATTGTGAAGGGGAAGCAGGCCATCGGCCGATGGAGGGGCGAGCCCTGTGCCACCGCCGTCGACGCCGCCTCAACTCTCCTCTCACGCGGAGTGCTGGTCGGCACTGAGAACCGCACCGAAGGGGAGCTGGGCAGGCCGGTCACGCGGGGTGAGTTGGCGCTCCTCCTCTTTCGCGCTCGGAACTGAGTCAGCGGCCGGAACTACTTGGCCACCAAGGCACAAGGGCACCAGGAAGCGCAGGGAAAGCTCTACCAAAAGCACTCAGTGAGCACAGAGGCTCACAGGCTGAAGGACCGATTCGGCTCCCTTGGTGTCTTGGTGTCTTGGTGGTGAGGCAGTTCCTGGCCGCAGACTGAGGCCTCCCAGGCGACAAGGCCCACGGGTGCATACAGTAGGCCGGTCGCGGCCGCCAGAACCCCGGCGTCGTTCACCAGGAAGGCGACGAGCCCGGCGAGCAGGATCGAGGTGAGGCCGATGCCCACCGCGCCCGGGGGCCAGCCCTCCCCGGCAGGGGGACGGGTCCACGCCGGCAGGCGCGTCCGGAGCGCTCCTCTCCAGTAGTACAGGGCGCAGGGGAGCAGCGCGAGCTGCATCAGGCGGCTCCAGGGGCTGTACATCAGCAGGCGCAGGTTGATGGCCCACTTGCGCTGGAAGACCATCAGCAGCTCCCCTACCCCCAGCTCCTGAACCGAGCGCACGAGGCGGCCCACGTGGGTGCTCTGCCCACCCCGCGCCAAGTCGGCAAGAACCACCAGCGTCACCACTGCCACCAGGCTGAAGAAGCACCCCAGGATCAGGCGCCGGGTGATGGGCCGGTTCCAGAAGCGCAGCAGCGCGAAGGAGAAGGCGAGGGAGGCCGTGATCGCGCCGCCGAACTTGGCGCCCCAGGAGGGGCCGGCCAGCACCAGCGCGGTGAGTCCGAACAGCGCCGCGGCGACCCATCGCCAGGGCGTGGGCCTTACCTCGGGCCCTCCACGTCGAGAGCCCCGTGCCACCAGCACTGACGCCGCCAGCAGCGCGGCCGCGATCAGGCAGCCCATGAACTCGTTGCCAATTCCGTAGTACCGAGCGCCCTCCATCACGGAGTAGCTGAGGATGGTGTAAGGCATCGCCTGGAAGCCGCGCAATCCATCGGCGATCGTTCCAACCACCAAGAGTGACGCCAGCACCAGCACTCCCGCAAGGGGCACGCGCGTCCACCTCTCCAGCACTCCCGCTAGAGCGGCGAGCCCTATCGCTCCCGTGACAAGGAGGGCGGAGTAGCCTGCCACGCTCAGCGCCGGCAGGCCGCCCCCTGCGAGCACGACCACCGGCAGGGCCAGTAGCACGAGCCCCAGTGCGCGCCCGGCACGGGTCACCCATCGGTATCCACCGAAGAGCGCCCACAGCGCCAGCAGAACCATCCCCCAGCGCCACGTCTCCAGTACCCAGCGTAGAGCCCGCCGCCGTTGGACCTCTACCGCCACCAGCCGGCCGTGGAGGCCCTGCGCCGCCGGGACCGCCCCTTTCACGGGCTGAGCCACCATGGGCCGCCCCACGATGGTTGGGTCCTCCCCAAGCCCCAGCACAGAGGCGATGGTGGGCGCCACGTCGGTGTTGGCGACGATACCCCGCCGCCGCGTCGTTGGCGATGTCAGCAGCGCGCCCCCTCCCACGGGACCCGCGACGGCCGCGACTGGAGGTCCCGCGAGTGAAGGGCGGGCACCCTGCAAGGGCGGGGGCAGAGGCGCTCCCCCGCGGGCCCCGGGCCCACTGGCGGCTCTCTGGAGTAATGAGGCTGGTGACGCCACGACCGGGGCAAGGAGGTCGAATCCCGTGCGTGACTCCCTGCCCGGATGCGGGGAGACCAGCAGCAGCAGGTCGGATTCAGGACGCAACACCCGACGAAGCTGGCCCAGCAGCCGGTCTAGGTCGGTCAGCATGCGTGCCCGAGCGTCCAGATACCGGGTGTCCGTCATCCATCGGCGGTAGTCGTCCAACCTCGCGGCATCGCCCCAATCAATGACGATGAGCCCCACCTTCGGGCCTGCCGCCCGGCGGACAGACTCGGCGAGAGCCCGCACGGAGGTCTCGCGCCCGAAGGGGGCGGCGGCGCGATACCGCGTGGCGAAGGACGGCGCCGGCAACTCCTGCCCCACTCCAGGGGCCGCGCCCACGATCCCAAGACGATCCATGGCAACCATGGCCGCCTCGCGGTGGGGCTCCTCGGGCCGGTCGGCGTCCCCCAGCACCACCGCCTGCAGCCCTGCTGCCCGCAGAAGCTGCCCAAGAGCTCCTGGGTGGGCGGTGTAGCCGATCCCGGTGTTGGCCTCCTCCAGGTGCAGGGGGTTGAGCTGCAGGACCTGGCAGGCCTCCGGCGAGAGCAGGTTCCGCCGCAGATACACCTCGGAAGCGGGGCCGCTCTCCCACTGCTCGTCGGGCGAGAAGGCACCGCCGCTCACCAGCCCGGCCACGCACCGCGTCCCGGCGCCCAGAGTCAGGTAGGCGCTGGCACGCTGAGGGTCAGCGGTAAGGCGCTCGGCCTCTTGAGGCGTGTAGCGGGAGGGGATGGCGCGGGTGTTCATCAGCCCCAGCGCCCCTCGGTCCCGCCACCACCGCAGGTTGGGCAGCCCCTTGGCCTCCACCACTTCCGTGAAGGTGAGGGTCGGCACCAGCAGGAGAAAGCACCGTGTCCTGAGCGGGGCCGGCTTCGGCGATTGGGCGCGGCACTCGGGCGCGCTGATTGCACCGAGACACAGAAGCGGCAGGGCGAGCCATCGAGCCCAGACGGCTCGTGCTCCGTACACCCATGGAAGCCCCCCAGACCCTACCCTACACATTGGCCGCTCCCAGCACCTCATGGTAGAGCGCCAGCGTCGCGTCCACCATTCCCGACTCCGTACGCTCCTCCAGCACGAACCTCCGTGCGGCCTCCGCGAGCCCTGACCGTCGGTCGGGGTCCACCAGAAGCGCCATCACCGCTTCCGCGAGGGCCGAGGGGTCCTCTGGCGGCACGAGCACCCCGGTCTCGCCGTCTCGGATGCTCTCGACGATCCCGCCAACCGCCGATGCCACCACCGGCAGCCCGGCGGCCATCGCTTCAAGAATCACCAGGGACTGGCCCTCGGCCCGCGAGGGGGCCAGCATCAGGTCCGCCGCCGCCAGCAGGGGACGTAGCTCCTTCTCCCACCCAACGAACGACACCCGACTCTGGACTGCAAGGGACTGAGACAACTCCTCCAGCATCGCGCGGTCGGGACCGTCACCGGCTATCATGAGGCGCGGCCGAGGGTGGGGCCAGCCGGCCAGCGCGCGCAGGGCGACATCGACCCCCTTGTTCGCCATGAGGCGCCCCACCAGGAGCAGCACGGGCTCGTCGGCCCCAAGGCCAAGCCGCGTCCGAGCGTCCACACGGGCGGGCAGGCCCTCGGGAGGCTGGATCCCGTTCGGGATCACCCTCCACCGGTAGGGCAGCGCCGGGAGGTCCCCAGCAGGTCGCCCGACCCTCGGCGGAGCCAGGGAGAGCGCGACGCTATCCAGCGTGGCCCGTGAGATACCGATGACGCCGGAGCTCTGCCGTACGATGCGCCGAACCGCCGCGCTCGCCAGCCGGCCCGGGCTCCTGGGAAAGAGGTTGTGAAGCGTCACGATGAGTGGGCGCCCCTGGCGGTTCGCCAGGCTGGCGATCCAGGCCGCCCGGTACCCGTGGGCATGCACTAGAGAGGGAGCGGCTTTGGCGATCAACCCCGAGAGTCGGTGTGCGGCCGCGAGATCCGCCAGGGGGCTAGGGCGATCGCGGATCTCCAGGACATCCCCAGCGACACCCAGGTCCTCCACGAGCGTCTGGGGCCCGGCCAGGCGGCAGTCGCAGCCCAGCCCAGGAAGGCCTCCAAACAGGGAGCGTAGGTGGACCACCATGCCGCCGCCCGCAGGCCGCGCGACGTGCAGCACGGACATCCGTGGGGTATCAAGAGGGGGAGCCAGAGTGGGGCGAGAGGGCGAAGTCATCCGAAGGTGACATTTCGCCGCGCAACGCCGCCCCCCTGCCAGTCGCGTGGGTGCATGGGCCCTTGTCAGCGGGCTAAGCACCATCACCACCAAGACACCAAGAAGGGCCTGAGGAGGTGAAGAGGTGAGGGGGTGAAAGAGCCTCAGCGCGCGGAGTGATCCACTGACCCGGGGGTCTGGGGCCCTTGCACCCCCTCATGCTCTTCTCTGTGCTCTCTGTGCCTCTGTGGTAGGGTCTTCCTGCCCGTCCTTGTCCGGCGGCGTCGGCGGGTGGTAGAATTCGGTCTCGGAGGGCGCATGGACACGAGCACGAAGCAACTGGTACTGGCATCCGCGTCGCCACGCCGCAGGGACCTGCTGGGAATTCTGGGCATCCCCTTCGACGTGGTCCCCAGCGACGTGAACGAGGACGTCTCGGAAGCCGCCGCGACCCCAGGTGCCTTCGTCCGCGCCGCCGCCATGCTCAAGGCGGAGGAAGTCGCCCGCACGACCCGCACCGGAGTGGTGCTCGGGGCCGATACCATCGTCCACGTGGACGGTGAGATACTGGGGAAGCCAACCAGCCTCGCCGACGCCGCCCGGATGCTCCGGCGCCTATCCGGCCGGACCCATCAGGTGCTTACTGGCGTTGCCGTCATCGAGATGCTCGGGGGCAGGCCCATCGGCCGCTTCGAGGACCACGTGGAGACCGACGTCCGCTTCCGCAAGCTCTCACCCGAGATCATTGCCGCCTACCTGGACACCGGCGAGCCGATGGACAAGGCCGGCGCCTACGGCATCCAGGAGAAGGGCTCCCTGCTGGTCGACGGCATCGTGGGCTGCTTCTACAACGTGGTCGGCCTGCCCCTGTCCCGCGTCGCCGAGATGCTGGAGGTCGTGGGGCTGAAAGCCCTGTGACGTCCCGTACCCCTCTTCCGCCGGCCTTCTACCTTCGCCCCACCCTCGCGGTCGCTACCGACCTGCTCGGGAAGGTGCTCCTGCACGAGACGGAGTCAGGCTTGCTTGCCGGTCGCATCGTCGAGACTGAAGCCTACCTCTCCGACGACCCCGCCTGCCACGCCTTTCGAGGATGCACCAGGCGGAACGCCACCATGTTCGGCCCCCACGGCCGCGCCTACGTCTACAAGGTCCACATGCAGGCGTGTTTCAACGCGGTCACCGGACCGGAGGGCCTGGGGGAGGCTGTGCTGGTGCGCGCGCTGGAGCCACTGGAAGGGCTGGAGGAGATGCTGCGTCGCCGGGGCGTGGAGTCGCCCCTGCAGGCGGCCAGCGGCCCTGGAAAGCTGACTCAGGCGCTCGGAATCGCCCTGTCGGACAACGGCCTGGACCTGACCGCCAGCGCCCTACGCATCGAGGACTGGGGCTTCCCGGTCCCTCCCTACGGTCGCTCCCCCCGCATCGGCATCAGCCAAGCCGTGGATGAGCTCTACCGCTTCTACGAGCGAGACAGCCCCTTCCTGAGCCGGAGGAGGGTGAAGGGTGAAGAGGTGAGGAGGTGAAGAGGTGAGTGGGCCTCAGCATAGGGATCCGAGCGTGCACAGGCCTGCTTCTGAGGCCCTTTCGCCTCTTCACCTCCTCACCTCTTCAGTCACCTCATTCCCTTAGGCTGCCGCCTGTATGGGCTCCTCGGTGCCGGTCATCGGGTCCCGCAGCACGAGGGTCTGCTCGCGGTCGGGGCCGATGGAGATGAGGTCAAGGGACACGCCCACTAGCTCGGAGACGCGCTTCACGTAGGAGCGCGCGTTGTGTGGCAGGTCACGCCATTGCCGAGCACCGGTGATGTCCTGGGTCCAGCCGGGGAACTCCTCGTAGATGGGCTCTGCTCGCGCCAGCAGCGAGTGGTCGGAAGGCATGTTGGTGGTCTTGCGGCCGTCCAGCATGTAGGCCACGGCGACCTTCACCGTGGGCAGCCCCGTCAGCACGTCCAGCGACATCACCGAGAGACCGTCCAGGCTGTTGGCCTTGGCGGAGAACCGCAGAAGCACGGTGTCCAGCCAGCCGCAGCGCCTGGGACGTCCGGTGGTGGTGCCGTACTCGTTGCCCTGCTTGCGGATTCGGTCGCCCGTCTCGCACAGCAGCTCGGTGGGGAAGGGTCCGTCACCTACCCGGGTGGTGTAAGCCTTGACCACGCCCACCACGCGGCTGATGGAGCGCGGGCCGATGCCGGTGCCCAGGCAGGCGCCGCCGGCAACCGGGTGGCTGGACGTGACGAACGGGTAGGTCCCGTAGTCGATGTCCAGCAGCATTCCCTGGGCGCCCTCGAAGACCACCCTCTGGTTGGTCTCCACCGCGCGGATGACGATCTCCCGGGTGTCGGCGACGAAGGACCGCAGGCGCTCGCCGGCGGCCAGGTACTGCTGAAGCAGACCCTCCACGTCTAGCGGCTCCGCGCCGAAGACCTTGGTCAGAAGCTCGTTCTTCTCAGCCATGAAGTGGCGGAAGCGGTCGGTGAAGCGCTCGGGGTCCACCAGGTCGCCCACGCGAAGGCCGGTTCGGGCCGCCTTGTCCGCGTAAGCGGGGCCGACGCCCCGGCCGGTGGTGCCGATCTTGAAGGCGCCGCGTCGGGCCTCCTCAAGGCGGTCCTGCTGCCTGTGGCACTCCAGCACCAGATGGGCGTTGGGGCTCAGCTTGAGGTTGCTGACGTCGATGCCGCGAGAGGCAAGGCCGTCGATCTCTCCGATGAGCTCCAGGGGCTCGATGACCACCCCATCAGCGATCACGCAGACGGCGCGGGGGTTGAAGATGCCGGAGGGTACCAGGTGCTGCGCGAAGACCTGGCCCCCAAAGAGGACTCGGTGCCCCGCGTTGGGCCCGCCGTTGAAGCGAACGGCGACATCCGCGCGCTGGGAGAGCAGGTCCACCACCTTACCCTTGGCTTCATCGCCCCACTGGGCGCCCACCACCACTACCGCTGGCATTGTTGTTCCTCCGACCGATGGGTCCTATCACGGTCGCTGCCGCGTCACCACACCGGCCCGACTGGCACCACCCTCCGCCAGGCATGGCTTGGCGAGGGACGGGCGTCATCCCCCTCCCCTCGGGTCCCACGCCAGGGCAGTGCTTGCCGCCCCCAGAGGGGCAGGCTCGCACCATCACCCTAGCAGGGAAGGGAGCGATTGGGTCACACAAAAAAAGAGGATGGAGGGCGAGAGCCTTCCAACCTGATCCACTCTACCACAAGCGAGCGTTCGGGTCAAGCTCCGGGTAGGCCCTTTGCCGCTGCGGAACCACCGCCGGTAGCCTCCAGTTGGGTGAGGCGCGCTAGTGAACCTCTCCCGCGCCGAGCACCAGCAGCCTGTGGGATGCCCCATGGTGCGCAGGCCGCATGCCGCTACTGCTCCCACGCTGCGTAGACGGCAGCGCTGCCCTCCGCGCCAGAACAGCCTCATACATGGGTGCCCCCGCCCCCCACAGCCTGCGACCTCGGCAGCAACGATCCGGCTGCTCCACCTCCAGACACCCCAGGGCTAAGCTGCGATCATCGGCTCGCATATCCTCGACTGCTACTCCCTGCGGGCAGCCCCTCTCCTCTACTACGCAATCTACTGGGCTCCCCAGCGCAACGGGAGCCTGGTGCTCCCCGACCATGTAGCTTGAACCACAGCCGGGTGAACCACAGGCTCGTGATTCCTTGCTCGGCACCACCTTCGCAGACTGGCTGCTGGCCTGGAGACCGCCTCCAGCACCCGTCGGTCCCAGGGCTACCAGCCCCGGACCGGGGCCCTCGGAGCCCCCTGCGGAAGGCCGCCCTGGCCACCTCTGTGCCGCTGGCCCCCACCCTCTGAGGCCCCTTAACGACCCAACGACCTCACGACCCAACGACCCATCCCCTACCATCCGCCCCCGCCGCCGCCCCCGAATCCGCCGCCGCTGAAGCCGCCGCCGCCTGAACCGCCGCCGGAGCTGCTGGGGGAGGAGATGAAGGTGGAGGCCATGGCGTGCATGCCGCTGCCCAGATCCCCCACGAAGGTGTCGGGGTGGAAGCTGCCGGGGCCGTAGACGGGCGAGACGTACCAGCTTGGCGGCTCCGTGAGCAGGTCGCGGAAGTGTTCGGCCCACCGGTCGGCTACACCCAGCACCACCGCGAAGGGGAGGAGGCGCTCGAAGACGAGGGGATCCTCCTGCGCCATCCGTTCGATCCGGGGCCTCTCCACCCGCTCCACGAACTCCTTGAAGCCCAGAGCCTGGCGGGCCGCCTTCGAGCCGGCCGCTGTCTTAGCGGGCATCACCATGGCGAAGCCGCCCACGATCAACACGGTGAGCACGACGGACGCGAAGGTGGTGAGCGCCTGAGCGGCCGGCGTGATGCCCTCGGAAAGCTCGGCGGGCCCCAGCCTCAGGGCGAGCTGCACCAACACGAAGGGGACCGCGGCAGCCAGGAGAGCGATCCCCGTGTACCGATTCCGTACCTTCTGGGGGCTTTCGGGGAAGCAGCCGTGCTCGACGAGCTGGTTGTACAGGGCGCTGCTGATCAGCGGGACCTTCTTGTAGAACTTGTCTCGCAGTTCTGAGAGCTTCGTGGTGGAGCCGTTCTCGAAGAGCCCCTCCATGAAGATCCGCTCGTGCTCACAGAGCTTTGCGTCCGGCTCCCGCAGCTTGTCGAAGACGTAGTCCTTGGTGGAAAAGAACAGAAGTGTGGTCGTCCTGACCTCGGTGATCCTCAGGTATCCACGGACGGCCAGGTCCAGCACGGTGCAGACGATATCGCTGTTGTCGGCACGTTCGTCCACCAGCGTGCCCACCTCGGCGGGGGTCAGGCCGGGCGGGGGCTCATACTGCACGGTGACCGGAGAGCCGCTCTGCGGGTCCCGGCCGTACCGCAGGAAGGTCCTTAGCATCGCTCCGAAGGCGATCAGCGGGAACAGCAGCACGCCGATCCAGAGCGAGTTGTCCAGGAGGAACCAGAGGGCCTGAGTGCCGGATGCGGGCATACTCAGCGTGCCCTTGGGGACGCCCAGCGCCACTGTCAGCCCCTCCCCCGGCGCCAGTGAGGCCACTTCGGCGATGAGCTGGTCACCCTGAACCGTGGCCTTCGCGCGTGTGCCGGTGGCTCCGTACTCCCCACTGTAGGTGGCATAGCGAAGGTGCGCGTGGTCGTCGGTGTGAGGGAAGGTCACGGTGCAGCGGGCGTGCTGAATGGGCCACTCCCACTCGCAGCCCGTCACGTTCCAGTAGAGTTCGTCAACGTCTCCGCGGTCCAGTACGGCCCGACTCACCGAGTACGCGACGCGGTACTGGCGCGTTCCGGAGACCAGGCGGTCGGGGTCGCCGATGCGGATCATCAGGCAGGGGCCGTCTCGGGAGACCTTGCAGTCGTAGGCGTCCCCCCGCTCGTCCTGAACGCCCAGGAGGTGGACGCGCAGGCCGTAGGTGGTGCCCAGCTTGCCCAGTCCCAGGCTGCTGGCGCTGTAGGTGACAGGGATCCTGCGGTAGACGCCGTGCCGCTGCTGGGTACCAAAGTCGACGGTGATCGCCTCCACGACCTGCACCGTCGCGTCGCGCTGTAGGCCCATCGTCACGTCGTAGTCGCGGATGGTGATGGGGCTGGCGCTGGAGTCCGCCGTCGGCGGGTTGAGAGCCCACGCTCCACTCGCGGCGGCCCAGAGCAGCACAAGCCACACGGCGAGGAGCTGGCGCGGCCTCAGCCGGGCCGGACAGCGGGACTGGGAGCCGGTTGAGCAGCTTGGCGCGGAGGACCCCATCGCTAGAAGCTCACCTTCACAGGCTCACGCTCCGACTCCGGAGCCTCAAAGAAGGGCTTGGGCCTGAAGCCCAGGTCATCGGCAACCAGGCTGGCGGGGAAGACCTGCTGGCGCGTGTTGTAGTCCCGCACAACGGCGTTGTAGTATCGACGGGCGTTGGCCAGGTCGCCCTCGATCCGCGACAGCTCGCCCTGGAGCTGCAGGAAGTTGGCGCTAGCCTTCAGGTCGGGGTAGGACTCTGCCAGGGCGAAGAGCTGCCGCAGCGCGCCGGTGAGTACGTTTTCGGCCTCAACCTTCTCCCCAGGCGAGGCGGCTGAGAGGGCGGAGTTGCGTGCCCGGACCACGCGCTCGAGGGTCTCCTTCTCGTGCCCGGCGTAGCCCTTCACCGTCTCCACCAGGTTGGGTACCAGGTCGTGACGTCGCTTGAGCTGGACGTCGATGTCGGACCAAGCGTTGTCGCTGAGCACCCTGAGCCGAACGAGCCCGTTGTAGAGCAGGACCAGGAAGAGCACCAGCACAACTGGGATTGACACAAACCAGCCTATCACACCCAAGGCTCCTTTCCGGTTGGCCACCGCCATGCGGGTGCCCTTACCAAGGGGCAATACCGCACTCAACGCTTCGTCAGGGGCCGCCCTGTCTCCCGCATCGAGGTATTGCGCTTGCGCCCGGCTGCGCGAGCAGTGTCTCCGCCCTTGTGCCACCCGTAGAACTACCACGGCGGGCCGGTTGGGGTTCAAGCAGGGCGGCGCATAGTCTCCGGGGGATGAAGGAGCAGCAGCAGCGAGGCCGCCAGAGCCAGGCAGGCGCCGAAGGTGAAGGCAAGCGAAGGACCACGCCACCGCCACAGCAGGCCGAAGAGGGCACTGGCGGGGAAGGCCGCTAGCCCCAGAGACGCGTTGTACCACCCATAGGCCACACCTCTGGAGCTGGCCGGCACCAGGTCAGCCACCAGGGCCTTCTCCGTGCCCTCGGTCAGCCCAAAGAAGATGCCGTAGGCCGCGAACAGGGCCCAGACGTGCCAGGCCGCCGACGCGTGCCCGAAACCCAGGTACACCAGGGCGTACGCCAGCCATCCACCGGCGATCAGGTACCGGCGGGGCACGCGGTCGGAGAGCGCCCCAGCCGGAGTGGAGAGCGTCGCCTTCACCAGGTGGAGCAGCGCCCAGAGAAGGTAGAGGTCCTTCGGCGTCAGTCCCAGGCCCCGAGCCCTAAGGAGCAGGAAGGCATCGCTGGAGTTCCCCAGGGTGAAGATCACGACCAGCGCCATCAGGTACCAGAAGCCTCCGCCCAGTGCGCGCGAGCCGCCCGGCTCGCTCCCCTCGGCGGGCGTCTGTCGGGGCGGCTCCTTCACCAGGAAGCCGAGCACCAACAGGGAGGCCAGGGCCGGCACCGCCGCGACCGCGAAGAGGATGCGGTACTCGTGCGGGTGGAGGTCGCCGGGCCCGAAGAAGAGCGGAATGATAGCGAGGGCCGTCAGCGGACCGGCGATGGCCCCCAGGTGGTCCATGGCGCGGTGGAAGCCGAAGCCGCGGCCGCGGTTTTCCTTCTGAAGGCTGTCGGCCAGCAGCGCGTCCCTGGGCGCGGTGCGTAGGCCCTTCCCCACGCGGTCGAACACGCGAAGGGCGATCACCTGCCAGGGGGCCGTCGCCACGGCGATGAAAGGCCGGCTGACCGAGGCCAGCGAGTACCCGCCCACCACGATGGGCTTCCGGCGCGGCAGGCGGTCGGCCAGATGCCCCGACCACAGCTTCAGAAGGCTGGAGACGGACTCAACCAGCCCCTCCATGGCTCCCAGGGCCGCCGGGCCCGCGCCCAGCACCGAGGTGAAGAAGAGAGGGAGCAGCGGGAAGATCATCTCGCTGCTGAAATCGTTGAGGAAGCTCACAACCCCCAGCCAGAACACACTGGCGGGGACCTTCACGCGCTTTGCCGCCCACTCCCCAAAGCCCATGGCGCCGTACCTCCTGTCAAGAGTTCCCAGGGGGAGCCCCGGATCCCTGTCCCAACCGTACCCAGGGCGGCCGGCATCTACGGTCCATGGCCAGGGCCCACGGAAGCCGCGCGACCGCCCGACGCCACCGCCCTCGCTCAGGCCCAGCGTGAGAGGGGCCAGCACTAGCCAGGCAGAAGCCAAGTCTGAACCAAACCCCGTAAGCGGGGTGACCCCGGCGGCGCGTGTGAACAGGCGCCCTGTCGTGGACGCGGGCCGGTCCAGTAGGGCCGCGCCGGCACGTGCAGCCGCGGGAATACGGATCTGTGCTAGGGAGACGGGATGAGTCTGAAGGGGAAAGTGGCTCTTGTAACGGGCGGCAGCGGCGGAATCGGCCGAGCGGTTGTGAAGGCGTTGGCGGAAGCGGGAGCCGACGTCGCGGTGAACTACTCGCGAAACCAGCAGGCGGGAGAGGCGGCGGCAGAGGAGGCCCGGCAGGGTGGCGTGAAGGCCGTCGCTCTGGCCGCCGACATCAGCGACGCCGCCCAGGTGGAGGCCCTGGTCGCGGGCACCCTGGAGCAGCTCGGGGGCGTGGATATCCTTGTGAACAACTCCGGCGTCACCCGTGATGCCCTGCTCATGCGGATGAAAGAGGAGGACTGGGATACGGTCCTGGACACCAACCTTAAGGGAGCCTTCCTCTGCAGCCGCGCGGTGGTGAAGCACCTGCTCAAACAGCGCGGTGGAAGGATTATCAACGTCTCATCGGTTGTGGGCGTCATCGGCAACCCCGGGCAGGCGAACTACTGCGCCTCCAAGGCCGGCCTGATCGGACTCACTAAGTCTCTGGCTAAGGAGGTCGCCTCCCGGGGCGTGACGGTGAACGCGGTGGCTCCAGGCTTCATTGCGACCGCCATGACAGCCGCCATGACCGATGACCAGAGGGATCAGATCCTCAAGGCCGTCCCCCTGGGCACCTACGGCACACCAGAGGACGTGGCCGCCGCGGTCCTCTTCCTAGCCTCCGACGCCGCCCGCTACGTCACCGGCACCGTGCTGCAAGTCGACGGCGGCTTGGGTATGTAGAGCGCCGACTCCTCTACCGCAGAGGCACAGAGAAGGGCCTGAGGGGGTGTGTGGGTGAGGGCGTGAGGGGGTGTAAGGGCCTCAGCCTAGTGACTCTGACGAGCACAGGCCAGGTCCTAGAGCCCTTACACCCCCTCACCCCCTCACCCACACACCCCCTCAGTTGTCAGGCTGGCTGGAGGGGCAGGCGCTTGAGGGCGGCAGAGAGGATGAGCATCACGTCGGCGATGTTCAGCTTACCGTCCTTGTTCGCGTCCGCGGTCACCTTCTGGTCATCGGTTGGCTTGGCGAGGTTCAGAGCGAACCGGAGCGACAGCATCACGTCCGCGATGGTGACGCTGTTGTCCAGGTTGGCGTCCCCCTTGTAGAGCACCTTGCCAGGCTCCAGCACCGCGGCGGTCCAGGCGTAGGGGTCGCGCCACCCGCGCGGAATGCCGCTTAGGGAGAAGGTGTTCTCCTGGGTGGATGTGCTGTCCCCGTCGTTCACGTGGACGTCGAAGCCGATGGTTGTCCCCAAGCTCGGCGGCGTGACGGTGACGCCGGCGGCCTGTGACAGCACGGCCCACGGAATCCGAGCCTCCAGCACGTAGCCCGAGTCCGTCCGCTTCCGCGCGGCGTTGGCGCCTACCGGGCCGGGGTCCACCGATGGCACGCCCAGGGCGCCCCCCATGTCCACCTGCCACTCTGGGTCGTCTTTGGCGGCCAGGGTGATCTGGAAGTCACTCCCAACCAGATACCCGGTGCGGCCGGGGTTGGAGTTGTCCAGGCCGAGGTAGACCTCGATGCTGTCGCCCTCGAAGAGGCTGGGGAACTGAGAGGTGTTGTTGGCGGTATCGTCAACCACCGTCGCGCCGACGTAGAAGTAGTCCTTGTCGAACGAGAAGCGCGCGTCCCCGCTGAGGTCGGAGGGTCCGGTCCAGTTGCTCCGGGAGTCAGGCAGGTATAGGTCCTGCGAAAGGCGGTTGAAGGTGAAGACACCGCCGTCCCTGTCCTTCCACGTCGCCTCGGTCAAGTTGCCGTCGATAGTGATGGCGTCAGCGGCCGACTTGATGCGGAAGGGCGAGGGAACGGTCTTGCTCACGTAGACGAGGTGCAGGGCTTCGCGGCCATCACCGTTGTCGCTTATTCGGAGGTCCGCGCCTCCGTCCTCCCTATGCGTGAAGGCCGGGTCCAGAAGGTGGAAGGATCGAGTTAGCCACTGCTTCGAGTCGGTCTTCACCACGGTCTGCTGGCCGGCGACCCCAGCGAAGTAGATGCTATCTGTACCGCTTCCCAGACGGTCATACTCTAGGTCGAAGGTATCAGTACCCTTATCGTAGTACTCAACCGTCACCCACACGTCCGCCGGTGGTGGGGCCGGAGGGGTGCTCAGGCTGCCTACCAGCGCCAGCGATAGGTAGCCGGCGGCGCTGGGGTCGCCTGGTGCCTGTGTTGATATGGCGGGCCTCCCGCCCAAGTCGGGGACGGGCGTGGTTGTCGCTGGTAAGATCTGCGTGAGCCCCACCTCTTGGTTGATGGGGCCCAAGGTGATGGACAGATCCCCTGACTTCTGCGCGCTGGCCCCGGAGGCGACCGACACCAGCACTCCCAGGGGTATGCACAGACGCAGGCATCGCGTCAGCATATGTTTCTCCTTCCGAGCCGGCGGCATGCGGCGTCCGGCCCAAGGCATTATCGTCCGTGGCAAGCGCGGGCTATAGAAGCCCCAACTGCCGTATGGATCTTCCATGAAGGGGCCGAACTCATCGCGCGGGCAGGCCCGCCGTCGAGGCCCGGAGGGCCCGTAGGGCAGCCCCCTCAGCTTCTCGCATCCCTCGGCCGAAAAGGGAAACGGAGTAGCTTCTTTCGACCCGCGCGCTCGCCTGGGAAAGGCCGCGTGGTCGCGGCGCGGTTGGCACTGCCGGCCTTGGCTGGCTGGAAGGTGGGGCATCATGAGACTGGGGGCTTGGGCTGTTCTGGGCGCCGTAGGCGTGGGGCTGGGAGCAGGGATAGCCGGACCCGCACTGGGCCAAGCCACGGCTACCACCGTGAGCCTGCGCTTCCGCCCCAAACCAAGGGACCTCTACATCACCCGGCTGACTCTCGTCGGCCGCGGACAAGGCCTGGCAACCGGGCAGAAGTCAGTGCCCCTCGACTTCAGGTTCACGCTGGAGCATGAGCGGTGGGTGGAGCGTCTCCTACCCAACGGCAACGCCGTGGTTCAGGACCGGATCCGGTCCGGTTCGCTGACCTTCCAGGGCAAGACCGAGAGCCTTCCCGCCACGGATCGAGTATCGATGGAGGTGTCGCCGCTGGGCAAGATCGCCCGCCTGGACAACCTTGACCTAAGGCTGGCACAGACAAGGGTCGGCACCAACCTCTCCCCGGCAGCCCTAGCGCAGTTCACCCTCTATCCCCTGAAGCCCCTTACGGTCGGCAAGGCCTGGCGGGCAGTGCTCCCTATCCGGATCCCCAAACTGGGCTCCGCCAAGGCCAGCCTGAAGGCGACCCTCGTAGGCCTCAGGCAGGCCAAGGGGTTCCGCTGTGCCGAGCTTGCTTCCAGCATAGGCCTGCCCTTCAGCCTGAACCTTGCCGAGGGGCCCCTTCGGCTGCAGGTGAAGGGACAACTCCAGGGGCAGTCGCGGCTGTTGGCAGCCGTAGACAACGGGATGCCCGTAAGCGGCGCCGGGACGGTGAAGCTGAGTGTGAACGGCTTCTCCTCGGGGCGACGGGACCCCAAGATCCCCGCCTCCGGCATGCTGGGCCTGCGCATCGACTTCAACCTGGACCTTGTCAGCTACGTGCCCGGCAGCCCCGGTGTGGACCGACGCCTGGCGTCGGCGCCAACCCCGCTTCCCCTGACTCCCGCGGGCTCACAGTCCGCGGCCAGGAAGCCCGGCTACACCGGCCCCCTCGGCGGCCTGTTCGGCGTCAAGGACCTGGCTCGCCAAACCAAGGACCTGGTGGAGGCCAGACAGCGCCAGATGGGCTCCTTGGCCGGCGGCGCCCAGCCCGGCCCGTTGCCACCGATGCCACCAGCCCTGGGTTCGCCCCCTCAGGACACGCCGGAGACAGGTGTGGGACCCTCAGCCGGCTCAGGCGCAGGGGCCGTCACGCCTGCGGGCGAGGGCACGAGCGGCTCTCAGCCGCCCGCCGAGGTGCCCCAGGAATCCGCGCCCCCTCCCCCGCCGCCTGACCCGGTGCGCCTGATGTCCGTGGAACCCGGCGAACTGCTGGCGGGCGTCAAAGCACTACGGGCCGAGGTCGCCAGCGCGGAAGAAGTCGTCTTCGTTGCCTTCGTGGTCGATGGACGAAAGCTCTTGCTCACCAACCGGATGCCTTACTGCTTCACCTGGGACACGCGGGGCATCGGCGACGGCAAGCATGAGGTCTCGGCGTGGCTGCTGGGAAGCGGCGGCAAGGTGCTCTTCCGCTCGCCGGCCACCAGCGTCGAGGTTGGGAACGAGGTCTTGGGTCCCCCCAGCCCCTCCGCCCTTGAGCCCGAGGAGCCCTCGACCCCACCCGTACGCCAGGGCCCCATCGTGTGACCTCAACCCCTTCGGGCAGAGACTGAGCCCTCGCCCTCAGCGATCACTGGTTGATAAGGAAGAGGCCGCCGACTCCCAGTAGAGTCGGCGGCCTCTTCCTTCGCGGGAGCGAACCCAAAGCGGCTACCGGCGAGTGAGGTGAACGGAGGAGGGACGGCTCAAGGGCGCCCCAAGCGCTTGTGCTGATACATAGCGGTCCGTGCCCCAGTAGCCCGCGCCACAGCAGAGCACGAACAGAAGCAGCAGGAACGCCAGGCCAAGTCGATTGGCGGCGCCCCGCCTGCGATTGGCGCTCCGGCGCAGGACGCGGGAGGTCGGTCGGCGAACACTTGTAGGATGGAAAGCGCTGCCTCGGTTGTCGGCACGGCGTGCCAGCGGCACAAGGGGGGCCGGTTCCAGGCGGCCTCCCGAGGGGCGTTGCGATCCGCTGCCCCTGGCGGCGCGCGGCGTACTGTATGGATTAGGCATATCTGGATCTCATTATCGGGAGTTGGCGGCCGGTCCCGCAGAGGTGAGTTGGGGCCATCGGGCTCTCGCTGCCTCGAGCAGAGGGCTCCACTGCTGGGCCCTCGGTCTGGCCGCTCGCTAGTGGTTCTTGAGACGAAACTGAGGAAGTGAATGACCTGGGAACGGCCCTGTGGGCTTTGGAGGACTTGGTGCGCCGCTGAAGGAGTCACGAGACTGGGCGCTTCGCCACCACACCCGACCGCGCCACCAGCCCCGTCTCTGCTTCTCGCCGTGGCTGCCCTAGCCCTGCCCATGCTTCTGGCTGGGGTACGTCCCGCCGAGGCCGTCTCCTGGATTACCATGGACGGGCACCCGGAACCAGCGGTACTCACCGTCGGGCAGAATGTCACGGTGCAGGCCGACGTCTCCAGCATCGGCGCCAAACTGAACGTGAAGCTCGTGCTGGATGCCAACCGCAACCACGCGGCGGACGTCGGTGAGACCGTCTATGCCCAGGTGACCATGGTGGACGGCGGCTTCGACTTCGACCCAGTGCCCAAACAGGTGATCTTCACCTTTACTCCGGAGGACTTCTATCCGGCCGGGCCCTACGTAGTGGTGGCCAAGGACAGCGACGGCAGCGTCATCACTGCCCAGGCAACCATCCTGCCACGCCCCCAGACGCTAACCCTCAGCGGCAAGGTGGTGGATGCCGCCGGGCAGCCCACCGAGGGAATCGTCTGGGCTGTGATCCCCGACGTCCCCTCGCACAAGGAGACAGGTACCCTCACACAGCCGGACGGCACCTTCCAGCTCCCTCTCGAGGGGTCCCGCGACTTCGGCGTGTTCGCGGAATTCGCAGATAAGGTAGACTCAGAGCTCCGGTGGGTCCACACGTCGGACGCCGATGTCCCAGGGCTGAGGCTACAGCTCCGCGACGGCCTCCCAGTCGCCGGCCAGGTCACGAACCGTAACCTGATTCCCCTGCCGGGAGCCTTGGTAGGCCTCTTCCTGCGAAACGGCCTGCTCCACAGCGTCACCCGGACCTGGGCCGACGGCAGCTACGTCGCGGCGGGCCCTCCGGGCCAGGTGACAGTACGGCCTCTCCTCCTGATTCCCGATCCCCCGTCCCGAGAGACGGAGTTGGTGATCCTGGGCGCGCAGAACATGGACTTCCAGGTTAGCTCCTGGGGGCGCCTGCATGGGGCTATCAGCTGCGAGGGCGGGGCCCCGCTGTTCGCCGCTCCCCGCGTGGTGGTCTCGGCGGCCGGCCAAGACGTCTCCTTCATGGCCGACGATCTGGGTGGGCTATTCGACCTGGCGCTCTCACCGGGGTCCTATGCGTTCGCCGCCTCGCTGGGTGGCTATGCCTCGGACCCCGCCCAGGAAACCGCGACCGTCGTGGCCGCATCGGACGTGCAGGTTGCGCTCCACCTGAAGCCCTCCAGTGCCCTGCTGGGCGACGCCAACGGCAATGGCCGCGTGGAGGTCAGCGATGTCATCCTGCTGATGGGGATCCTGCTCGGCCTCTCGCCACTGACCTACCAAGCCCTCGAGGCAGGCGACCTGGCGCCCAAGGTCGGCACCGCCGGCAAGCCCCAGGGCGACGGCCGCATCAGCATCGCGGATGTCACTCTACTCCTACGCCAGGTCGCCGGCCTGCCGTAGCCTTGGCGCCAGGGATGCCATCCCTGGCTGACGCAGAGGCGCCCCTTCGGGGCTCAAACCAGCTTGCGGCGCTCCCGGATCTGGGCCGTCCACGGCCCGCATCAACCCCGGAGGGGCGCCTCTACGTCAGCCGTGGGTGACACCCACGGCGCCGGGCGCCGGGCGCCGCCCCGTCCGCTCTCAGGCACCCCCATATCACCCTGGAGGCCCCGCCCCTCTCACCCCCTCGCCACTTCGCCTCTTCACCCCCTCATCGCCCCTCAGGCTCCCGCATGCCCAGAAGCCCCTGCCCGTGGGGGCAGACCTGTAGCAGCGGGCACTGGGGGCACTCCGGTCGCTGGGCGTGACAGACCTGGCGGCCATGACGGATGAGGTTGATGTGGAAGGGGTAGAGATCCTCCGCCGGCAGCAGTTCATTGAGCACCACGTGGGCGTCATCGGCGGAGGTGGTGGGGCCGATCAGCCCAAGCCGCTTGCTGATCCGGTGCACATGTGTGTCCACCGGCATGTAGGGGCGCCCAAGGGAGAACATCAGCACGCAGGCAGCAGTCTTGGGCCCCACACCGTGCATAGAGGTAAGATAAGCCAGCACCTCGTCGGTCGGGAGTTGCGCCATCCGGTCCAGGGAGAGCCGCCCCTCCCTGGCCTCGATCTCCGCCAGCGCCGCCTGGATTCGGGGCCCCTTCTGGTTTGCCAGGCCGCAGGACCGCACCGCGTCGATAACGTCGGCGGCCGGCGCCTCAAGCACCTGCTCCCAGGTCGGGAACCGCTCACGAAGCGTATCGAAGGCCTTGCCGCTGTTCACATCCGAGGTGTGTTGGGATAGAATGGTCAGCACCAACTCCTCCAGAGCAAGAAGGCGCTGGTGCCAGACCGGGCGGCCATAGGCCTCGTCCAGCAGCTCCATCACGCGGCGCGCCTGCTGCTCCGGGTCCACCTCCGACCGGCGAGCGGCTTCATCCACGCCAGAGGCTGCACCCCCCTTGGTCGGGGACCGCCTCAAGCGTTGCGTCCCTGCTCGACGAAGTTGATCTGCAGGTCAGCCAGCCGGTGTCGAAGCTCCCTTCGGACGGTCTCGTCCAGCAGCGGCGCCACGCGATCGACCATAAACTGGACGCAGTCGATCGCCAGCTTCGCCTTGGGCATCTCCTTCTCGATCCTGCCGGTTCGCGGGTTGGCGGTCAGACCCATCAGCCACCAGGCCTGACTGGCGAGCATCTGCACCATGGAGACGATTAGCACCGGAAGGTCAGGCGCCAGAAGCTCCGGCGGAATCTGGAAGTTGCCTTCGCCAGCCTCCTTGTCTGCGGCCTCCGGCGGCTCGGCGGGCTCCTCGTCGGGCTGCGACGAGACTTCCGCCTCGCCGGCAGACTGAGTCGGCTCTGCGGCGGGCTCCGGAACGTCGCCGGCGGGCCGCGACACCTCTTCAGCAGGCTGACCGGCTTCGCCCGGAGTAGTGCTTACCTTACGCTTGTCGATGACTTCGTAGCTATCTTCTGCCAAGGCCATTACCTCCGGCGTCCATTATAGGGCTCGCCAGAAGGCACAGCAACACCATCACACCGCAGGAGTCCCTCCCCCGCGCGTCTCGCGGAAGAAGCGGCGGGGCCAACCGTGTTACATACTGCGAAGGGCCCCAACGGGCGTCCGAAGGAGGAACAGCAGATTGCAGGAATGGGACGCGAAGTACGAGAAGTGCCCGGGGTTCTTTGGCGAGGACCCCAACCCCCTGACCGAGGAGTTCGCCCGACTGGTCCGTGTCCGGATGACCCTCAACATGGTACTGGACCTTGGCTGCGGACCCGGCCGAGACAGCCTCTACCTGGCGGCGCAGGGACTGGAGGTCACGGCGATGGACGCCTCGGAGAGGGCCATCGAGCTGCTTCAGGCCAAGCTGGAGGACTCTGACCTCCTGACCCTATGCCAACCGGTCAGAGCCGACGCCACCGAGGGGCTGCCCTTCTCCGACGACTTCTTCCAGGGCATCTTCGCATACCTGTTCCTCAACACCGAGATGAGCGAGGCCGACCTGGGGTACGTGCTGCGTGAGATCCACCGCAGTCTGGAGCCAGGCGGCTTGTTCGTCGGCTCCGTGCGCTCCGCCACGGACTCCGAATGCGGCCAGGGCGAACAGCTCGGGCCAGACATGTACCGCCCGGGCAGCATCGCCGTCCGCTTCTTCACGGAGGAGAGCCTCCGTGACTGGCTCCAAGACTTCGAGATTGAGCGCCTCGAACCCAAGCAAGTCCCCATTGGCGGCCACACCTTCGACGTCCTGGAGTTCATCGCGACGAAGGCGGAGTGAACTGCCCCACCACAGAGGCACAGAGGACACAGAGAAGGGCATGGGGACACGTGGCTCCACAGCCCCTCACGCCCCTACCCCCTCTCCCGCGCGACGGGCGAGGGGGCTCGCATGGAGGTTGGTGGCTTCTTTGCAGCCTAGAGCACCCTGTCGTCGCGGGCAGCGGAGTTGTACCTGAGCCCCCTCGCCCGCCGCGCGGGAGAGGGGGTAGGGGCGTGAGGGGCTGTGGAGCCCAACCACCCTCCTACTGCCCCGCCATGGCCTTGGAGCGCAAGTAGAGGTCCCTGGCGGAAGCGGTGTTGGCGCGGCCGAGGGAGCGGAGGGCCTCCTGGGACAGGGCGTACGCACGCTGGTAGTCCCCACGACGCAGGGCGTCCCAGCCGGCCTCCTGGCAGGCCAGGCCGTAGTCCACGCGCGCCCGGGTGACGGCGTCCGGGAGCGACTGACCCCGGTGCTGCTCGAGGATGGCCTGTGCCTGCTCGCGGGCCTCTTGGGCCACCGAGACCTGGCCCTGGCGCGCCCAGACTCCCGCCTGCCGGTAGCGTGCCGCCGCCTGCGACTGCCATCCGGGACGCAGGTACGTCCATCCCACTAGGAAGCCCAGAGCAGCCGTGACCAGCACGGCGACCGCGCGGCTGGGCAGCTTCACCGTGGGCATCTGGCGCTGGCGGGTGAGGGCCTTCAGCACCTGCGCGTCCGTGGCGAACCGGTCGTCCGGATCAGGGGATCTGAGGCGGTCGATGGCGTCGCAGAGCCCCTTGGGGAGGTCGCGCCGAAAGAAGCGGACACCCAACTGGGGGTCGGGCCGCCCCTGCGCGAGGGCATCCATGCGCGCGGGCGCCTCCAGGAAGGCCTCAAGCCCATTCGGGAGGCGTGTCCGGGGCTGTACCCCCCACGCGGCGCAGTGCAGCAGAGCTCCCAGGTAGTACTGGTCTATTCGCGCGTCCCTGGGCAGGTTCGCGAAGCGGCGGTAGAGCTCCGGTGGGGCGTAGCGAGGCGTGAAGGTCGCGGGATCCTCGGCCACTTGCGACAGCGGCAGCGACGACTCCAGATCGACGACCACGGGGTACAGGCCCGGCTTCGCGCTTCCGCGTCCTCGGCGCTCCCCCGGCTCCTCGCAGATGATGACGTTAGAGGGCGACAGGTCACGGTGTACGAGGCCGTTCTCATGCAGGTAGGCGGCGGCGTCCGCCAACGCCCGCCCAAGGAACACGAGATCCCGAGCATCGACGCCCTGCCCCGGTCTGTCCCCGGCGGCCAGCATGGACTCCAGAGTCTTGCCCTCCACGTAGTCGCGAAGCACGTAGTGCCGGGGGCCATCCGTCCAGTAGCCGTAGGTGCGCGCCAGATGCGGATGGTCCAGCGCCCGTAGCCGCTCACTCATCTCCGCCAGCCGCGCGATGCGAGCGTGGGAGGTCTGGCCGCTGCGGTCCCGGCACCCCTCCACCGCCTCCTTGAGCGTCAGCCATTCCGGCGCGGGCGTCTTGTAGAGGTCGCGGAACTCCTTTCGGGCCAGCAGCTCCACCTTGTAGACGGTTGTTGCCTCGTTGGGCTGACCCAGGCAGCCCTCCACTCTGAGGGTGAGGGGGCCGAGGTGGATGGGCTGGTTTCGGCGGTGGACAGCGTAGGTGTGGCCACCGTCATGCTGCAGGTAGCTCAGGCGGGTGCCGCAGCCGGGGTTGGGACAGAACTCCAGAGCCGGCCCCTCCAGCGACCGGCCGCAGCCGGGGCATAGCAGAGGGCCATCGCCCGGCCCACCGGGAACCGTATCCCCCAGCTTGGGCAGAAACCAGCTCACTGCGCTGAGCTCCTGCCGCGGGTTCCTCGGCGGGCAGGCGCGTCAGTGGAAGGTGGAGCTGGCAGGGAGGTGACGATGGCGTAGGGCTTGCCGTCGCCGTCCATCTTGTAGACGGCGACACGCCGCCTCGGCTCGCCACCCTCCTCACCCGGGCGAGCGACGTAGGTCACGACGTACTGGTCACCCTGGACCTGCTGCTCGATCAGCCGGACGAAGTCGCCGGGGTACCTTGGCTGGAGGCGGAAGGTCGCCTTCGCCTTCTTCTCCTCGGCGGGAGGGGCGGTGCCAAGCCAGGTATGTCCCGCCCAGCCCAGCAGCCCGGCGGCCACGCCAACCGCAACGATGAGGATCACGACGTTCTCCAGCGGCATCCCTCGGCGGCGTCGCCTGGGGCTGAGGGCCCGCACATCCTCCTCCCTGACCTCGCCGCCCTCCAGCCGGGTGACGAGGTAGTCCACCAGCGCCCGGTGGGCCTCGCGGTCCGGAGACTCGCCTCGCCCGTTCTTGTCCGCGAAGAGCAGCAGCCGGGCATCGGCGAGCTGGCGGGTGAGGCGGTCCACCCGGTCGGCCAGGTCGCGGAGGGCGGTGTCGGAGCTGGGCGTGTCTGGGACCTGCATCACTGGCATCTCTCCACGGCCGCTAGTCACCTGCGGCTTGGTCCTAGCGGGCCGGCTCTCGATGGGCTTCCGGGGCGCCTTGGCATCGCCCGACCAGAAGGGCTGGCCCAGGCGACCCACGCGAACCACGAGTAGCGAGGTGTCGTCTCTGGGCGGCGGGGCCACCCCGTCCCACAGTGCGCGGAGGCGTCCGGCAAGCTCTTCCGCGCCCAACTGACTGAAGCGCGCCACCGCCTGTTCCAACTGCTGGGGGTTCAGCGGCTCGTAGAAGCCGTCGGAGCAGAGCAGGATGGTGTCGCCCTCCTGGAGTGCCATCGACACCAGCTTGGGGTCGCTAGGGCTGCCCGAGCCCCCCAGAAGCGCGGTCACGCCACGCGCCCCCCGATGGTCCTCCGAGAGCTGTTTGAGGGCGCCCCCGCGCGAGAGGTAGATGCGCGTATCACCCACGTTGCCGGCCAGCAGGCGGTCGCCCTGAACGCAGACCGCGGCCAACACCGCCTTGCCGTTGGGAGCTTCCTGGCGCACCCGCGAGTGTGCGGTGTGGAACGCCTTGATCAGCAGATCCTCGAAGCCCACGTACCCGTCGCCGTCCTGCTGGATCCGCGCCGCCTTGGCCTCCCACTGCTCCAGGAGCCCATCGGCCACCGCGCGCGCCGCCGATTGGGCGGCCGCCTGCCCCCCGTCACTCTGAGACACGCCGTCCGCCACCACGCCGATGAGGTCGAAGAGCGTCAGGCCGTTGGGCCTTGGCTCGCCCTCCACGGATAGAATGCTGTCCTGGTTGCCGGGGCTGGCGGTATGGCGGGCGCCCTCGAGCGACCAGCAGGCTACGTCAAGGATGGCGTTCACGCCTCGCTCCCTTCGGACGACGCGGCGCGCTGGGCCGCGCGCGCCGCTGAGGATGCGTCATCGCCCGCATACACTGGAGCTACCGGCGTTGCGCCTGACCGGTGAGCCCTCCAGGACAGGGCGCAGCCTCCAAGCTCCAGCACCCCTTCGGAGAGCCAGGGAATCCACTGCCGAGGCGCCACGGGCCTCTCCTGCCCGGAGACGAGGTACCTGGGCGGTCCCGTCGAGTCCAGCGCGCGGAACCACGGCTGCCCCTGCTGCCACCGAACGGCCAGACTGCGGAAGGCGACGTCTCCTTCCAGCACGGGGTCCTCGGCGGCGCCAAGCGTGATCTCCGACGATCCGTAGAGCGACCGGGCGTGGACAGCCTCGCCGTCTCGCGTGAAGATGACCTCGGCGACCGGAGGCGCGAGGTCCGCCGCCAAGGAGGCAGCCAACCCGGCAGCCTGGTCTCGCGTGACCGCCGGCTGGGCCTCCTCCGACCAGTCCTCCAGCGCCTCCGCGCGGGGGGCGTCACGCACCCCCAACAGGTCCAGCGCCATCGCGACAAGCGCCGCCGCCAGCAGTAGAATCAGGAGTATCGATACCGCGATGTTCAGGAAGGCCATAGGTGGGTGCCGGATAACGGGTGTTGGGTCTAGGGTGCTGGGTGCTGTCTGCCGGGCAGACAACGAGGTGAGCGAGCTATAGGCCCCGGTGGGCGGACACGGGCTCCCAGCGGAAACGGATGTGGCCGCGAGGGACACCCTCTCCCTCCACCTGAAGGGAGTCTTCGGGCTCGAGGTCGATCTCGCGGCCAACCTCGAGCGGCGCGCCCTGGAAAGTGGCCTGGACCTCCCGATCCAGCCATTCCAGAGAGACCGTGCCCCAGTTGCGGATCAGCGCGACGGCCTGCTGACGGCGGAAGCGGGAGTAGTTCGGGTTGTGAGCCACGTAGATGTCGTCACCCGCCGCGTTCAGGCCCAGGTACACGTCGCCGTTGTAGACGATGACCCTTGACGAGGCCGGGTCGGCTAGCCCATCCGGCCGGTGGAGCGCCTGCACGGGAGTGCTGTAGCCCCATCTCAGTCCCTGGAGGCTGCCGTTCCACCCGAAGGGCGGTACGGGCTCGCTCACCTGACCATCGCCCGGGCTGAAGAGCATCACCACCGGCTCCCGGCGTCCGGAAGCATCCCCGCTGTTCACGGCGATCAGGTCGCCGGCCTTAAGCCACAGCTCCCGGTAGTAGTCCTGCTCCTGGGCGCCCCCGCGCTTCTTCAGGTGTATGGCGCGGTCGCCCCTTCGTATCAGGGTGCCATTGGTGCTGTGATCCACAAGCACGAAGCCGTCCACTCCCGGCTTGTTCTCGAAGTGGATGGAGAAGTGCTGCTTGCTGATCAGGCGCTCGAGGGCGGGGTCCCGCACCGGCACCACGTTTCCCGAGGCGCCATCAACCCGGAGGCCGAAGGTGAAGCTCGTTTTG
The DNA here is from genome assembly GCA_036504955.1 of Armatimonadota bacterium. Taxonomy (GTDB): domain Bacteria; phylum Armatimonadota; class DTGP01; order DTGP01; family DASXUI01; genus DASXUI01. The sequence continues at coordinate 45,057 of DASXUI010000430.1, forward strand.
AGAGAGTAGGGCTGGACGCCGGCCCCATCGCGCACGAAGAGCTGGAAGTGCTGGGCGAAGGGCTCCTCGACGGTCCCAAGCAGCTCCGTGGCGCTCAGCCCGCCGGCCAGGTGATCCATGGCCCCTCGGTCCACGCGCCATCGCACCTCCAGGCGCTCCAGCGTCGGGTTCGGGCTGCGCTTGACGACCATCTCCTCGACCTGCACCACTCGACCGGGCACTACCAGCCCCCGCTCCTCCGCCCACTGGGTAAGGCCTCGCGATAGGTCGTCCCCAATGGCGTCCTTCTCCTCCTCCACCTGAAGGCCGCGCGCCGGGGTGGCAAGGTAGAGCGCGAAGGAGAGGAGGTTCGCGGTCTCACCCTCCGAGCCGCGCGAGCGGGACCTCGAGGAGCGCTTCAGGGCCTCCTCCGCCAAGTCCTCCAGCCAGGAGTAGAGCGACTCCGTGTTCAGGTCCTGGGCGGCGAACTGGTAGGTGCCGCTGGAATGCGTCCAGGACCGGGTGGGCTGCACGAAGCGGCGCCGCAACCCCTCCAGGAGCTTGTTCCTCTGCGCCATCTGCACCCACTCCTTCCTGGCCCACACCATGCACGACGCGCCTGCGCCCCGGGCATGGCGCGGGCCCACACACGCTCACGTGAATCGGCAGGCTAGGCCTGCGGCCCCCACCCCACGGCCATTGTAGGCCCCACCCCCCACACAAGCAACTGAACCGTGGGCCCCAGGGCGTACAGCCGGTTTGTCTTATATCCCTTACGTCCCTTTGGCCTCTTTGGTCCCTTCAGCAGAGCGACCACAGGGGCCCAATGTCATCCCACAGCATCCCTGTGGAGAGGACCGAGGGTGTGCCGGTCCTCTCCACAGGGCCGCCGTGTTTCTGCACCAAACAGCCAAATGTGAACCCTCTACGGTCCGCCAGTCCCCAGTGCCGACAGTGCGCGGTCCAGGATCAGCGGCACGCCCACTTCGGCGGCGGTCATGCCCCCGGTGCCCACCGGCCGGCTGCCGATGCGGGTCTCCGCGCCCTGCACCCAAAGCGCGAGGGCAACCTTCGGCTTGGCCCCTTGGGGGCCGTCCCAGGGCCCGAAGGTGACGAACCACGCATCGTTCTCCCACTGCCCGGTGCGCGACCGGCCGGCCTCCGCGGTGCCCGTCTTGGAGGGGAACCGCTTGGAGCCCTTCCAGACAGGGAAGGCGGTGCCTCCCCGCTCATCGGCGGCGGCCATCATCGAGGCCACTGACGACGCCACCTGCGGTCGCCATACGTCCCGGCTCCAGGCGTTGCTGGTGGTGCGCCAGTGAGGGCTAACGAGGTGCCCACCGTTGGCGATGGCGCAGACGCTCCGGATCACCTCATCCACGCTCATCGAGAGGGTCTGCCCGTAGGCGACCCACGGAAGATAGCGCTTGAAACGCTCCTGCACCTTGAGGTTGGGCTTGCTCGGATCCCCAACGCTTTGCACGCCCAGGCGCTGGTAGGCCCCCAGAAGGGCGGCCGACCCAGCGGCAACGGCCGCCTGCGCGGCACCCTCGTTGCAGCTCAGTTTGATGATGTCACGGGGGGCCACGTAACCGTGCCGCGCCGGCCGGCCGCCCTTCACCATACACGCTACAGGCAGGCCCTGAACCCTCCTGCCTCCGACGCACCACCACCGGTGCCCTGCCCAGGACCGGTCCTGCTGAAGCAGCGAGGCGATGGTGGTGATCTTGGCCACCGACCCGGGCGCCCGTGCGGAGTAGTGAAGGTTGTCGGTCAGCGGGCTGGGGTTGCTGTTGAGCAGTGAGTCGAGGGAGGCGAAGCTTTCGGACACCTGAGCCGGGGAGTAGCTGGGTACCTGAGCCACCGCAAGGTACTCGCCGTTCCGTGGGTCCACCACAGCCATCACCGCCTGCCTGGGAACACCGCCCGCCAGGGGGCGGGTCTGGTCCATCCGGTCGACCACACGCTTCAGGCGGGAGTAGCACAGGCTCTGGAGGTCGCGAATCACGGTCAGCCGCTCCGGCTGGGGCGTGATGAGCAGCGGCTCTCTGCCCCAGGGGCTATGCAGCCCGCGCCACGCCCTGAGAAGGGCGGTGCCCTGGCGCCGGTGCCGCTCCTCCGCGGGCAGGGCCTCCTGGCTCACGGAACCGATCCCGGTCAGAAGCTCCATCAGTGACCGCTCGTTCCCGTATGCCTCGCCCCACACCGTCCGTATGCCGGTCAGTGGTGCGAGGGCCTCCCCCTCCAGTCCGTCCAGGTACCGGCGCTGCTTCAGGCGATGGCCGCTGGGCTGCTCCTGAGCAGCTTCCTCGGGCTCCAGGCCCGCCGACTCGTCTTCAGGAGACGTCGACCAGGCGGCCCTGACCAGGTTGGTGGGGGCCCAACTGCCGGAGGAGCGGCGCACCAGCAGGTCGCCCGGGTCTAGACCTTGCAGAACGGATCCAAGCCGGACGTTCCCGTGCCCGCCGCCTCGTCCGGCGTAGGTCCGCAGGGCCAGCGATTCCCCGGCATTCCAGAGGCGCAGGTACTGACACAGACACAGCACCGCCACAACCCCGAAGGCGGCGTAGCTCCATGTCAGCATCCGTCGCAGGCTGCGGCCCGGCAGAGCTTGGCGGGGGGACTGCGAGAAGGCCAGCGCCACGGCGACCAGCACGCCGAAAGCGGCCGCGCTCCAGGCGCCGGAGGCCGCGGGAGCCAGCGTAAGCCCCGTCAGTGGCAGCAGGAAGCTGTTGGCGCCGAGCATGTACACCGTCTGGATGCCCAGTACCGCGGCGCTGGTGAGTGCCACCCAGCGCGCGAAGGGGTCAGGATGGGTCATTCCGATTCGGCAGAGCCGCCAGAGGACCAGGCTAAACAGGAGCACCACCGCCAGCACCCCAGCCAGGCCGAGCTGCTCGAAGTAGAAGGGGAGCGCGACATCGTTCAGGTCCGAGGCGGCCTCGCCGCGGGATCCGTTCCCCAAGCCCGTACCCAGCAGAACGCTGGGGGCCGACGACACGCGGTAGAGGGCGTTCGCCATCTGGTCGGAGGGGGCGTCGAAGGGCTGACGCAGCATCTGCCAGCGCTCGGGGAAGGCGATGCGCCACTCCAGCCTCTCCGTCAGCACCGGCGAGAGCGCGACCACCAGAGTGCAGCCCAGGACCAGCAGCCCTGCGGCGGCCAGGAACGGCCCCTGACGCCGCAGGGCTAGCGAGGCAACCAGGCCCGCCGGCAGCCAGAGCAGGAGCAAGAAGCCCAGGTCGCCGGTGGAGAGCACCAGCGCGAGGCACCCAAGGTACCACAGACCGGCCGCCATCAGGTCCTGAGCGGGAATGAGGGTGAAGCGCCGCTCCAGCCGGTCCTCGTGGCGCGCGCAGAAGCTGGCCATGAAGAGGATGAGCGCGAGCTTCGACCCCTCGATGTACAGGAAGCTGAAGCCGCTCTCCTGGGTGCGTGCGAGGAAGAAGGCGGCCGTAGCGAGCATGAGCGCGAGCAGGGCAGGCCGGGCCGTGAGGGTTCGGTACCCGAAGGCGAGCGTGGCGGCAAGGCCGGCCAGCCCCAGGAAGCCCAGAAGAGGAGCCCGAGCCATCGCGTTCGCCGCCAGCAGGCTGAAGGCCAGCCCGACCCACACGAAGGCGCCGGCGGACCCGCGCTCCAAAGCTTCGGCGAAGCCCCCCTTGCGGCCCCGCCCGGAGCCTCGGGCAGCCACCACGGCCAGCAGGGGCATCAGCGCCAGTGCCCCAAGCACGGCCCACCCCTGCCGCAGATAAGCTGGGCCCTGAAGCAGATGGCCGAACACGGGGGCCTCGGGGTCGGTCAGAGGGGAGGACACACCGAAGAGCACCAGTACGGACAGGCACCCCAGCCCACCATATGCGGGCAGAAGGTAGCCGTCGGACCTCGGCGCCATCCATCGAAGGACGAGATGAGCTAGAAGCAGGGCCCCTAGCAGCAGCTCCACCAGTAGCTGAAGGTCGCGCTTCGTGTCCTCCAAGTCGCGCAAGCTAAGGCCTTCGCGCGAGACCGCGCTGATACCGGCCAGGGAAAGGTCCTGATCCTCGGGGGGCGGCACCATCCGGCGGCGCTGGAGAATGCGCTCCACGGAGACCGGATCGCCCAGCGCCTTCAGCAGCTTCGGCGCGGGGCTCCGGGCGAGGGTAAGCTTGGGGTCGGCGGCCCTTGCGCGTGCCCAGCGGGGGACCAAGGCCGGGTTCAGCCCGCCCACTCGCGGCTCCGGCTTGCGAGTCGCGTCGGTCTTGAGCAGCGCTTCCAGCCGCTTCGTGTCCCGTGCCTTGACCGCCTCCTCGATGTCGCGCGTCTCCGCGCGGGGGCGGCGGGACAGCGAGGGGATCTGCGCCAGGTTGCTGAACCGGCCGGAGCGCTGCTCATCGCGTGCCGCGACCACCCCCTCGGCAAGCCGTAGGGGGGAGCCGGTGAACTCGGAGAGCTGCTTGGCGGTGCTGGTGTTCACGTTGAGCCAGACACGCCCGGCAACGCTGGCCTCGCGAGCCTGGTACGCGGTCACGGCGCCCAACGCGACCAGTGGAAGCAGAACCGACAGCAGCAGCCCCTCGCGACGACGGGGCGGGCGGGCCAACAGGAACGCCAGAAGGGGGCAGGCGAGAAGAGCTCCGAGGGCGATCATCACCCGTTAGACTGGAAGGAAGCAGGTATGGTTCATTGGGAAGGGGTCGTAGGGTCGTAGGGTCGTTGGGTCGTTGGGAAGGGCCTCATAGGGTGTCCTTTGGCCCCTTGCGTCCCTTCGGTCCCTT
>DASXUI010000431.1:0-5216 GCA_036504955.1 Armatimonadota bacterium
TAGCCCAGTCGTTGGGCCTGCAGGATCGGCTCCACCTCCTCAGGGGTCTGGGGCTCGGCGTCAGCCACGTAGGGAGCGCGGAAGAGCCGGCTGGAGTGGCCCGTGAGGCTCTGGATTAGCCGCTGGGTCGCGCTGAGCTCCACGGCGACCCGCGCCGTGGACATCCGGGCCATGTTGCCGTGGGTGAAGGTGTGGTTCCCCAGCTCATTCCCCTCGCGCCAGATGCGCTTGACCAGCCCCGGATTCTGATCCGCCACGCTGCCTACGATGAAGAAGGTGGCTTTCACCCCGTTCTGCTTGAGGATGTCCAGGATCTGAGGGGTCCAGCGGGGGTCCGGTCCATCGTCGAAGGTGAGCGCGATGAGCTTGTGGCCGCCGCCTCTCCGCCGGATCACGATGCCGGAGGGGAAGGCGTCGTACTTCTCGCCAACCACCAATCCCCGGGAGTCGGTGCTGAGGGTGCGGTGTCCGTCCGTCTCCGTGCGGACCACGCTCAGGTACTCGCCTTCGCCCTCGAAGTCGACGGCGCTACCGTACCGCACGGATCGCAGGTTATCAGGATTCCGTCTGCGGGGGAGGTGCTCGCGGCCGAAGAAAGACCACAGGCTGGGGTCCTCGGAGCCGACGTACCACAGGGCGGCTCCCGCCGGTCGCTGGGGTCTGGCGAGCTCCACCTGGTTGTAGGCAGTGGTGGCGTCCAGCAGCCAGACTTCATGCGGTTTGTCGTTGTCGTCGTAGTAGTCGTAGCGGGGGTTTCGGGTTACGGGGTCGTACCGGATCACCCCTTCGGACTCGGAGGCCGTGACCACGGCGTCCTGGTAGGTCATCACGTGAGCCTGGCTGCCGCCCTTCATCCAGTCATAGGCGTAGTTGCCGAGGCCCAACACGACCTTGTCGTGGGGCACCTGGGAGAAGAGGGTGGCAAGCTGCTGGCGGTACCAGGACTGGGAGGCGATAGGGCCTGCGTCGGTGTCGCTGGCGTGCTCATCGTACAGCATGGCAATGAGAAGGTTGTTGGCGGCGCCCAGACGCGGCAGGTCGAAGGCCGGGTCATCGACGGGCACGTCCTGTGTAACCAGGAGGTGCCGAACGCGGAAGCGACCGGCCAGCTCCTCCATGAACTCCGACAGGTGGTCGCGGTCCGATTCCGGGACGTTTTCGAGGTCTATGTTGATGCCCTGGAAGCCCTTGCGGACCAGGTAGGACTCGAGGTCGTTCACGAGCTGGGTGCGCGCCTGTGGGCTGCGCAGCATCTGGCTCAGCCAGGCCACGTGCCAGCCATCCAGGTAGTTGTTGAGGAGTGGGATGATGGGAACGTGGCGCTCGCGGCAGAGGCGGACCACCTTCGCTTCCGCCCTCATCCCATCGGCCCCCGTGTTCTCGTCCACGAAGGACGGCGAGCCAGGGCCCTTCGGCTGGGCAAGGTGCAGCCACTCCGGGACTAGGTGGGTTAGGTCCCCAATGTGGCTGCTGAGCGAGATGTAGCTGCTCTCGTCCCAGTTCACGTAGAAGCCCGCTGAGACGGAGAGGGGGGCCGTTCCAGCCAGGGGCACCTCCCGGCGGCGCAGCATACGGGATTCGCGGTCCCTGCGACGTTCCGCCAGAACGGCGCGCCGATCCTGCTTGTAGGCAAAAGCCGCCTTGGCGATCCGGCGGTCGGGCCGCTGGACGTCGAGGGGATCGACGTCGGCCATGAAGGCGGGCCGCTTGAGCTGATAGGGCAGGAGCAGGGGGCCCAGGAAGCCAATGCCGATGACGGCCAGCGTGACGGCCAGGGAGAAGAGGGCCGCCAGTGGCAGCAGGATGCCCCGTAGCCAGAGCCACCTGCGTTGGGACTCATCGTAGAAGATGGGCCTCATCGGCGGCTGCGGGGTGGACTCACTCTCTCCCATGTGGTGCTGCTTCCTCTCTTGGCCCCGGCGGCTGGCGCCGGACGGTTGGTTAGCGGAGGTGGTGCCGGAGTGGACCCGCGGAGGCCAGGGCGCCTCGTCCACCCCGCCCGGGGGCGCGCGGCGCCTTGGTTGTGCACTTGGCCCACGCCTAGGCGGGCAGGGCTGCTCCGGCCTCTTTGTAGCGCAAGGCGGAGCCCCTTAGACGCGCACGGTGTCTCCGCTAGTAGAGCGGTCCCCGAAGGTTTGAGTTCCCATCCACCTGATGTATGAGAGATCAGGGAGCCTTGCAGCTAGGGGCTAGGCATCTACCAATCTGAGAGCCAGTGCCCTGTTGGTGCTGCCAGCGTCCGCGGGCAGAGCCGGCGGTGGTCCTGGTGAGGGTCGGGATCGCGGAGGGTAGGCAGGCAACGGGGCCGCGTGGGCGAACTGCATTTTGTGCATCTCCCCGCCGCCGCTCCGATGTGCTCGTCTGCCTGCCGAGCGGAGAGGGCGGGGGAACCATGGGCCGTGAGGCTGCGATAGGTCTAGTAGCGAGTGAGTCATCCATGGTAGAGAGTAGGGGCGCACCGCCACCGGATCGAGACCTAGAGCTGTTCCAATCCCTGATGACCAAGCACCAGGACCAGCTCTACCGTACTGCTTACCGGATGACGGGGAATCCCGATGACGCCGAGGACCTTGTTCAGGAGGTTCTTGTCGAGGCCTTCAGGTCCTTCCACCGGTTCCAGCGGGGAACGTACTTCGACCGCTGGGTGTACCGGATCATGTCACATACCTTCATTGATCGGCTCAGGCGAAAGCCAAAGGTGGCCCTCGAGTCCCTGGATGAGGAGCACGGCGGCCGCGATGGCGACCCCTACCGCCGGGAGCCGGCGGACCCCGGGGCGGGGCCCGAAGAGCTTGCGTTGCGTAGGGAACTTGGCGACAAGGTACAAGAGGCGTTGCTTCGCATCCCTGAGGAGTATCGCTTAGTGGTAGCGCTCTCGGACATCGAGGGATTGAGCTATGAGGAGATCAGCCGGGCCGTGGGATGCCCGATTGGCACGGTGCGCTCTCGGCTGCACAGGGGTCGATCGCTGATGGCGCAGAAACTCATGCCCTACGTGAACGAGCGGGACCATAGGAAGAAATGACGGCAAGATGAAGTGCTCAAAGGTCGCACCCATACTATCCGCCTATTTGGACGAGGAGTTGGCTCCCTGGCAGATGTGGCGCGTGGCTCAGCACTTGGGGCGCTGCGAGGAGTGCGTGGGCCAACTGGCCTCGCTGTCCTTCGTGCGTTCAGCCCTGGGTGGATTAGAGCAGCCGGCGCCACGGGCCTGTTTCTGGCCTCGCGCGTACGCGAGGGCTGCCAAGACGGCGACGCACCCCGAGGTGAGGCGCCCGATGCTGCTCCGACGTCCCAGCCTCGCCTGGGCCACCACGGCCGCGGCGGCGGTAGCCACGCTTCTGCTGGCCTTCCCCGCCGGGCAGCCGGACCTCACGCCTGTGGAGACAGCTCGCGGCCGTGAGGCGGAGCTTCGCTCCATGGTCAAGGAGCACGCGAGCCTCAAGGCTACCACCCCGTTCCCAGAGGAGGGCCGCATCGCCTACATCCTCACCGAGGACGAGGATGACAGCCCCCAGTGACCCCGATCTCCCACCCTTGTCGGGCTATCCCATGGCCCCCCGATCCAGCCTGGGTCGCCTGCTTGGGTCCAGCAAGGCATTGACTCCTTCTCCTGCAGCCCCTGCCGGGAGATGGTGGGTCCCCTGTCTCTCGCTCCTGGGGACGGCTTGTACCCTTCTGGTGCAGCTGGGCTCTGCTTGGGCCTCCCCTCTGGGGGCGGCGGTTCCGAAGCGTCTGCCTCTGCCGGACGGACCCGCTCTGCTGCAGAGAGGTCTGACCTCGGCCAAGACTCTGCCTCTGGCCAGCCGTGAGGTGACGACGCGGTGGATGTCGCGGCGTACGGTCTCCACGATCTACCGGCGCTATCGACAGGATGGCAGGGAGCGCCTGGAGTACCTGGCCCCCAGGTCCAAGGCAGGCCAGATCGTGATCTCCACGGGCAAAGGGCACTGGCACCTTCAGCCTCGGCGCAAGACCGCCGTCTACGATCCGGTAGTGTACATGGGGGCGAGGCTGGACATGGCGCTTCTGCGCCAGAACTACGCCTTTGAGCTTGGCCCCAAGGTCGAAACGGTGGCGGAGCGTCCTTGCTACCGGGTAGTGCTTCGTCCTCGCCACGCCGGCAAGGGGAAACGCATCTTCTGGCTAGACAGGGCAACCGGCCTGTCTCTGAAGACGGAGAGCTACCACGCGGACGGGAGCCCTGCCGGCACCACCTACATCACGGACATCTCCCTTGGCAAACGGCTTCCGGCGTCGCTGTTCATCACCAAGCCTGCGCCCGGCACCAGGGTGACGCGGCTGCCCATCCTCACGCCAACCAGACTCCCAAGCGGAATCCAGTTGCCCGCCACCCTTCCGGGTGGGTATCACCTTCTGAGCCCGCGTCCCGTGGCCGACCCTCGGGGGCGGCTTCACCTGTCCTACTTCGACGGGATCGATCTGCTCTCGTACTACGTCAGCCCGGGGGGCGCGCGCGCGGCTACGCACCCTCGCTCAAAGAGCCCCACCCCACGACGCCTCGCTCTCGTCGCGGACCACCACTTCATGATCGGTAGCTGGTTGGATGGTGGGTATGACCGCAGCCTGGTGGGCGATGTTGGCCCAAGGCTGATGCGCGCCATCGCGGCGGCACTGTGAGCCCGGGGCAGTGGCTTTGATGCTACCGGCTCATCCGCACCGCGCCCTCCAGGCCGCCCGCGCGCCTTGGGGGATCCGCGCGGCCCGAGACCTGCCAACGCTTCTGGCACGGACTGACAGCTCTTGCCATGCCAGAGCCCGCGCCCTGCAGGACGCGCGCGCCTCGGCGGCCGTGCTGCCCAGAGGGGTGTGGGGTGACTGGGAAGGAGACCGGTGAGTACGACTCTACGTGAGCTGGCTGTCGCCGAGCCCCTTCGGGAGCCGAGGCGCACTGGGGGCCGTGCCGCTGGTCTTCTGATTGTCACTCTGGTTGCGCTGGCGCTGTACCTGGGGCGCCTTGGGTTTCCGGCCATCTACGACGACAGCGACGGCATGTACGCCGAGGTGCCCCGCGAGATGGTGGCAACCGGCGACTGGGTGACGCCCCACGCCAACGGCGTGCGCTACCTGGAGAAGCCGCCGCTGCTGTACTGGCTCACCGCGGCCAGCTACGAGGCGTTCGGGACCAACGAGGTTGCCGCCCGCCTGCCGGTCGCCCTCGCTAGCGTTGCGACGATCCTGCTCGCCTTCCTGCT
>DASXUI010000432.1:0-2923 GCA_036504955.1 Armatimonadota bacterium
CTTTACGGCATACTTACTCTACTTCCGGTACGGCTGCATTCTGGCGTTCCTGTACGCCGTTCTTCTGGCCCTGGGTAACCTGCGACGTCCGCGCAAGTGGCCGAGCCGCGAGCCCAGCCGCCGATTCGCCGCCCTCATCCCAGCCCACAACGAGCAATACGTGATCGCGGACCTTGTTCGCTCCCTGCGGGAGGCCGACTACCCCCCCGAGCTCCTGACGGTGTTCGTCATCGCTGACAACTGCACGGACCGCACCGCCGCCCAAGCCGCTCGGGCCGGAGCCCAGGTGTGGGAGCGGGACTCCGGCGGCGAGAGCACCAAGGGCGCTGCCCTCCGCTGGGGTATAAGCCAGATTCCCCCGGAGTTCGACGCGGTGGTCATCCTGGACGCCGACAATCTGGTGTCCCGCAACTTCCTGCGGCTGTGCAACAACGCGCTGTGCGCGGGCGCGCGGCTCATCCAGTCCAACATCACCGCCAAGAACCCGAAGGACAACTGGCTCACCAGGGCGCTGCACCTGCAGCAGGAGGTCATCAACAGCCTCTGGCACGCCGGAAAACAGGCCCTGGGGCTGGGAAACTACCTGGTGGGCACCGGCATCTGTGTGGACCGGGCCTTGCTGGACAAGGTTGGGTGGGAGGGCACGTGCCTCTGTGAGGATCTGGAGTTCACGTGCAGAATGGCACTGGAGGGGGTGAGGGTCACCTGGCTGCGCGACGCCCTCGCCTACGACGAGAAACCTACGGACCTCGCCCAGGCCTGGACGCAGCAGCAGCGGTGGGTCCTCGGCAACTGGCAGTGTTTCCAGCGTTTCTTCGTGCCCATCCTGCTTGGGTCGCTGCTCCGCCGGCGCCGGTTCCTGCTGGACCTGGCGGTGTACCTGTTCGCGCCCGTATGGGTGCTGCTCAACCTGCTCTACCTGGGCGCCAACACGCTGAACTCGGTGGCCCACATCGTTGTGGTTCAGCCCAGCCCTCTGATGGCGCTGTTCAGCAGCGCCTTTGGTCTGCTCTACTTCGCGGCCGGCCTTCGGATGGCCCGCATACCCATCCTCCGCAACGTGCCGCTGGTCATCATGTTCCTGGTCTTCTTCCCTCTCCTTGGGGCGATCCAGGTTGTGATCGGATTGCTTCTCATCAATGAGAAGCGCTGGTACCACACCAAGCATGGTGCTAAGCTAGATCCGCGGATCGAGCTCGGCGAATAGCTGATGCTCGGGGCACGTGGACTCCTTCGCGACTGCCTCGGCTCTCTAGCCTGTGCTGCCTACGGAACCGTGTAGAGGCCTGCATCGCGCCCTACGCGGAGCGCCTCGCGCTCCACGCGGGTGGGCCGCCGCAACCAGACCATCGTCCATACTTCCGCCGCGCGGCGCCCCTTGGAGGGAAGGAGGCGCCCAGGCATGTCATATCCTGCCCGTGCGCATGGGGGCTGACTTCCGCGCGCGGGTCCTAACCGCAACGTAGAGGCGCGACCCCTAGCTGGGGCCCCCGCCCTCCGGCGGAGGTGCCCCACGCCACTGCCGGATGCTATAGCTCTAGGAGAGACTCCAATCGAAACAGCAGTGAGGGAGCCTGGGGTGAGCCTGGAACAGTACGCAGAGGCCGCCCGGAAGATCATCGAGCGTCACGCTCGCTTGGCCAACGTGCTGGTCAAGCCCCGAGAAGAGGGCCTGGGCCTGCTCGGATACATCCGAGAGGACGACCCCCTGATCGGCGGGTTTGAGTACAACGGCCGCTACTACTCTTACGGGCAGCCCGGCCACTACCGCTGGCTGATGCTGAAGCAGCCGGAGGAGGGACGCGACTTCTTCGAGGTCCATTGCTGGAGTTGGCGCCGCCGCGGCTCGCTGAGGATCTCCGGCACCCTGGAGTATTGCCTCAACGCGATCGTGGTAGACGAAGACGGGCGTTTCTTTACCCCTTGGGTCTGCGACTAGCCTCTGTTCGGACCCGCCGATGGCGTCGGAGCTCGCCAGGATCGGCGGGCGACAGGTAGCGACCGTCAGGTGCCGCCTGTTGGCCCGAGGCTACGCGGGAGGGTACGCTAACATGCTATTGGAGATCGCCCTGGTCACAACCGCGGCGGCCACACCCATCGCCTGGCTGCTGGGCTATCTCTGCGGCTACTCCCTTGGGCCCAGAACGCAGACCGCCCTCCCGGGGCGTCTGGCCGTATGGCTTCGCCGCGCCAGGGAGCAGAGCGCCCAGGCCCTCATCCTACTCCTCATCGCCAACAATCTACGACTCCGCTTCCTCGACCGCACAAGCATCCCTGGCTTCTTCCTGGAGCTGTTGGTGATTGCCGCGTGGCTGGGCTGGGTCGGGCTGATTGGCGCCGGCTGGGGACTCCGACGCCACCGCACGGGCGAGGCCGCCTGAGCGCCGCCTTCCCCTCCACCGTGTGATGCCACCAGACGCTGGGCAGGACGCGGGCGTCCCCCTTCCTTGCGTCGCGGGGGTCCGCCGCCTGCGTCAGACCGCGCCCTCGCGTGCTCTACCCCCCGCCCGTCCTCACGGGCCGCCCGTGGAAAGGCCCTCAGCGTGACCGAAGCCGATTGGGATACCCTTACTGACGAAGTCATCGAGAAGTACCAGAAGCACCTCAGCCCAGGTCTTGCCAACCTGATGCGATTCGGCGGCTTCGGTGCTCTTGAGGTGGAGGCGGAGGGCTGCCTGGTCCGTGACGGCTTCGGCCACGAGTACATCGACTGCCTGGGCGGCTACGGTCTCTTCTCGCTGGGCCACCGGCACCCCAAGGTCGTGGCCGCGGTCAGAGACCAACTGGACCGGATGCCCCTCTCCACCCGCACCTTCTTCAACCAGCACCAGGCGGAGCTAGCGGAGCGCCTCGCGACCTTGGCCCCTAAGGGTCTGCAGTACAGCTTCTTCTGCCACAGCGGCGCCGAAGCGGTGGAGGGGGC
>DASXUI010000433.1:0-12340 GCA_036504955.1 Armatimonadota bacterium
CGCCTGGACCGCCCGGAGCGGGCCTTCGCAATCAGGGTTGTGGGCCGCCCCGCCTGCGGAGACAACCCCGCGCAGAGCTTCGCCTCCTGCGGGGAGCTTCAGGCGTTCGGGGAGTAGGCCCGGTGATGGGCCTACTCCCGCGACGGCCATGCCTTCACCGACCCTGGAGCCGGCTAGTTCACCTTGCGGTCCGGGCGCTTGAAGTAGTGGAAGAGGCCCATCCAGCTTCCGCAGTAGCTCCAGCCCTGGGTCTCCAAGTCCACTCGCGATTGGATGCCCAGGATGCCGGACAGTCGCTCGTACTCCCAGGGCTCCCTGAGGTCGGCGTCTTCGGGGCGTCGGAAATGCAGCATGAAGGGGCCGAAGCCCACCATCTCCCAGCCCTCGCGTCCCATTTCCCCAAGGATCCCAACCTCATCAAAGCCTGTCGCGATGCGGTCCTGATACTGCCAGTTAGCCTGCAGGGCACTCATCTTCTCCTCCAGGTTGCAAAGGAAGATCTCCTCAAGGGGCCTGCCCAGGACCCAGGAGATGCGGAAGGCCAGGCTGAGGCTTGGATCAGTCCTGCCGGCCTCCAGAGCGTTGGCCGTCTGTCGTGACACGCCCAGGCGTTCGGCGAGGTCCGCCTGTGACCAGCCCTTCTCCGTCCGGAGCTCTCGGATTCGGTTCGTCACAGATGGCCTCCCTGAGTGAAGTCTATCCCCGCCAGGGTCGTGTGTCAAGTCTGCTTTACATGACGCGTACGCTTGACACACTCAGGCTGCTGCGCGGGGGGATGCCGGTGAGCTGAGCGGGCAGGCGGTGATCGCGCTCGCAGAGGGGGTACAGGGTCGCCGGCGCTTGGGAGATGGTAACATGGTGCTAGAGAGGCAGAGGTGCGTGGCGCCTTGGGAGCCGCGTGATGGCTGAGGCATCGACGGCGTCCGCGGACCGTGAGCTGGACCCTCGGGGCGGGCCGCACATCGCTATCGGCATCGCCAGCAGCTTGGATGCCGTGAAGACCCTCGTGGAGGCGGAGGGTGGCTTCTCCCCAGGGCTGGGGACCTTCGGTGTCAGCGTCTGGCTGTGGGAGGCCGATGCGCAAGGCTTGCCGCGTGGCTACGCCCTGGTTGTGGGAGGCCGTCCTGTGCTCGTGGCGGACCGAGCGCCCTCGGCGGCCGGGGGCGCGGGCGCTGGTACCGTGGGCCGGTACGCGCGGGAGGGGCAGGTTCCGGCTGCCACCGAGGCGGGTGCCGAGGGCGGAGACTGCTCGGGAGCTCTGGCAGTTGATCTGGAGCTTGCTCCGGGGGCTTCAGAGGCCTTCGGGTTTGTCTGCCCGGTGCTGGCCGGAAGGCGTGCCGTGGGGCACCGATGGGATGGAGTCAGCGAGTGGGCAACCTACCCCCCGCCCTACACTCCAAGGAGAGTGGCGTCCTTGCCTTGCCGGCGGGCACCGGCGGGTGAGGTTGCGGTACCGTTGGCAGGAGGGTCGGTAGGTCGTTAGGTCGTTGGGTCGTTGGGGAAGGGCCTCAGAGGGTGCATCTCGGTAGATCCGATGTGAATGGGTGCCCGGAGGTAGTCCGCCCGGCGGTGAATCGCCGGGCTCCGGGGCCTAATCCCGGTGAACCGGGGTTCTGAACCAAGGGCGCACCTCTGGGTCGGAACCCTCGTAATGGTACGGACCATGGCCAGGACGCGCAGGTGTCGGAACCCTCCTCTCAGGAGGATTGGGCCCTTGAGCCCGGTATGCGCCGCCAGGTGGGCCGCCGTCGGGCACGCGGCTAGTGCAGAGACACGGTGGCCCGGTACACCCTCAGTCCTCTCCACAGGGATGCTGTGGGATGACACTGGGCCGGTTCCCCGCCTCCCACCTTCTGAGGCCCTGCCCCTACGACCCAACGACCCTACGACCCTACGACCCTACGACCCAGTCACCCCTTCCCTCCACCGTGCTTCTTGAGTCCGGAGAGGAGTGCTGCTATAGTGAGACGTTTCCTACCTATCTTGGGAGCCTACCTAGCCATGTCAACCCTAGTCAGCGCGCCAGCCACTTCCGAGGCCGCGCCTGTATCGCTGCACCCGAAGAACCCGCACTACCTTCTGTTCCGTGGGCGCCCCACCGTGCTCATCGGCTCCACGGAACACTACGGCGCCGTCCTGAACCAGGACTTCGACTACCACACTTATCTGAAGGAGCTGGAGAAGAGCGGGCTGAACCTCACGCGCACCTTCTCCGGCGCTTACATGGAGGACGTTGCCTCCTTCGGCATCACGCACAACACGCTGGCGCCCTTGAGCGGTCGGCTGCTGTGCCCCTGGGCCCGATCTTCCGAGCCCGGCTATGCCGGCGGAGGCGCGAAGCTCGACTTGGACGCCTGGGACCCCGCCTACTTCGAGCGGCTCAAGGACTTCGTGTCCGAGGCGAGCAAACGGGGCGTCATCGTGGAGTACGTGTTCTTCTGCCCCTTCTACGAGGACGGCATGTGGGACCTCAGCCCCATGAAGTCCAGCAACAACGTCAACGGGGTGGGGGACCTGGCGCGCACCGACGTGTACACCCTGAAGGACGCGAAGCTGACCGCCGTTCAGGACGCCATGGTCCGCAAGGTGGTTGAAGAGCTGCAGGGGTTCGACAACCTCTACTACGAGATCTGCAACGAGCCCTACTTCGGCGGGGTGACGCTGGAGTGGCAGCGCCACATCTCGCAGGTCATCGCCGACGCGGAGGCTCCCCTCAAGCAGCGCCACCTGATCGCGCAGAACATCGCCAACAACACGGCCAAGATCGAGGACCCCGACCCTCGGGTCTCAATCTTCAACTTCCACTACGCCCGACCGCCGGAGGCCGTGGAGACCAACTACGCCCTGAACCGGGTCCTTGCCGACGATGAGACGGGCTTCGACGGCAGCGCCGATCGTCCTTACCGCCAGGAGGCGTGGGAGTTCCTGATGGCCGGCGGCGGCATCTACGACAACCTGGACTACTCCTTCAGCGTGGGGCACGAGAAGGGGGACGGTGAGGTCAAGGCGCCCGGTGGGGGCGGGCCCGCCCTTCGCAAGCAGCTCAAGGTGCTCCGGGACTTTCTGCGCGCCCTGCCGCTGCTGAAGATGGCTCCCGACACGACCCTGGTCCGCAAGATCAACACGGAGAAGGCCACCGCGCGGGCGCTCTCGGAGCCCGGCAAGATCTACGCCATCTACGTGAAGGGCGACAGCCAGGCGTCGCTCACCGTTGAGCTGGCTCCCGGCACCTACGAGTCGGAGTGGCTCAACACCAAGACCGGCAAGATAGACAAGCAGGAGACCTTCAGCACGGACAAGGGGTGGAAGAGGCTGGTGTCGCCCGCCTATCTTGAAGATATCGTCGTGCGCGTGAAGCGGACCGGCGACTGAGGGGCCTCGCCCGGCCCTCTGGCACTCACCCAGGCCGTCATTTCCGTGGCTCCCCAGCTAGGCAAGGCACGCGGTGCTTGCGCGCTTGGGGAGTAGGCCACGCGCCGGGTGATTGATTGTCGTAGCGCTCCGCACCGCGCTGCCCTTAACGTGGAAAGAGGATCCACGGTGTTGACCCAGGAGCAGTACTCGCGTTGCAGGCAGTTCATCTACCGCCACGGCAGGCTGCTTGAGCGCCGACGCTTTGCCTACCACTTCGAGGACGGGCCGCTGGCCGGGGTGCTGAGCGCGCTGGGGAGCTACCAGAACCCGGACGGCGGCTTCGGCCATGGCCTCGAGATGGACCTCCTCTGTCCGGCCAGTAGTCCCATCGCGGCCGAGGAGGCGCTTAAGATCCTCGACGAAGTCCACGTGCGTCGTGGCCCTCTGTTGGAGCGCCTGGTGCTCTGGATCGAGGAGTCGCAGCAGCCCGACGGCACGCTCCTACATCCCCCCGCGGACGTCAAGCAGTACCCGCACAGCCCGTGGTGGGCTGGCGCGGACCCTGAGAGGGTTCTTGCCCTCGCCGGATACCTGGCCAAGTGGGGCCTCGGTTCCGACCGCTTCTTCCGCAGAGTGGGTGACCTCTTCGAGTCGCTGCCGCCACCGGACCGCGTGCAGGGCTTCGGGCACTACGCCTTCTACCCCAGGTACCTCTACGTACGGTTCGCCCCAGGTGTGCGCGATCAGCGGCCACGGCTCAGTGAGCTTCTCCGTCTTCTGCCGGCGCTCATCGAGGGCAGCCCCGAGCATCATCCCCTTCTCTCCTTGCCCCCCGGATACGAGGACGTGGTGGAACCGGAGCTGCTGCGCCGGGAGGCGGAGCGCTGGGTCGGCGATCTGGAGGGGGACGGCGGGCTGAGGCCGTCCTATCCGGACCTCCCCTGGTGGCGACCCTACGACACTCTGCGAGGGCTCATTCGGCTGCAGAGCTATGGGATGATAGAAGGGATGCAGTGATCGGCGGGCCCTCTGGCGGCACCTACAGGTAGTCTTGGCCTGCGTTACTCACGAGAGCGTGTGGAAACCCGCGCCATGCACGACGCGCAAGCACCTCGTGCATCACGCGGGTTAGGGCGCGGATGCACTCTCTGACCTGATAGCTGGCACGAAGGGGCCCAGGATCGGGCATAACCAAATGGCGGGGTGTGGCGAGCGATGCCTCACCTCATCAAGCAGTAGGCGCGCGGCACGCCATAGAGCCGCACTGTAGTGCAGCGGTAGGCTCGGCCCCGAGGCGTCTTTCTGCCCGCGCCGAGAGGAACTGTCCTCTGGGCTACCCTGGCGGATCGGTTCCACTGCCGACGAGAGAAGTGACGTGAAAGAGAACCCACCACCCACAAGCGGCCGCTCGCAGCTACTCAAGATAGGCGATGTCCTGGCGGAGTCGCTCTATGGCTGGCTGCCTGGCGCCCAGGCTCCCGTGCTCCTCATGGCGGCGGGTCAGCGCATCGAGACCGCCGCACAGCTCCGGCGGCTCCGAGAGGGCGGCTACTCCGTGGACCTGCCGGAGGAGCCCGACCTCTTCACGGCCACGGTCAAGCGGGCTCCCACCTCCACGGCGCACGCGGAGTTTCAGCAGCGCCTTCAGGCGGCCGCGAAGGTCCACACGGTGGCCGTACAGGCGTGCCGCGACCTGATTGAGCGCGTGCGGGTGGGCCACCTCCCGGAGCGCGCCATCCTGGAGAACGCCAGCGAGATGCTGGTGAACCAGGTGATTCAGGATCCCCTGGCGATGACCGCGCTGACCTACCTCCACCGGTGCGACGACTACACTATTGAGCACTCCGCGAACGTCTCCATCCTCATGGCTGCCATCGCGCAGGTGCTAGAGCTCCCCGACTCCGAGCGCAAGGTTCTGGCCCTGGCCGGTCTGATGCACGATGTGGGGAAACAGCGAGTTCCCCTGAAGACGCTCAGCAAGTCTGGTCCCCTGAGCAACGAGGAGTTCGCGCAGATCTGGCGCCACCCGCTTCATGGCGCCGATATCCTCGATGAGTTGGAGGGCTGCCCGCCGGTCGTGCGTGAGGTCGCCGTCCAGCACCACGAGCGCCTGAACGGCGCCGGCTACCCCTACGGGCTTACCGGAGACATGCTCTCTCTGGGCAGCCGCATTGCCGCCGTGGCGGACACCTTCGACGCGATGACGGCGAACCGCGTGTACCGACAGCAGATCTCCGCCCGAGAGGCGATTCTGGACCTCTTCGCCTCACGTGGCAGGCTTCTGGACACCCGCGCCGTGATGGCGCTCATTCGCCTGGTAGGCGTGTACCCTGTCGGAACGCGGGTGCTGCTGAACACGGGCGAGGGCGCGATCGTAGTGGCCCCGAACCCCCGCAACTCCGCGCGTCCCACTGTGGTAGTGGACCGCGACCCCGCCGGCCGCGCCATCCCCAAGCCCTTCTCCATCTCCTTCCGCTCAGACGCGTACAGGATCGTGGGCGCCGTGCAGTAGCTTAGGGCGGGTCGTTGGGTCGTAAGGTCGTAGGGGAAGGGCCTCAGGGGCAGTCCTTTGGTCTCTTATGTCTCTCTGGTCTCTTCCGTTCCTTGGCTGAAGGGACCTAAGGGACGAACGGGACCCAAGGGACCAAAGCACACCCTCTGTGGCCCTTCCCCTACGACCCAACGACCTTACGACCCGCCCTTCGTGCCTTGACCCTCCTCCGGTGGTGGCGGATAATGTCTGTGCCCCCAGGGACCCTTCGTCGTCCCCTAATGCAAACATCCGTGCCCCATCAGGAGAACTCGTGGAACCTCTGATTCGTCTCTTTACGGACTCGCCTCTTGCCGCCAGCCTGCGTGACCGCCTCTCCGGCGATCGGTCTGCTTTGATTCTTGAGGGCCTCACCGCGTCTGCCAGGGCTTACGTCCTGGCCGGCCTGAGCGAGGGCTACGGCAAGGTCGTGGTCATGGCGGCGAACGAGGAGTCCGCTCGGGACCTCTACGAGGACCTGCTGACCTGGCTGCCGGACCACACCGCCTACTACCCCGTGGCCGACGTGTGGTCGGCGCAGGTGGAGCCGGAGACGGCGGCTCAGAGGGTGCTGGCGCTGGACCTGATGAACAAGCCCGGGCCCGTTGTGCTGGTGGGGCCCGTTCAGGCCATGCTGCAGCGGACGGCCCGGGACGTGAAGACCGTGAGGGTGACCCAGGGCCAGACGCTGGACCTGGCTTCCTTCCTGGACCGGCTGGTTGAGCTGGGCTACGAGCGGGCGCTGCTGGTGGAACGGCCGGGGCAGTTCGCCGTGCGGGGCGGCATTCTGGACATCTTTCCCTCCACGGAGGAGCGTCCGCTGAGGGTGGAGCTGTTCGACGACCAGGTAGAGAGCCTACGGGTCTTCGAGGTGGAGAGCCAGCGATCTCTTCAGCGTGTGGAGGAGCTGGAGCTGCTGCCCGCCCGTGAGGGGGCGGCCGGCGACCTGGGCCCGATCCTACTCCAGGGAGTACCTCAAGGTTCCTTGGTGGTCTTGGACGAGCCCAACAAGATCCAGGGCCACTGGGTGGAGTACGAGGCCGACTTCCACCGTCGCCTGGAGCGCCACGCGCAAGAGGAAGACGAGGACGTGGAACTGCGAGACTCGCTGCCGTCCAGGGACCTCTTCCTGACCTGGGAGCAGGCGCTCCCGGCAGTTCTGGCTCACCGCCGGCTCTACCTGAACAACCTGCCGCGCTCCGTGGAGTGGGACCCGAGGGCGCCCAAGGTCGCCGTGCCCAGCGGCTCCCTGGACCGGTACGCCGGGCAGCTCTCGGAGCTTGCGACGGCGGTGAAGGACCGGCTTGGTGCCGCCCAGAACTGCGCGGTCCTTACGAACCGGCACCACCGGCTTTCCCAGTTGCTCACCGAGGAGCAGGTGCCGGTCAGCCTGCAGAACGGCTGGCCGGAGCGCACGCTCTACATCCGCCGCGGACGCCTCTCCGCCGGGTTCTCGCTGAACGATCTGCGGCTCATCATCTACAGCGACCTCGAGGTCTTCGGCGAGCGGCACCTACCCCGTCCCCGCCACCACTTCAAGAGCGGCGCACCCATTCTCTCCATGCTGGACCTGAAGGAGGGCGACTTCGTGGTGCACGTCAACCATGGGATTGGTATCTACCATGGGCTGGCCCGCCTTCAGCAGGATGGCACGGAGCAGGAGTTCCTGCAGATCGACTACGCGGCGGGCGACAAGATCTACGTGCCCACCGACCAGCTCGACCGCGTGCAGCGCTACATCGGCAGCGACGACGGAGGCCCGCAGATCACGCGGCTGGGCTCCGGCGCCTGGCAGAAGACGACGGCCAAGGCGAAGCAGCGCGTTCGGGAGATGGCGAAGGACCTGATTCAGCTCTACGCGGCTCGGGCGGCGGCCGAGCGATCCCCTTTTAGCCCGGACACCGTCTGGCAGACGGAGATGGAGGAGGCCTTCCCCTACCGGGAAACCCCCGACCAGCTCAAGGCGATCCAGGACGTGAAGCAGGACCTGCAGCACCACAAGCCCATGGACCGCCTCGTTTGCGGCGACGTGGGCTACGGCAAGACGGAGGTCGCCGTCCGCGCGGCCTTCAAAGCGGTGCAGGACCACCGCCAGGTGGCCGTGCTGGTGCCGACCACGGTTCTGGCGCAGCAGCACTTCGAGACCTTCTCCGAGCGGATGGAAGGTTTCCCTCTGCGGATAGAGCTGCTCAGCCGGTTCCGAACGGCCAAGGAGCAGAAGTCCGTGGTGGAGGGGCTGAAGGACGGGTCGGTGGACATCGTCATCGGCACCCACATGCTGCTGGGCAAGACAGTCCACTTCCAGGACCTGGGCCTGCTGATCGTCGATGAGGAGCAGCGCTTCGGCGTGGGGCACAAAGAGAAGCTGAAGCAGCTCAAGAAGAGCGTGGACGTGCTCACCCTCACCGCCACGCCCATCCCCCGAACCATGCACATGTCCCTCTCCGGCCTGCGGGACATGTCCATCATCAACAACCCACCGGAGGGGCGCGCGCCTATCAAGACCTACGTGACCGAGTACTCCGACCAGGTGGTGCGCCGCGCCATCAACCGAGAGCTGGACCGGGGGGGCCAGGTCTACTTCCTCTTCAACCGTGTGGACAAGATCGAGCACATGGCCGCCCGCGTGGAGAAGCTGATTCCCCACGCCAAGGTGGGCGTGGGCCACGGCCAGATGCCGGAGAGGATGCTGGAGCAGGTGATGTGGGACTTCTACCACAAGAAGTTCGACATCCTGGTCTGCACCACCATCATCGAGAGCGGCCTGGATATCCCCAACGTGAACACGATGGTTGTGATGGACGCCGACCACCTGGGTCTCTCGCAGCTCTACCAGCTTCGGGGGCGGGTGGGGCGCTCCGACCGGCAAGCCTACTGCTACCTCTTCTACCGCCGGTCGCGGGTGCTGACGGAGGCCGCCGAGAAGCGCCTGGAGGCGATTCGAGACTTCACGGACCTGGGATCCGGCTTCAAGGTCGCCATGCGGGACCTTGAGATTCGAGGCGCTGGCAACCTGCTGGGCGCGGAGCAGAGCGGCGTGATGGTCTCGGTCGGCTTCGAGCTGTACTGCCAGATGATCTCGGAGGCAGTGAAGGAACTGCGGGGCGAGGTGGAGCACACGGTGGTCCTCCCGCCGGTGGAGCTGGCGGTGGACGCCTACCTGCCGGACGAGTACATCCCCACGGAGGGGCTGCGCATCGCCTTCTACAAGAAGCTGGCCGCGGTGAGGGACGTGGAGGAGCTGAAGGCGCTTCAGGCGGAGTTCGAGGACCGCTTCGGAGACCCGCCCACGCCGGTGTGGAACCTTCTGGCCCTTCTGCGCACCCGCCTACTGGCCCACGAGCTGAACCTGAAGTCGGTCACCGGCGACCGGCGCCGGGTACGGTTCAACTTCCGCCGGCTCCTGAACCGGGGCGACATGGTGGCGATCAACAACCGCTTCCGCAACTGGAGCGCCATGGCGGAGTACATCGAGGTGACGCTGCGCACGGACGATACACTCCGCGAGGTGGACGAGAACCTGAGGCTCCTCGCCCGACTGCTTCAGAAGGGCCAGGCGGTGGCGAAGGTCCCGCTGCCCAGCCGCCGAGCCGCGACCCGCGCCGCCAAGCGCCTGAAGCTGCCCGCCTCGAGAGTGCTGGGGGACGGTGAAGAGGTGAAGAGGTGAAGAGGTGAAGAGGTGAAGAGGGCGGGCCTTCGGTAGTGTGCTGGTACCTTGGCGGCTCCGCGCTGATGGTTTGGCCCGAGGCAGGTTCTACCACATAAGCGCAACCTGAGGCGGTGTTCCTTCGTCCTATCGGCTGTAGTGAGCGATGGGGAAGGGGAGCGTCGGGCATGAGGCATCGCGGAAGGGGGGCGTTCACGCTCATCGAGCTGCTGGTGGTGATCGCCATCATCTCGATCCTCGCGGGTATGCTCTTCCCCGTCATCACGGCCGCCAAGGACTCCGCTCGCCAGAGCACCTGTATCAGCAACCTGAAGCAGATTGGGTACGCTTTCACCCTCTACAGCGACTCCTCGGATGGCGCCATGCCCCTGGTCCACCGGAAGTGGCCGGAGAGCGCCCCAGGTCGGGGAGACGGCGGCAACCTGGGATGGGCCCGGGCGCTGGCTCCTCGCTTGATACCGGTGGCCTCCTTCTTCTGCCCCTCGCACCCGGTTCCCCTTCAGCCCGTCTACAACCCGGACATCAACACGGATCTGCTCTCCGTGGTCTCCTCCTATCAGCCGGGGACCTGGCTGGACCTGGGGCAGGAGGGCCCGGTGATGGAGGCCCCCTTTGATGAGGTGAAGGAGCCTAGCCGTGTGGTCCTGCTGGCGGACAAGGACCAGGCGACGGCGGAGTGGCGTGGGCCCTGGTGGGGCGAGGACGTGCGGAGCAAGAAGGGCCGGCTGCACACGCTCTACCGCCACAGCAACGGCCGAACGCCGCTGCTCCTCTACGATCTGCACGTGGAGTCGCGTCGGTTCGAGCAGACCTTCCGCCCCGTGTTTCGCTGGTGGGAGCGCACCGACACCGACGCCAAGCGGGCGCTGATGGCCGAGACCCTGAAGCTGGGCCTGCTCACGAAGGCGGAGGCGCCTCCGGAGTAGAGGGAGGGGCCTTGGGCGGCGCCGGCCTTCAGGCGGCCTTGGGCAGAGCGACGCTGACCGTGGTGCCGTGCCCCAGCTTGCTCTTCAGCCAGATGCGTCCGCCCTGGGCTTGAACCGCCTTCTGGCAGAAGGTCAGGCCGAGCCCGGTCCCCGTCGCGGCGCCGGACTTCCGGGACGCGACCTGTGTGAAGGGGTCGAACACCTTGTCCACCCACTCCGGGGGAATGCCCGGCCCCTGGTCCTCGACGCTCAGCACCACGTGGCCATCGTCGGATGGCCTCGCGCGGAGCGTGATGGTGGACATCGGGGGGCTGTACTTCAGGGCGTTGCTCAGCAGGTTCACCAGCACCCTTCCGGTTACCACACGGTCGGCCATCACGGCAGGCGGGGCTCCGTCGCCATCGGCTTTGAGGTCCACCTGGTTCTGCCTGGCCCACATCCCCACCTGATCGAGGGCAGTCGTGACCAACTCCTCGGTCGGTATTGCCTCCAGGTGCAGTGGAAGCTTACCGCTCTCAATTCGGGGAGGATCCAGCAGAGAGTTCACCAGGGTCAGCACCCTGTCGCTGGAGACCAGCGCCATGGCGATCAGTTCCTGATCCGTATCGTCGAGCTTCCCCTCGGACATCTCCTGCAGTGTCTGAAGGCCGCTCTGGATGTTGGTCATGGGCGAACGCAAGTCGTGGACGATGAACTGAAGAAGCTCGTCCTGCCGACGTCTGGAGGCGGCGATGGTCGAGACCATGGCGGCGATGGCGAGGAACACCGCCAGGTTCGCCGCCCCGTTCCACAGATGGCGGGCCGCATGGAGCTGAGAGGATCTCTCGGCGAAGGCCACGGCTGACCACACTCCGGCGCTAACGAAGGCGATGCCTTGCCCCGCCCTTTGCCGCCATAGGAGGAGGCCAGCATCACCGGCAGCAGGTAGAGGAAGAGGAGTGAGGCGTGCGACCCGTTCAGGTAGTCTGCCAGGCCCACCACGGCCACCAGAGCGAGGCCTACTGCTACCAGGCCCGCGCGAGGCAGCCTGCTCAGATACTCCATCACGTTCATCGCGCTCCTTTGCTGGCCCGATCCGGGCCGCGGCTTCGGCGCTGTCCTGCCTGACCACTGAAGGCGTCAGTAGTGAACGCCACTGCCAAGGCCTAGAGGCCCCGCAACGCTGGCGCCGGGCCATCCTATGGTGTAGACGGGTCCCGCCCGCTCAGTGGTGCGTCTGCTTCCACGCCCGAGGGCGATCGTGGCGGCGGCTCCCGAGCGTCGTGTGCTGGCGCGGGTAGTGTCTGGGATGCTGAGACAGTGTGCCTCTCGCGGCGTTGGACCGCCGTTCCGACGGGGTTGGCGAGGGGGCGCGCGCGGGCTGGCGACGCATCTGGCCTTCTCCTGGGGAGGGCGAGAGCAGATGCGTCTTTGGCCGCTGGGCCCAAGGCCTCAGCCCCTGGGAGGACAAGCCTACCGTCGTGAGCTTCGAATGGAACTAAGCTCATTACCGCAGGGCCGTCACAAGGCTGCATCTGCAGCGTGGGCATCTTGCCCCTGACTCAGCGCTGGTTAGTCCACGCCAGCTCTGGGCCACCGATTCTGGGGTTCTGTGAGGCCTCGGTGGCGCGGGCGTCCCGCCTGCGACCCGGCCGCAGGCCGAGGTTGCCTGTCGCCTACTGCTTGGATCTCCCATCCCGCATCTAGTGCTCCCCTGTGATCGCAGCCTTGTGCCCACTCCGAGCCGCCAACCCCCGCTCGGCCTGCGGCCGAGTCGCAAGCGGGACGCTCGCGCCGAGTGCGAGCATCCTGCTCGCGCCGAGTGCGAGCATCCTGCTCGCGCCGAGTGCGAGCATCCTGCTCGCGCCGAGTGCGAGCATCCTG
>DASXUI010000434.1:0-7363 GCA_036504955.1 Armatimonadota bacterium
TCGCAGGCCCGCAAGATGGAGGCCATCGGCCAGCTTGCCGGGGGCGTGGCGCACGACTTCAACAACCTGCTGACGGCGATCCTGGGCTACTCGGAGCTGGGCCTGGCCCAGGTGGGAGCGGGCGACCGAGTGCGCCGGCCACTGGAGGAGATCCGGCGGGCGTCCGAGCGGGCCGCGACGCTCACCCGCCAGCTTCTGACCTTCAGCCGGCGCCAGGTGCTGGAGCCCCGGGTGGTGCAGCTCAGCGCGGAAGTACTGGGTGTGGAGGAGATGCTGCGCCGGCTCCTGGGCGAGACCATAGAGCTCGCGACCTCGCTGCCGCGAGACGCCGGCTACGTGCGCGCGGATCCCAGCCAGTTGGAGCAGGTCGTCGTGAACCTATCCGTCAACGCCCGGGACGCCATGCCCGAGGGGGGACGCCTGACCCTTGAGACCGGCAGCACGCACCTGGAAGCGGACCCGGCGGCCGGGCAGGGCGCAGGGGACTACGTCTTCCTGCGGGTGAGCGATACCGGCGTGGGGATTGATCCCGAGACCCAACAGCGCATCTTCGAGCCCTTCTTCTCCACCAAGGAGCGCGGCAGAGGAACGGGGTTGGGGCTGGCCACCGTCTACGGCATCGTGCAGCAAAGCGGCGGGCGCCTGGACGTGGTGAGCCGCGTCGGCGAGGGGACCACCTTCACCGTGTACCTTCCGCGGGTGCCGGACCCCGAGGAGGGGCCACGCAACGAGGCACGGCCGCCCCTGGACAGGGGGACGGAGTTCGTGCTGGTGGTGGAGGATGAGCCCATGGTCCGAGCCCTGGCCGTCAGCGCCCTCGTGGCCCAGGGCTACAGGGTGCGGGAGGCCACCGATGGCGCGGAGGCCCTGGCCCTTGCCCGGTCCGAGGTGCGGGACTTGCACGTGTTGGTTACTGACGTGATCATGCCCGGCCTCTCAGGCCCCCAGGTCGCGGAGCGGCTACAGGCCACGCACCCCGGCCTGCGTGTACTTTTCATCTCCGGCTACACCGAGGAGGCACTGCCGATGGCCCAGAGTCGAGCTCCCGGTCGCGCCCTGCTGGCAAAGCCCTTCGGCCCAGAAGCCCTCTGCCGCGCCGTCCGCCAGCTCCTCGACGAGCCCTCGCGATCCTCCGAGCAGGAATCCGGAGCCCGGCTCACCGAACCCCTCCCCGCGACAGAGGCCTAGCCCGCATGGAGCACGAGGTGCTTGCGCGTCGTGAATGGCGCGGGCTTCTACACGCTCTCGTGAGTAAGGCAGGCTAGTGCGGCCAGGGGTGGCGGCAGCCTCCCAACTGAAGGTGGGTGGGGGCGATGAGGATGCGTATCCACACGCTTGGCGAGGAGTTCGGTCCCGCGTCGGAGCCAGATAGCCCTGGCGGGCAGGGTGGCGAACCAAACCTCTACGAAGTGCTTGGGCTGGTCCCCTCGGCCACGCAGGATGAGATCGAGGCACAGTGTCGGGCGTTCCATCGGCTGCATCACCCGGAGCCGGGTCTCATCCCTTCGGCGGAGCGAACCGCCGCCGTGACCCACGCGCGGGACGTGTTGACCGATCCTGTGAGGCGCCGCGGCTACTGCCTTGAGCAGGCCACGCGTGGTCTTGGGCCGGTGGTCTGCGCCAGTCACGAGGAGCTTCCACGGCTCGAGTCGCACCTGAGGTACTGGCTTTTCGCCCTGTTTCGGCTGGACGGCTCCGGTGTGCGGAACCGAGGGTCGTTCATCACCCAAGCGTGCCAGGATTGGCCCAGCAGCCATGGCCGCGTCGAGGACCACGACTGGGACCGCTTCGCCGAAGCTCTCGGGGTTGGTCTCAAAGAGCTAGGTGAGACGCGTGTTGCCCTTCTCTGGACCGACGTTCAGAGCATGCTGCAGGGCGGGCTGCCGGACCTGCTGGCCGCCCACTCCATGCTCGAAGTGCTGGTCCGCGAGCTTCAGGACATCTCCCTGGTCGTGTTCCTTCTGGGCAGCGGTTCCAACTTCCCGCCGCCTTCGTGTCGCTGAGGCGCCGGTAGTCGCGTCATCGGCGTGGCTCAGTCAGCAGCCCCAGACGGCAGCTACTTCAGCCGCACGCAGGTCATCCCCCAAGCGGCCAGGGGGACCCGCAGCTTGCCGGCGTTGATGGGGAGCGGCGTCTTGTCACGCTCCAGGAGGTCGGTCAGCACGGCGCGGCGCCATCCACGAACCGTCAGCGTCACGGGCCCGGTGTGGCCTGCGGTCTCCCACAAGCGGAGGATGGTGCCCTCGCCGGAGGCGTCCGAAGGCTTCAGACAGGTCGCCACGGCACGGCTCGCAGGCACGTCGATGCCCGGCAGCGGCGCGGCGGCCCCTCTGCGGCCGGGCGCCGCCCTCCGCGAAGGCATGGCCGCGCGAGACCCAGGCAGAGCGCCGGGCACGGCCAGCAGCGGCGAGGCCACGGCGCGCGACCAGGACACGGCCTCCGACTGACGGTAGGGGCCCGCGTGGGCCCGAAGGCTGTATCGGAAGCGGAACTCCGTGTCGCCTCCCTGGTCCTGCGTCACCTCCCGGTAGTTCTGGTCATTGCCCAGCGCCTCGAAGGCGAGGGTCCCCAGGTCCATCCGCAGCGCGAAGGCGTCCAGAGGGGCCACGGTGACGCCGAGGCCTTCGGGCTGCGAGACGTCGACGAAGCCCTGGACCGCCATGCGACGCGTGTCGGCGCCGGGCAGCAGGTCGCCCTCCGGTTGGAGCTTGGGGCGGACCACCGCGCCCGGCGTTTCCACGCGGAGGACCGCTTCAGGGCCCAGGCTCAGAGGCAGGAGGTGGCAGAGCCTCTGCTGCTCCTTGCCGGCCGGCTTGCTGACACGGACATCCACGTCCAGCCGGTCCAGCGCGGTGTAGAGGGTGAAGGTCGTTGAGTGGGTTCCGCCGGCCAGGGAGCCGGTCACCCTGAGCCTCGCCAGCACGGGGCCGACCGCGACCACCTCCGTCCGCACGTTGATCAGCCCGCGATCTTTCCCGTCGTGGTACACGGGCTCAAACAGCCCGCGCTCGCCGGCGGGGTCCACCAACTCCCGCCCCGTCGCCTTATGAACGAGGCTGGCGACGGCGCCGGTGGCAGGGTCTACCCTGAGGCTGTAGTAGGGGCCTTCCAGGCTCGTGGAAGTGGCGACGAGCCGGGGAGAGGGCTGTGCCTTCGGGGCAGAGGCGCTGAGCCGAAGCTCTCCCGTGCCGAAGCCGGGCACCCTGGGCGGCACGCAGTAGAGAAGGCGCCTGCCCTCCTCCTGGACCACCTGAGAGGGCACCGCGGCGCGGAGGCCAGCGGTGGCGCCGGTGACCTCGGGCGGGACCGGCAGGCTCAGAAGCTCCGCCCTGGCAGCGCTCAGGGGGTTGAAGAGCGTCACACGGTTGGCGCTGGCGGAGAGGCCCAGGGCGCGCCAGGCCTCCTGCTCCAGCTCGCGCGCCGAGGCTTCGAGCCCCCTTGCCCAGCCTCGACGAAGGTCCGCGTTGACCTTTCGGTTGGCGTCGTCCGTGCCGTTCCAGGCGTGGTCGCCCAACATGGCCCAGCACCGCTCTGCACGACGGCGCCGGGCCTCCGTTCGCCGAGGGAGGCCCGGGTCCGACCACGAGGCCAGCGCGGCCAGCGACTCCGCCGCCAGGTACCGGCGCTCGGCGGAGCGCAGTTCGGCCACCACCTTCGCCAGGCTGACCGGCCACAGCTCCCAGGAGTGCCCGAAGCAGCCGCTGATGAGCGGCACCGGCACCCCGGAGCCGTCCACTGCGTCCGCGAACTGCCGCAGCGTGGCGTTCACCAACCGCGGCCCGTCCCCGGAGGCCGCCTGGATCGCCTCCGTGAAGCCGCGCGCCTGCCCGCCGCTGGTGGGGGAGATGTCGCCGTGGGTCCCGCTGGCCAGGATAGCTGGGTAGGGGTAGCCCGAGTCCGCGTAGTGCCGAAGCCACTCCTGACGCCCTTCCTTGGAGGCCTTCAGATATGCCGCGCCCTGGGTGTAGTTCGCCTTCTCGCTGGCCCAGGCGTCCATCACCACCCGCACCCGGCGGCCGTCCGGGCCGCGCAGGTCGAAGATGGGGGGCACCTTGAGCGCGCCGAAGGCGCAGTCGTAGTCCAGGAAGGGGACCGAGACCCACCGGATGCCGCTGCCCGCCAGTACGGAGGCCATGCCCCAGGGCAGGGAGGGCTCCTCGATGTGCTCCGCGACGTCGATGGGTACGCCGCACTCCGCCTCCAGCCGGCGGGCGGGGTAGAGGGCGCGGAGGGCTCCCTCCACGCTCTGAAAGCCCCACAGCGTGTTGCAGAGGAAGGGGCTCAGCAGCAGGCACCCCTCGCGGAGTCGACGGATCAGCTCCGCCCTGCGGTTGGGGTGCCGCTCGAGGAAGCAGAGCGCCTCCTCGGTGACCGCCATGTTGTAGCGGCTCCGCTGATCGGGAGGGAGGGAGTCGGTGCGGGTCATCTCATCCAGGTGAGCGCGCACGAGGTCCGCGAAGGCCTGCCGCGTCTGCTCCTCCGTAAGGCCCCAGGTGTAGTCTGGGCAGGTGTCGTTGGTGATGAAGAGCGTGCGCGGCGCCTCCGCTCCGGCGGGCAGCGCGGCCAGGCCGGTCAGGAGCAGGACCAACAGCACCAGCGGAAGCTCCAACGTGCAGGACATACGCGTCTCCTCCCAGCGTCTCGGTCGGCCCCGCCCGGTGGCGCCGATCGGTGGGGCCGATCACCCAGGTCCGGTGGGTCCAAGCGCCCAGGTCCGGTGGTCACGATCGCCCACCCCGTAGAGGGGTGGGCTAGGTTGGGCGCTCCGCGCGAAGCTGCCGCCTCGCAGCGTCGTAGCACGTTACCGTTGGCCTGAGGAGCCGCACCGCGTGGACCCAAGACCCTCGGGGGCGCCTCCGCGCGGAGCGCCACGCCATCCCACCCCCTCACGGGGTGATTGGTCGTGACCACCGAACCCGGGCGGCTGGTGCCATCAGATCCGGCCATGAAGGCCCATGCCTCCGGAGCCCGGCCCCGCTCCCCTGTTCGCTCCCTCGACCGCGTCTCCTCATCGCTGGCAGCGCCAGAGGGGCATTGCGGCCCCACACCGTTGCGTCCACGAAGGTATGCCGCCACCGCTCATGCAAGATACAGGTGAATGGCTCCACGACCGAAGGAGACCCCATGAGCCTGGACCGCTTTCCCCTGCGCACCGTTCACCTGGACTTCCATACCAGCCCCCACATCCCGGATATCGGTAAGGATTTCGATGCCGAGGAGTTCGCTCAGACCTTCGCCGATGCCTACGTGGACAGTGTCACCGTCTTTGCCAAGTGCCACCATGGGTGCCTCTACTACGACACCCAGCACCCGGCCCGGCACCCGGGGCTGCCCCGGAAGCTGAACCTCCTGGAGGAGCAGGTGGAGGCGCTGCATCGGAAGGGAATCCGCGCTCCTGTCTACATCAGCGCGCAGGTGGACGAGTACGCCGCCCAGCACCACCCGGAGTGGGTCGCCGTCTACCCGGACGGCCGCCCCGCCGGGCCCGCGCCCCTGGAGGCCGGCTGGCATACGATGGATATGTCGAGCCCCTACCAGGACTACCTGGCGGAGCAGCTCGACGAGGTGCTCCGCAAGTTCGCCCCGGTGGACGGCATCTTCCTGGACATGTGCTGGGACCAGGAGAGCTGCTCCCTCTGGGCGCTGAAGGCGATGAGAGACCAGGGCTTCGACCCGCGAGACGTGGGAGACCGGCGCCGCTACGCCCACGAGGTGGCGCATCGGTACATGGAGCGCTACAAGCGGCAGGTGGACGAGGCTCAGGCGGGCCACGCGCCGGCCGGCGTGTGGTTTAACAGCCGACCAAAGACGGAGCTCCACATCGAGCGCAAGTTCCTGCGCCACGTGGAGGTGGAGTGCTTGCCCACCGGCGGTTGGGGCTACGCCTACTTCCCCTACGTCGCGCGCTTCGTGCGCCCGCTGGGCCTGCCCACCCTCAGCCACACCGCCCGCTTTCACCGCACCTGGGGGGACTTCGGCGGCCTGAAGCCGGAGGCAGCCCTCCTCTACGAGTGCTCCAGCATCCTCAGCATGGGCCTCACCAACGGGGTGGGTGACCAGCTCCATCCACGCGGCAAGACGGACAAGGCGGTCTACAAGCTCATCGGTAAGGTGTACCAGCACATCCAGGAGTGCGAGCCGTGGGTGGCCGGGGGAGCTCTGCTGAGCCAGATCGCGGTCATGATCGACCCCTCGCGAGGGGACTCGCCCGGCCCGGACAGCCTGGGAGTGGTGCGCGCCCTGCAGCAGCTTCGCCACCAGTTCGACCTGCTGCCCGCCGAGGCGGACCTCACCGGCTACGAGTTGGTCATCATCCCGGACACGCTGACGGTGGAGGCCGCCCTTGGGGCCAAGCTGCGGGCGCACCTGAAGGCCGGCGGCGCGCTGCTGGTGGCCGGGGAAGCCGCCCTTGATGAAGCCGGGAAGCCCATCCTCCCGGAGCTCGGCATCGAGGTCGAGGGGGAGTCGCCCTTCACGGTCACCTATCTGCGCCCGGACCCCTCCATCGCCGACGGTCTCCCGGAGACCGACTTCGCCTTCTATGAGCGCGGACTGCGTCTGAAGCCGGCCGTCGGCGCGGAGAGCCTGTGCGGCATCGTGGAGCCCTACTTCGAGCGGACCTATGAGCATTTCTGCTCTCACGGACAGACGCCGCCCGATGGGCTCTCGCCCTACTCCGCCGTCGTGCGGAACGGACGGGCCATCACCCTCTCGCTGCCGCTCTTCACCGGCTACGGCAAGCACGGAAGCCTGCCCCATCGAGAGCTGCTGCGGAAGTGCCTCGACCTGCTGCTGCCCGAGCCTCTGCTCCGTGACGGTGGCCCCGGTCACCTGGAGACGACGGTGGTCCGCAAGGGCGATACCACCGTAGTACACCTGCTGAGCTTCTACCCCTGTCACCGAACGAGCGACATGGATATCATCGAGGACCCCATCCCACTGGAGAACATGCCGCTCTCCGTGAAGCTGGACCGCGCCCCAAAGCACGCCTTGCTGGCTCCCACCGGCACGGAGCTGCCCTTCACCTACCGAGATGGCCGCGCGGAAGTAATCGTATCCACCACCGAGGGCCACGTGATGGTGGTGTTTGAGTGAGGGAAGGGTCGTAGGGTCGTGGGGTCGTAGGGAAGGGCCTCAGAGGGTGGGAGCTGGGTGGGGTGCCGGGAATGCCATTCCCGGCTGACATAGAGGCGCCCCTCCGGGGCTGAAGCGGGCCGGCGAGGGCGCGACGGTGTGGGGCCACAACGGGCATGACGCCCCGGTGGGGCGCCTCTATGTCAGCCAGGGGTAACACCCCTGGCGCCCGGCGGCATCACGGGACTGCCCCAGAGAGCCCTTACCGTCCGATCTGTCAGACCCGTCC
>DASXUI010000435.1:0-26561 GCA_036504955.1 Armatimonadota bacterium
CTCAGGGCGTCGACGCGCCCGCGATGCCCCCCGAGGACTCGGGGGCGCAGTCGTACTACCTCGACTTCCGCAACAGCCCCTACTACCTACCGGCGCGAATCGCGGTTACAGGGAGCGTTCCCAAGCCCGGAAGCTACGCCCACCACAGAGGCATGACGGTTGGTGAGGCACTTCGGGCTGCCGGCGCTCAGAGCACGGGAGAGGATCTCGTGCTGCTGCTCAAGACCGGCGGCGCTCGGTTGCGGGCCGAGGTCGCCCCCGCCTCGCAGTTGGGCAGGCGGCCTCTGGACCGGCTTGACGTGGTGGCCGTGCTGCCCCCCGCGGACCCAGACGGCATCACCGTCGTCGGTGAGGTCCGCTCTCCCGACCAAGTGGTACCAGCGGCGGACCTGGAGGCCCAGGACTCCCGGAGCTGCAAGCTTCAGACTGTTCTGGAGAAGGCCGGAGGCATCTCCAAGACGGCCGACCCCCGAAGGGTTGTGGTCGTCAGCGCCGCCACCAGCGGAACGCGTGAGACCTACGTCGCCAGCTACGGCTCCGCCGACCAGGAGGTGCCTCTCGGCTCCGTGGTGTTGGTGCCCCGTAGAGGCACTGTGCCGGTGGACCCCGCCGTGCTGTCTCAGGAGCTGGACCTGCAGTTGTCGGGCGTCACGCTCGAGGCGGCGCTGAGCCAGATCGCGGACGCCACCGGCGGCGCGGCGACCATCGAGCTTGACCCCAGCCTCGGCCCCGACGCCCGCTCCATCATGGTGGACAACACCTTCCTGAGAGGCGCCTCGGTGCTCACGGCAGTGACAGGCCTGGCGACCAGGGCCAATCTCCAGGTGCGCCAGACGGCCACTGGTCTGCGAGTGATGCCCCAGTCCACGATGCAGGTTCTGGTGGCCCCAAGGAGCTCCATCGGCTCGCTGCTGGGCGGCCCCCGGTCACCAGCCAACCCGAGGGGCGTGTTCCCTGCGGCTTCCGGCTCCCCCCTCGACCAGGTGGGCTCGCTGCTCGGCTCCAACAACACGGCCGTGGTCCCCGACTTGGGCGTCGTCGGGCGCCGGCTGATGACGGTGCAGTACCCGGGCGCCGCGACGCTTCGGGCGGCCCTCAGCGACCTGCTCACCGCCGCGGGCGTCAGCTTCGTGCTGCTCGGCCCGCAGCTTCCCGTTTGGGACCAGCCCGTGGTGGTGAACCTCGTGAACCAGCCCCTCACTGAGGCTCTGCGGGTCCTGCTGGAGCAGGGCAACCTGCAGGCGGTCCGGGAGCGGGCGATCCTGCGCATCGGCCCCAAGCCTGGCGCAGGTGCCCCCGGCCTCCAGGCGCGCCCGACCGCCTCCCGATGGCGCCTCACGGTGCAGGCTTACCCCTCCGCGACGATCACCACCACCCGCCCGACGGCGACGGACCTGATTCAGGGGCTGGGGCCGAATAGCGGGGGCGCCAGCCGGACCAGCACGTCGCGTACTCGCACCCAGACGCCCCGAGGCCCCACCGGCGTCTTCACTGAGCTAGTTCTAGTGCCCGGGGTCCCGGCCGAGGCATCGCTCCAGCTACCCTCCGGCCGCCTCTTCGTGTACCCTTACACGGTCGAGGAAGTGCTGGGCGGCGGACTTCGGCTCAGCTACGGAGTCCGATGGGTCCCGACCGATCGCGCCCCCAGTGCCACCACCTCCCTGGTGCCGGTTCGGGGCACCGTGCTCCTCCAGCCCGGCGTCATGCGCACCGTCGCCTCCGGCCGCCCGGACATAACTCTCTCCCTCGTCCTCAACCCGCAGCAGTAGTTCGGCTCTACCTCTAGCCGGGAGCGGCTGACTCTGCCGCCCTCGGTTGCCGATCTTCGTGGATGCTTGCTTCTCCCCAGGGGCGCAGGGCCTGCTATTCCCGCAAGGACCCTATCGGGCGGTCGCCTCCGTGCGCAGCCCGGGGGAGCCTGGCTTCCCTACCCCGAACTCGATCCTTGGGACAAGCGCTGGGACCTCTGCCCTGGACTGCCCCGAGAGAGCGCTCCCGGGCACCCAGAGGGGCTGCAATTGGCCATGAACGACCGAAAGGAAGCGCAGATTGGACTCCAGTGAACTGAAACAGAGCTTCCTTGCGCATGTGTGCCAGACCACGGACTCACCGATGGGCCTAGTCATTGAGCGGGCGGAGGGGGCTTCGGTGTTCACCTCCGGCGGGCGGGAGTACCTGGACCTCATCTCAGGCCTGTGCGTCTGCAACGTGGGGCATTGCCACCCTGAGGTAGTGGCGGCTGTGCGGGAGCAGGCGGGGCGGTACCTGCATCCGATGGTCTACGGCGAGTACGTCATGGCGCCTCAGGTGGAGTTGGCGAGGGAGCTGGCGGAGGTGGCGCCGGGCGACCTGAGCGTCGTTTACTTCACCAACAGCGGCACGGAGTCCAACGAGGGGGCGCTGAAGCTGGCGAAGAAGTACACCGGGCGCCGCCGCCTGGTCAGCTTCGAGCGGAGCTACCACGGAGACAGCCACGGCTCCCTCTCCGTCACCGGGCGTGACGTCTACCGCGACCCCTTCCTTCCCCTGCTTCCGGACGTAACCTTCCTGCCCTTCGATGATGTCTCCGCGCTCTCCGCCATCGACGAGAGCGTGGCCGGCGTCATCGTGGAGCCGATCCAGGGCGAGGGAGGCA
The DNA here is from genome assembly GCA_036504955.1 of Armatimonadota bacterium. Taxonomy (GTDB): domain Bacteria; phylum Armatimonadota; class DTGP01; order DTGP01; family DASXUI01; genus DASXUI01. The sequence continues at coordinate 2,636 of DASXUI010000435.1, forward strand.
TCCGGGTCCCCTCCCCCGGCTTCCTGCCCGCGCTTCGGCGGCGCTGTACGGAGGCGGGCGCGCTGCTCATCTTCGACGAGGTGCAGACTGGCTTCGGGCGCACCGGCAAGGTCTTCGCCGCCGAGCACTGGGGAGTGGCGCCGGACATCATGACGCTCGCCAAGGCGCTGGGCGGCGGCATGCCCCTCGGCGCCTTCGTGAGCACGCCGAAGATCATGGCTTGCCTGAGGGTGGACCCACCCCTCGCCCACGTCACCACCTTCGGCGGCCACCCCGTCTGCTGCGCGGCCGGCCTGGCAGCGCTAAGGGTCTTGCGGCGCGCCCGACTGGCGGAGCGCGCGGAGAAGCTGGGCGAGAGCCTGCGTCAGAGGCTCAGGGATCTGGATCGTGGGCGCGGCCTCATCACCGAGGTGCGGGGGCTGGGACTGATGATCGGCATGCAGATGCGGGATGGCGAGCTCACCAGCCGGGTGGCCGAGGGCTGCTTCCAGCGGGGCCTGATCTTGGGCTGGACCCTCCACACGGACCGGGTCATCCGCGTCGCCCCACCGCTGAACATCGCGGAGACCGACCTCGATCGGGCTCTGGATAGACTCAGCGACGCTCTGGACGCGGCCGCCTGACCCCCTACTGCCAGGCGGCTCCCGAAGTGGACCGCAGGCGAACGGCCCCTCACGCCCCTACCCCCTCTCCCGCGCGGCGGGCGAGGGGGATCAACTGGCACGGGGTACCGTAACCCTTGGCGGGAGGCCCGGTGCATCCATGGCCGCCAACACTGCGCCTGAGTCCCCTCGCCCGCCGCGCGGGCGAGGGGGTAAGGGCGTGAGGGGCTTTTTGCCCGGCGCGCGGTAGGTCCGCGCCTTGCCCTACGGGGTCTGGATATCCATCCGCTTGATGAGGCCCTCCTCGAAGGTGTAGACGTGTTCCACCGTCTGCTCCGCCAGGGGCTTGCCCTCTTTGTCTTGGATGCGGGCGTGTACGTCTACCACCACCCGACCGTCCTTCCCGGTCCGTACCCTTGTTGGCTCTACGTGAGGCGAGATGGCCTTCCACTGCCGGAGCCAGTACTCGCGCACGGCCTCGCGCCCTCGGAGTCGGCCGCCTTCCCAACCGTTGGGCCAGTCAACGTCCTGGTGCAGGGCGGCAGTCACCGAGTCGATGTCGCGCGCATTGAAGGCGTCGTAGAGCTTCTGAATCGTGTAGTCACTCAGCTCCATAGGCAGGGCATCCCTCCGCGTGAGTGTTGGCTTCGTCTCTCGCCCAGCCAGCCTCGGCAGCCCCTCGGCGACCCCTCCGTGGCCAGCCCCGAGGGGCCGTCCGTACTGGGTGCCGCCGAGACGGCGCTGGGCTCAAAGGTTGCTGAGCTTCGTCACTTAATGTAGTATAGGCTTGGGGTTTGGTGGGGCACGCGCGACCCCTCGGGGGCCGTCTCGTCCTGTGCCTACCAAGAGAGCCATAGGCTCCCGTGGCCGCGCGCCGGCATCTCTGGAGCGGGCCCCGGGAGTGAGCCGAAGCCCAAGTCAGTCCCGTCGCCTCCCCGAGGTCGTTCGCGGCATCGTTTGCAGGGGTGGCAGTGGCGGGTCCGCGGGCCGCTTGGGGTGGACGCAAGGAGGAAGAGAGCCTCCGATCCACCAGGAAGCTCCTGGCCGGCCTGGTCTGAGGGCCTTCGCGACGCATCAGCCCGCCATCGGCTCGATTCGGAACCCCACAGCCGGCCCTTGAGGCGGCCTTCGTCCCCACATCGCTTGGGGCGAGGTCCGGCCTCCGGCGGACCGGCGAGGGCGCGGCAAAGACGCTCGCCCCAGCGCTCCCTGACGCCGCACCCGGCCGTCGGCAAGAGCCTTCACTCCGGAGTCCCCTGTTGGCTCCGTTAGTCGTGTCACCCATATCGTGATGCCTCGGGCAGGGCTCAGCACGCGGCCCGCCCCGCTCACGCAAGCGTGTGGAACCCCGCGCCGCCCATCAGGATCTACCGCGCCCTGGGCATCGTGGGCTAGAACCACAATCTGTTCAGCTAACTGCGGGCTCGAGGCCGGTCTGCGGGGCTCCGCGTCCGGTCCGCTTGTATCCCACCCATCACGAACATGCCGCGTTCGCGCGGCATAGGAGGAGTTACTCAATGGCTTCACCTGAGTCCAAACGCGTCTGGCTCTTTGCCGAGGGCAACCAGACGATGCGGGACCTGCTCGGAGGCAAGGGCGCCAACCTGGCCGAGATGACCAACATCGGCCTCCCCGTCCCTCCCGGCTTCACCATCACTACCGCTGTTTGCAACGAGTACACCGAGCTCGGCCGCCTGCCTGACGGGCTGATGGATGAGGTCAAGGAGAAGCTGGCCAACGTTGAGGCCGCCATGGGTAAGGAGCTGGGCGACGCCAGCAACCCGCTCCTGGTCTCCGTTCGCTCCGGCGCCAAGTTCTCCATGCCCGGCATGATGGATACCATCCTCAACCTCGGCCTGAACGACACCACCGCCGAGGCCATCATCAAGCTCACCGACAACCCCCGCTTCGTCTACGACGCCTATCGCCGCTTCATCATGATGTTCTCGGACGTCGTCCTCTCCGATGAGAACGACCCCAAGCTCAAGAACCTCCGGAAGCGCGAGTTCGAGCATGTCTTCGATGCCCTCAAGAAGGAAGTCGGCGCCTCCTCCGACACCGAGGTTGACGCGGCCGGCCTGAAGAAGCTGGTGGGCCTCTACAAGGAGCACTTCAAGGCCAACTACGGCTCTGAGTTCCCCTCTGACCCGATGAAGCAGTTGGAGCTGGCCATCGAGGCCGTCTTCAAGTCTTGGAACAACCCTCGAGCCTTCACCTACCGCAACGTTGAGAAGATCGCTCACGACCTCGGCACCGCCGTCAACGTGCAGTCGATGGTCTTCGGCAACATGGGCAACGACTCCGGTACCGGCGTCGCCTTCACCCGTGACCCCGCGACCGGCGAGAACGTGATCTTCGGTGAGTTCCTGATGAACGCCCAGGGCGAGGACGTGGTCGCGGGTGTGCGCACTCCCGAGCCCATCGCCGCCCTCGAGGCTCGCAACCCCGAGATCTACAAGCAGTTCTGTCAGATCGCCCAGACCCTGGAGTCTCACTACCGGGAGGTCCAGGACCTCGAGTTCACCATCGAGAAGGGCCGCTTCTTCATCCTCCAGTGCCGCACCGGAAAGCGCACCGGCACCGCCGCGGTGAAGATCGCCGTCGACCTGACCAACGAAGGCGTCATCACCAAGGAGGAGGCCGTCCTCCGCGTGCCGCCCGAGCAGCTCGAGCAGCTCCTGCACCCCCGGCTGGACCGCAACGACCTCAAGACAGCGATCAAGCTGGCCAAGGGCCTCAACGCGGGTCCCGGCGCCGCCTCCGGCGTCATCTGCCTCAGCTCCAAGGACGCTGCCAAGCGCGGCAACGTGGAGCACGGCGGCGATGGCGAGGCGATCATCCTGGTCCGCAAGGAGACCAACCCGGACGACCTGGCTGGTATGCTGGCCGCTAAGGGCGTTCTCACCGCTGAGGGTGGCCGCACCTCCCACGCCGCTCTGGTGGCTCGCCAGTTCGGCATCCCCACCATCTGCGGCTGCTCGGAGATGCAGATCGACCTCCAGAGCCGCTCCATCTCCTTCCCCGGCAAGAACGGCGACCGCGTCGTGCTGAAGGAAGGCGACCACATCACTCTCGACGGTACCGACGGGTCCATCTACTCCGGCCTTGTGAAGACCGAGCCCCCGGCCATCGCCGGTGAGTTCGGCACCTTCATGGGCTGGGCGGATGAGTTCCGCAGGCTGGGCGTGCGCGCGAATGCCGACACCCCTGACCAGGCGAGTGAGGCCCTCGGCTTCGGTGCCGAAGGTATTGGTCTCTGCCGCACTGAGCATATGTTCCTCGAGGCCAGCCGTCTCCCCATCGTTCGCGACATGATCCTCGCCGAGAACGACGCCGAGCGACAGGTCGCCCTGGATAGGCTCCTGCCGATGCAGCGCAACGACTTCCTGGGCATCTTCGAGGCCATGGGCGACAAGCCCGTCACCGTTCGCCTCATCGACCCGCCGCTGCACGAGTTCCTTCCCAAGCCGGCCGACCTGCTGGTTGAGGTCACCACCCTCAAGATCAAGGACCCCAACTCTCCCGAGCTGAAGGCCAAGGAGGACCTGCTGGCGGCGGTAGAGGGCATGCACGAGGCGAACCCGATGCTGGGTCTCCGCGGCTGCCGTCTGTCCATCGTCTTCCCGCAGATCGTCAACATGCAGGTCTCGGCCATCATCGGCGCGGCGTGCCAGCTCAAGAAGGCCGGCCAGAACCCGCATCCCGAGATCATGGTTCCCCTCATCGGTCACGTGAACGAGTTGATCTGGGTTAAGAACCAGCTCGTGCAGGTGGCTGAGGACACCATGAAGGCCGAGGGCGTGAACGTCGAGTACACCATCGGCACCATGATCGAGGTTCCGAGGGCCGCCCTCACCGCAGGCCCAATCGCTAAGGAGGCCGCGTTCTTCAGCTTCGGCACCAACGACCTCACCCAGATGGCCTACGGCATCAGCCGCGACGACGCGGGCCGGTTCTTACGGCTCTACGTTGATAACAAGATCTTCCCTGGCGACCCCACCGAGTCCATCGACCCCGATGGCGTGGGCCGGCTGATGCAGATCTGCGTGGACGACGCCAAGAAGGTGAATCCCAAGATCAAGCTGGGCATCTGCGGCGAGCACGGCGGCGACCCGAGCAGCGTGACCTTCTGCCACAACATCGGTCTGACCTACGTGAGCTGCTCCCCCAAGCGAGTCCCTGTGGCTCGCCTGGCCGCGGCGCAGGCCAACATCAAGTCGGACTACAGCCGCGACAAGTAAGGGCTAACCACCCTTCCAGGGGCCGGGGGCGTCAGCCGCTCCCGGCCCTTCGCGTATGTGATGGGACTGAGGACCGCCTCACCACGGGGACTTAGGGGAATGACTGAGGGGGTGAGGGGGTGAGGGGGTGTAGGGGCCTCAGAAGGTGGCCTGTGCTCGTCGAAGTCACTGGGCTGAGGCTCTTACACCCCCTCCCCGCCTCACCCGCTCACCCCCTCGGTCCCTTCTCTGTGCCCTCTGTGTCTCTGTGGTGGGGCGCTTATTCGAACTGGGAGCGCTGTTGCAGAAAGAGGCGGAGTACAACTGGGCGCAGGCCAGGGCGGATCTTGCGACGGCCGTCACGCTGCGTGACGCCGGGATCTACTATGCCAGCGTCTTCTTCGCCCAGCAGGCCGCCGAGAAGGCCCTCCGTGCCGCTAGTGTGGAGTCCCTGCACAAGAACCCCAAGGGCCACAACCTGATCTCCTCCGCCAACCTCCTCAACGCCCCGCTCAACGTAATGAACGCCGCCGCCGAGCTCAACGCGGACTTCCTCAGCACCCGCAGTCCCGAGGCAGTTGACGCCATCCCCTCTCAGCTCTACGATGCGCCCTCCGCGGCGGTGCATCTTCGGGCCGCCGAGGTGATCGTGAACTGGGTCCGCGCCACCGTGGTGACGATGTCCTAGCCCGCATAGTGCAAGAGGCGCTCGCGCGTCGTGCATGGCGCGGGCTTCCACACACTCTCGTAGGAATCCCGGCTGGATCCGGCTCACCGGTCCATCCTGCCCCGCCCTGTCTGCCCGCGCCGATGCCGGCTCGGTGCCGTGCGCCTGTCACCAGGAATGACATCCCTCTCCAGATAGCTGTGAACAAACCAGGCTCTCCTTGTCTCTAGAGAGGTGAAGGGCGCTTCCGGCCCCTGAGAAGGAGACCGCCAGTGTGGATGGCAAGGCCCAGGAGCTTCGAGGAGCTACTCCGGAACCATGGGGACCGGGTGTACCAGTTCTGCTCCCGCCTGTGCGGCCACCGAGAGGACGCGGAGGACCTGGCGCAGGAGGTTCTGGTACTGGCGTACCAGGGTCTGGCCGGGTTCCGAGGCCAGGCTTCCCTAGCCACCTGGCTCTACCGGATTGCCCTCCACCGATGGCAGCGGGTGAGCTCTCGCCCCGTGACTCTCCCCCTCGCCGATGAGGATCTGGTCATGGCTCGGGGGCCTGACCCTGCCAGACAGGGCCTCGACCGGCTCTCACTCGAGGCCGCGCTCGCCGACCTGCCTGAGCCCCTCCGGCTTGCCTTCCTGCTCGTGAAGGCAGAGGAGCTCAGCTACCGGGAGGCGGCCCTGGTTCTGGAGGTGCCCGTGGGCACGGTCCAGAGCCGCGTCCACCACGCCACACTTCGGCTGCGCCAGGCCCTCCGCGAGCACGAGGAGCCCCAACCTCAGAAGAGCAAGGAAACCTGCGATGCGATGTAACACTGTGCATGACCTGATGGACGCCTTCGTAGACGGGGAACTAGGGCCCATGACCTCGCTTCGTCTGCGGCACCACATGGCTTCGTGCTCCGCGTGCAGCCGGCTGCTGGATGAGGTCCGAGGGGTGTCGGAGGCCGCCAGACAGTGGCGCAGATCGCCGGCCCCGCCCGAATGGCGCGAGTGGATGTCTGCACTGCATCCCCAACCGGGCCCCCGTGTAGTCGCGCCCCAGGGCCTGGTGCCCCGAAGACCAGTTCTGGCTGTTGCGGTCGCGGCAGTCGGGGTGGTGGGCCTGATCACGATGTGTTGGCCGGGCCGCGCTCCTGTCTCCCCCCGCCGGGAGCAGGTGGCGCGATCGGTACCCGGCCAGCACTCGACCCGAGCCGTGGGGCTGACACCGCGTCCGTCGGCTCCCGGCTCAAGGGTCGAGCCTCCGAGCCGACGGGCGGCCAGTGCTCCTCCCCCTGTCCTGGCTGGCCGTGGCCGCCCGTCTGGTCCGGCCCGAGTTGTCAGCCCTGGTCACAAGGCCCCCACGCCGGTTGCTGGAGGGGCCTCCAAGGGGCACGACAGCGCATCAGACCAGCCGGATGATCTGGTTGCCCTCAACGACGCCACCTGGGCGCCGGAGTCCTACCCCCAGAGCATGGACGCCAGCTTCATTTCACTCCCCCGTCCAGTTGTCGCCGCTTCAGACTCGCCCGAGGGGCGTTCCCTGATCGCCCGGGTCCTCCGAGACTACCGCCAGGACCTGTGCGTCAACGACAAGCGGCTTACCAGGAAGATAGACCTTTGGATGCCCCGAGGGGAGCTTCAGGATCTGGTGGGCCAGCTTCAGGCCGAGACGGGCATCGACTTCTCCGTGAGGGACGACCTCGCCACCCTGAAGGTGTGCGTCCTGGTGAGGCAGCAGCCCATCAGGGACATCATGAACCAGGTGGTGAAGCTGCTGAACCTGGAGTGGCTCAGAGAGGGCAAGGAGCCCACGTATCGGTACACGCTGAGCCAGAGCCTAGAGCAGAAGATGGCCGGCATGACTGAGGTGGCCTCCATAGACGCCGTCGCCACAGGTATGAAGCAGGTGATGCGGCTGGCCGCCTCCTCGAAGGCGGAGTTAACGGATCACATACGTGAGCTTCAGGAGCAGGCTGCTCACCCGAAGGCCGGAGTGGACCTGGAGAGCCTGGAGATCGAGCGGAGGCTCTGCGAGTCCTTTGCGCGGGGATACCAGAGGGCCGAGGTCGAGGGATTCAGGCTGTTGACGCCGCGCCAGCTGGCCGATCTGGCGAACTATCACCAGGTCACCCTGGAGCACCATCCTGGCGGAGTTGGCGACACCCTGCCACCTTCTCTCGTATCGATGTGGCTGAGCAGTGATCTGGGGGGCTCTGGCCGCTCAATGGTCCCTCCGGACCTGACCCCGGATCAGCTGACTCTCAGCGTATCCTACTTCCTACGGCGCACGCTTACCAACCGCCTGGAACTGCGCAGCCTGGCGATGGCCACATACCCCCCGCCGAAGGACCAGCCGAAGCCGCCTGTGCCGCAGCGGTTCCCCGGCAGCCTGCTGTCTGAGGGACACCTCATGAGCCTGTCCCCGGTCTCGGCTGCCGGCCTGAGGTGGCGCCGAACCACGAACCTGGGTGCCTATCCGTGGCTCGCCCAGCCTGTCTCCTGCTCTCCGGACGCAATACAGCCCAAGTCCCCCCGGTTGGCAGAGACCGCAAGGACTAGGCTCAAGGAGGGCCGTGTCGAGGCCACCTCCTTCTACGTCGAGCTGTCTAGAGCCTCGGGGAAGCCCGTTGTCGCCGAATACGGAACGAGGGTCTACCCGAGACCTCCCTTCGCGGGGGAGCATGTGGCTCTGCGCGAGCTACTCGATTCCGCTTGTGGGGCGATGGCCGCCGACTGGCAGGCTGATGGGCCGTTCCTTCGGGTCCGCCGTCGGGCGTTCATGATGGAGCAGGCCTTGGACGTGCCGCGCCGCGTTCTTCTTCGGCTGTCCTCCAGCGCGGAGAGGCAGGGTTACGCCGGCCTCGATGAGCTTGCGGATCTGGCCCTGGTCGATGACAGCCACCTAATACCCCAGGCACTCCTCGATGGCCTTGAGTGGCTGTACGCGGGCGGCGACCAGTGGTGGATGGGGGCTTCTAGAAGCGCGATGCTCCGACTGTATGCCCGTCTCAGCCCAGAGCAACGCCGGAGGGCCGCCTCTCGCGAGGGGCTCTCTACCGCTGACCTGACTCCTGAGCAGCGCAGATGGGTGAGGGATGAGCTCCCGGATTGGGACCCTATCTCGCGCTGGCAGTCGCAACTTGCACCCGATGACCCGTCTCAGCTCAGATTCCGCCGCACCAAGAGCGACTGGGGGCTCACGGAGGAGGACTTCTCCAAGGGTCGGTTCTGGATCCGGCTGATGCTCCCCGGCTTCTACGAGTGGACGGACCAGAGCAAGACGCCTGGCCAGTACCCACCGCCCTTCGATCCGGATATCAAGACCACCACGCGCGCCGAGGCCGAGGCGCAGATGCAGCGGCTGCTCAGGTCCAGAGGAAGGGGTGAGGGGATGATCCGGGACCAGAAGATGTACGTCTATGATCCGCCCAAGGGGCCTTACCCCACCCTCGTCGCGCGTCTAAACTTCGGTGGCATCGATCTACGAGAGTATGGAGGCAATACCAGCAGCAACTTCAACCGGCCGTTGAAGCCGCGCACCCCCCGTTAGCAGCCACCGGATCCACGAGGGAAAGGGCTCGGCTCGTCCGAAAACCATAGCAGCGGCTGAAGCGACCGACCCACAGTCATGTCCCTTGGGAGAGGGCGCGGAGCCCGCCAGGCGCAACCGTCTGGCGGGCTTCGCAATCTGTGGCGACGGGGCTCCTGGCGGCAGTGCTTACGCCACGCCAGGGCCATCTCCAGTCTTGACTCACTCAAGCCCCTCTTCCGGAGCTTGGTGGTTTGCTCTTTTGGCAGTGGCCCTCCTGTCTACCGCCGCCCCCTCTCTGCGAACGTTACTTCGGAGGAACCTCGTGAGCACCCTGATCGGGATTGATATCGGCACCTCGGGAACCAAGACTCTCCTCATCGATGAGACTGGCAAGGTCCTTGCCTCCGCCACCCGCGAGTACCCCCTCAGTACGCCGCAGCCGGGGTGGGCGGAGCAGGAGCCGGAGGACTGGTGGCAGGCCACCGTGGAGACCATCCGTGAGGTCATCGAGAAGTCCGGCGTGGCTCCGAAGGACGTGGCGGGCCTTGGCCTATCAGGCCAGATGCACGGCTCGGTGTTTCTCGATGGCGCGAACCAGGTCCTGAGGCCCGCTCTGTTGTGGTGTGACCAGCGCACACAGGCGCAGTGCGACTGGATCACGCAGGCCGTGGGCGCGGACGAGGTCGTGCGCATCACGGGCAACCCTGTGCTCACCGGCTTCACCGCGCCCAAAATCATCTGGCTTCGCGACCGCGAGCCCGAGGCGTTCGCCAAGGTCCGCAAGGTTCTGCTGCCCAAGGACTACGTGCGCTACCGCCTGACGGGCGCCTTCGCGACCGAGGTCAGCGATGCCTCGGGTACGTCCCTGCTTGACGTCCCAAAGCGCCAGTGGTCCGGCGAGGTGCTGGAGGCCATCGGCGTTCCGAGGGCCTGGCTGGCGGACGTCTACGAGTCTCAGGAGATCAGCGCGCGCCTGAGCGAGGAGGCCGCGCAGGCGACGGGTCTGCTGGCGGGTACGCCGGTGGCGGGGGGCGGAGGCGACCAGGCCGCGGGGGCCGTGGGCAACGGCATCGTGGAGCCGGGGATCGTCTCCTCAACAGTCGGCACTTCAGGCGTTGTCTTCGCCTTCGCGGAGAAGCCCACCATCGACCCGGGCCGCCGCGTCCACACCTTCTGCCATGCGGTGCCGGGCACCTGGCACGTGATGGGCGTGATGCTCTCCGCCGGTGGCTCGCTGCGCTGGTGGCGAGACGTGAGCGGGCAGACGGGTTACGACGGCATCAACCGGGAGGCAGCGGAGGCGCCGGCCGGCTCCGAGGGGTTGGTGTTTCTCCCCTACCTGACCGGCGAACGGACCCCCTACCCCGACGCTAACGCACGCGGCGTCTTCTTCGGTCTGAGCCTTCGCCACGGACGGCCGCACCTCAGCCGTTCTGTAATGGAGGGCGTGGCCTACGGCCTTCGGGACACCTTCGAGATCTTCGGGGAAATGGGCGTCCCTATCACCCAGGTGCGTGCCTCGGGCGGCGGTGCCCGCAGCCCCCTGTGGCGGCAGATCCAGGCCGACATCACCGGCCGAGAGCACGTGACCATCAACGTGGACGAGGGCCCTGGCTTCGGCGTGGCGCTGCTGGCAGGCGTGGGCGTCGGCATCTGGAACAGCGTACCCGAAGCGTGCCGCGCGACTCTGAAGGTGGTGGACTCCACGCCAGCGGACCCGGCCGCCCACGGCACCTACGATGCCTTCTACAGCATCTACCGGAAGCTCTACGGGGACCTCAAGGATACCTTCGCGCTGGACGCTGAGGCTGTAGAGAGAACGCTGTAGCAGGGCCGTTGTACGGGTGCTATCAGTCGAACAGCCCCTCACGCCAAGGGCGCGCTCGTGCGTCTCTGGCGTGAGCGGCTGTTCGGCCGCCGTGCGGGGCGAAGGTGAGGGGCACCTTTCCCCTCACTCTGCCGCCGCCCTCTCTCGCAGCGCGCCAGGATTCGGAATGAGGAAGGCGCCGGGCTCAGAGGCGATGATTCCCTCTCGGCGCAGGGCCGCCAGAATCTTGTTCACGCTCTCTCGCGTGGCGCCCACCATCGCCGCTAGGTCGGACTGAGTGGCGCCGAATCGGACCCGCCACTGAGCGCCCGCGGTCTGGTGTTGGTCGTCCGCCATCTCAACCAGCAGGGCGGCTACGCGCGTCCCCACGTCTTGGGTGGCGACGCTGTTCAACCTGCGGCTCAGGCGCCTGAGCCGCAGCGCCTGGGTCTGGAGCAAGCGTCTCCGCACGCCGGGCTCCGAGTCCACCAGAGCCAGGAAGGGCTTCGATTCAAGGATGAACACCTCGGAGACGGTGAGCGCCGTCACGTCAGCCGTGCGAGGGAGACTCTCCAGGGCTGCCATCTCACCGAAGAAGCTGCCTGCCTCCAGCAAGTCCAGGACCACCTCCTCCTGGTCGGGACCGGAGCAGTGCACCTTCATGCAGCCGTCCAGCAGGAAATACACGGCATCGCCCGTGTCACCGCGATAGATAACCGTGTCGCCGGCTGAGTGCTGGCGCCTCCGCCCCTGGGACTCGAGGTTGCGAAGCTGGAAGCTCCCAAGGTCTTCGAACAGGTGAACCACGCGAAGCAAGCCATGCCTCCTAGCACAAGAAACGCACCCGCCGCAGGGTTTGGTTAGGCTACGCGCGGGGTAACAGTTACTCGAAGAGCGACCTCCCTTCAAGGCTGGGGCTCCCGGGGCTTTCGTCTCCTTTCACCCCGGGAGCCCTTTCCCTTTTGTGCCCCAAGACCCGTGACAGTCACCCCCTGTTTCCGCGCCTCTGCGGCTCTCGCCTCCCGGTGGCTCCTCTGTGCTGGCCTCCGCTCCTCGCCCCGCGTGTTGCGCTGCCTATAACAGAGCACTGCCTTGCCTGCTGCGTTGACACCCCTGAGAGGCGACACTTATAATGAGCGTGCTTGGCCCTGTGTGGCGCCCCTCAGCCAGCGGAGACGTCCTTGAGTATGCGGATCCTCAGCACTCGTGACACCCCCCTCCCAGACGTGATCCGTCTGCTCACCCCCTCAGAGTCGGACCTTCGGCAGCAGGAAGAGATCGTGCGAGGGATCCTCCAACGCGTGCGCTCCGAGGGTGATGCCGCCGTGCGGGAGCTGTCCGCCCGTTTCGACGGCGGTGAGTACCCAGGCCACCCGGTTCCTGAGCGGGCCTTCCAGGAGGCGGAGAGCGCGGTCTCTGGCCGCTACCGCGAAGCCGTGGAGCACTCCATCAGGAACCTGACGGCGTTCCACGAGAAGCAGATTCCCCGTTCCTGGCTGGACAGCTTCGAGGATGGCACCCTGATGGGGCAGCAGGTGCGCCCCCTCGATCGCGTTGGGCTCTACGCCCCGGGCGGCGAGGCGTCCTACCCCTCTACTGTCCTCATGACCGCCGTTCCCGCGCGGGTGGCGGGCGTCCCTGACGTTGTTCTGTGCTCCCCGGCTCGCTACCTGACGCCGGAAGTCCTGGTTGCCGCGAGGGCCGCGGGTGTCTCGCGCGTGTATCCAATCGGCGGGGCCCACGCCATCGGGGCCATGGCCTATGGTACCGAATCGATCCCGAAGGTGGATAAGATCTGTGGTCCGGGCGGCACCTTCGTGGTGCTTGCCAAGCGCCTTGTCTTCGGCGAGGTGGGCATCGAGTCCCTTCCCGGCCCCAGCGAGGTGCTGGTGCTGGCGGACGAGGGCGCTCCGGCAGATTGGATCGCCGCGGACCTGATCGCCCAAGCGGAACACGGAGGCGCGGACCACGCGGCCCCCTGCGTGCTGGCCACGCCGTCCGAGGCGCTGGCTTCCGCCGTGTCGGCGGCTGCGGAAGCCCGTTTGCTTGAGCTGTCGCGCGGCGATCTGGCTGGTCAGAACCTTTCGGCTATGGGTGTCATACTGGTCACCCGAGACTTGTTAGAGGCCTGCGACTTCTGCAACCTCATGGCCCCGGAGCACCTTCAGGTGATGACGCGCGACCCCTGGGCCCTGCTGCCCGCCATCCGCCACGCGGGAGCCATCTTCCTGGGTGACTACAGCGCGGTCCCCCTTGGGGACTACCTGGCGGGCCCCAGCCATGTGCTCCCAACCCAGAGGACCGGCCGGTTCTCCTCTCCCCTTTCGGTGGATGACTTCGTGAAGAAGTCCAGCCTTATCTACTCCTCACCAGCCTCAACCGCCGCCATGGCTGCCGACGCCGCGCTCCTCGCGGACACGGAGGGGCTCACTGCCCACGCGGCCTCCATCCGCGCCCGGCTGGGCCAGTAGACTCTTTTCCGCCGGCCTCACGCCGCGACCTTTGGGCCTGGGCCGGTCTGCCGCCGCATCAGGAGACCTGCCCGTGGGACGCGTCGCCACTGTTGAGCGCAAGACCTCAGAGACCGACATTCGCCTGACGCTGGACCTCGATGGCACGGGTGTCAGCGAGATCTCGACGGGCATCGGCTTCTTCGACCACATGCTCACGCTCTTCGCCCGCCACGGGCTGCATGACCTCAGCCTGACCGTGGCCGGCGACCTGCACGTGGACGCCCACCACACGGTGGAGGATACTGGACTCGCCCTGGGCGAGGCCATTCGGCGGGCAGTCGGCGACAAGCGAGGTCTGGTCCGCTACGGCAGCCTGCTTCTCCCGATGGAGGAGGCGCTGGTTGCCTGCGCCCTGGACCTCGGCGGGAGGCCTGGCCTTGGGTACCAGCTTGCCATCCCCTCGGACCGCCTGGGCGGCATGGAGGCTGAGCTGGTGGAGGAGTTCTTCAAGTCGATCTGCAACGCCGGGCTGATGAACATCCACCTGGTCCAGATGGCTGGAACGAACTCCCACCACATCGTGGAGGCCGCCTTCAAGGGATTCGGTAGAGCCCTGGACCAGGCCACGCGCATCGACCCACGATCCAACGCCGTTCCCTCAACGAAGGGCGTGCTATGAGCCAGATAGACATCGCCATCATTGACTACGGAATGGGCAACCTTCGCAGCGTGCAGAAGGCCTTCGCCAAGGTCGGCTTCGAGGCGGATATCACCTCGGACGCGCATCGCGCCTCCCGGGCCAAGCGACTGGTGCTTCCCGGTGATGGAGCCTTCGGCGCCTGCATCGAGAACCTGCTGGGGCTCAGGTCAAGCGGCCTAGCTATGGCCGACGTGATCACCGGCTGGATCGCTGAGGGCCGCCCCTTCCTGGGGATCTGCGTGGGCATGCAGCTTCTGCTGGAGACCAGCGAGGAGATGGGCGAGCACAAGGGGTTGGGTATCATCCCCGGCCGTGTCCGCCGCTTCAGCGACACCGACGGCCTCAAGGTTCCGCAGCTTGGGTGGAACAACCTGGTCCAGCAGCGGCCCAGCCCACTGTTCGTGGACGTGGACCCGGAGTCCATGGTCTACTTCATGCACTCGTACTACTGCGATCCTGAGGACCAGGGCGTGACCTCGGCCACCACAGACTACGGCCTGGAGTTCTGCTCCTCCCTGTGGCGGGGACCCCTGGTCGCGACCCAGTTCCATCCTGAGAAGAGCGGCGCCACGGGGCTCATGATGCTGCGGAACTTCGCCGAGCGCGTGGCCTGATGAAGATCACTCGGATCCTGGCCGCGTCTCTCAGCTCCTGTCTCCTCACGTGTGCCTGCGTCGCCGCGCCCATCCAGGTGGTCGATGACCGTGGAAGGACCATCAGCCTGCCGGGGCCGCCACAACGCATCGTGTCGACGGCTCCCAGCAACACGGAGATTCTGTACGCTCTGGGACTGGCGAACCGCGTCGTCGGCGTATCGGAGTACAGCAACTACCCGTCTGAGGCCCGCAAGAAGCCGACCGTCGGCAGCGTCTCCCTCTCCTACGAACGGATCCTCTCCCTGAAGCCGGACCTGGTGGTCGCCTTCTGGGGGCTCCAGAAGGCCAACGTGCTCCGCCTAGAGCGCCTCGGCGTCCGAGTGCTCGCCATCGACCCCAAAAACGTGGCGGACGTCCTCCACGCGGTCTCGCTGGTCGGCGCCGCTACGGGCTCCCAGAAGCAGGCCGCCCGCGTGGTGGCTGGTATGACGGCCAAACTGAAAAGGGCGGCCGCCGCGCTCAAGAGAGCTCACGGCCGTCCGAGGGCGCTCTGGGTGATCGCCACGAACCCCCAGATCCTCGCCGCCGGACCGCACACCTTCATGGACGACGTGCTTCGCCGAGCGGGTGGGGTGAACGTCGCGGCTGACCTGCCGTCGCAGTTCCCCTCGCTGTCCCAGGAAGCCGCGATCGCCCGAAGGCCGGAAGTGCTCATCACCTCCGCGCCTGAGTGGTCGAAGGATCTGGCAGGCCGGCCCGCATGGCGGTCGGTGCCCGCCGTCAAGTCGCGGCGCTTCTTCAGTCCACCTCCGGACATCACTGAGCGGCCCGGGCCCAGGCTCGCGGACGCCGTTCTGATGCTTGCGAGGTTCCTGCACCCCGAAGCGTCCCGACCGTGACGTACTCTGACCGGCCCACGCGCCGACTGGCGCTCAGGGCTCCGGGGCACCGTAGTCGAGGGCGCCGGTCGTCCACCCCTCACAGGGCTCGATAGAGGCGCTCGTGTCCCTCCCCTCCCCCAAGCCACTCGTCGCGGCACCCTTCGCTCGCCGTCTGCTCTGCTCCCTGGTAGCCTCGCTCGTGCTGCTGCTCATCTGCCTGTGCGTTGGGATGGCCATGGGTGCCGTCCGCTATCCTCCGCGTGAGGTGGTCGCGGCTCTTCTGAACTGGCTCCCCGGCAGTTGGCACCCGCGCCCCAGTTCCGAGGACGCTCTGGCCATACTGCTGCTGGTGCGCCTTCCCAGGGTGCTGTTGGCGGCGGTGGTCGGGCTGGCGCTCTCGAGTGCCGGCGCGTCACTTCAGGGGCTTCTAGGGAATCCTCTGGCGGACCCGTACATCGTGGGAGTGTCGTCCGGATCGGCTTTGGGGGCGCTCGGGGCTGTGGTTCTGGGGGGTGAGACGGCGCTGGGAGGCATGGGTGTTCCCCTGGCGGCCTTTGCCACCGGGATACTGGCCATGGGCCTGGTTCTTGCGCTCGGGCGCTCTGGCGGGAAGGTGGCCACCCGGTCCTTCCTGCTGGCAGGCGTGGTCGTGGGTTCTCTCTTCTGGGCCGGCGTTACCCTTCTGCTGGTGCTGAACCCAGACGAGCAGCAGCGCAGCCTGCTGTGGCTCGCCGGCGGGCTCTCGGAGGGCGACCTGCGCCACGTGTTGATCGCCGCTCCCATCTGCCTTGCCAGCTTCCTGCTGCTGTGCGCCCAGGGGCGGGCACTGAACCTTCTGTCCATGGGGGAGGAGACCGCTCAACAGATGGGAGTCTCCGTCGAGCGAGTGAAGCTCATCGTACTGGGGGCCACCACCCTGGCGACCGCGGCAGCCACCTCAGTGGCAGGGATCATCGGCTTCGTGGGGCTCATCGTACCCCACCTGGTGCGAGGGGTTCTTGGCCCGGACCACCGTGTGCTGATCCCCGTAGCCGGTGTGGTGGGCGCAGCTTTTCTTGTGCTGACCGACACGGCTGCTCGCAGCCTCTTCGCCCCCGTGGAGATCCCCGTCGGCGTGTTTACCGCCCTGATGGGCGGCCCTCTGTTCCTCTCAATCCTCAGGCGGAAGGGCCCCTAGCCCACGCTTCGCACGGGCCGCTTGCGCATCGTGCATGGCGTAGGCATCGCCACGCCCTTGGCACGAACGCAGGCTAGTGGGCGGTGGGGAACCGGCGGAAACAGAAGGGCCCGGGAGACCACGGCATCCTGCGCCGCTGTCCCTCGGGCCCCGAAGAGGACTGATTGGTTGCTGGCCGGTCCTACTGCGCTACGATGTTGTAGGTGGCATCGATGTCACCCCACTCAGGCGAGTGGGAGAAGCGCCAGACCACGTGGTTGCCCTTGGAGAAGCGGAAGCCAAGCACGATCTGCTCGACGTAGGCCGCGCCGTACTCCCCGAGGTCCACCAGTGAGGGACCGGCGATGTAGTTTTTGGGATTCACCACCGGGCGGCCGTCTACGTAGAGCTCAACCTGCAGCGAGTTCAGGTACTCAGCAAGCATATCGGGGTTGGGGTGGATGCCGCCCGCGACCGCCAACACCAGGGGGCTGCCAGCCTGGGTGACCTCGTCAAAGGTACCCTTGGCCTGGCCGGTATCCTTGTTCGAGCCGAGTGACTCCATGAACTTGGGCCCGGTGGGTGCCGCGCCCATCCCATAGAACCAGAGGCTCCACTCCTTCCCCCACTCCCCAATCGTCTTGCCATCCACCTCCGCCCCGGCGTTGAGGGCCCCCGTGTAGGCGTACGCGTCGGTGGTCTGCAGGCCAAGGACCAGCTTCATGATGGCGAGGACATCCGCCACGCCAATCTGTCCGTCGCCCATGTCCCGCCCGTTCACACCAACCAGGGGGCTTAGGTCGCCCACGGCCAGGTTGTCCTGGGTGGGCTCGGCGATGCCGGTGGCGATCCTGAGAGCGAGGATCACATCCTTGACATCAGCCTTGCCGCTGTGGTCTAGGTCGCCTACCAGGAGCGGGGGAGCTGGGACCTCAGCGTATCCGATCCCAACGCCTCCGAGAAGCAAGAGGCAGGATGCAACGGTTATCGAGAGACGCTTGAGCATGTCAACCCTTCCGTAGGGACGCGGAGCTTGCCTTGGGGCCGCGAGCGGTTTGAGGGCTCCGCAAAGCCCACGCCCGCCGTCTAGGGCCCCGTCGCTACAGTTATCGTCGGCCCCGGCGATAAGCTTTAGTGAGCCACCGCCATGTCCCGCAGGGCGACTGGGCGCCTGGAATCGCGGCTCGCACCCGGTCCTTGGTTGGCTGGTAGACTAACGGGCTTGGCGAGGTGACCCGATGGATGGGTGGGGCCAACCATAGGGTATGCCAGGCGTGCACCAAGAGGGCCCAAGACTGTTACTTCTGCAGGAGTGCCAATCGCGCCCTAGAAACATAGGCTGTGGGGCCCAGTAAGATGGCTCCAGGGAGGTAGGATGGTAGGACTGTCGGCCGCACCCGAAGTGATCGAGCAGACTATTGGCTCTCTACGGGGCGTTCAAGGTGTCAAGGTGGTGCAGACACCACATGGGGAGATCGAGGAGCTGCACGTCCTGGTAGACGCGGAGCGCTCCCCCAAACAGGCGGTCAGGGACGTTGAGTCCATCCTGCTGACGAAGCTTGGGGTCCAGATCGATCACCGAAAGATCAGCGTGGCCCAGTTGAACATGGCCACCCCCTCTAAGCGCTCCCCCGCTGGTCGTCTCAAGTTTGTCGAGGCCACCGTTGGCATGAAGCGCAACCGCATGCAAGCCTGTGTGGGTCTGGAGCGCGACGGCCAGGTCTACACTCACACCGCGGAGGGCGTCTACTCCGGTGCCAAGCAGTTGCGGCTGATCGCGGAGGCTACTCTGGGCGCCGTGCAGCAGGCGGGGATCATGGATGTGTCTCTGTCCGTGGAAGAGGTCACTCGCCTCGACCTGGGCGGCAAGGACGTCGTGGTGACCGTCGTCAAGGAGGTCAGTGACGGCTCCGAGACTTCCTACTCCGGGTCTGCCGTCTGCAAGCAGGATGTGTTCCGCGCGGCCGTCAACGCTACCTTGGCCGCGATGAACCGGCGGATCACGCGAGCTGCTTAGTCGCGACGCCTCGCTGAGGCAGCCTGTCTCCCTACCTGCCCCTCTCCTGGGTGGGGCGGTCCGCGCCAGGTGTCACTGGGGACCGAAGCCGGGTGCGGCCGGCGACGGTTCGTTGGCACGAGGCCACCGACGGGGCCTAGGCCCCCGGCAGGTGATGCGCTAGCTTCCACAATCCGATGATCAGGCTTGCTCCGGTGGGGCGAGCTCACTCTTGCGGGGCCTGATTCCCCGCGCAGACAAGTTTTCCAGTTTAGACCGGCGATGCGCGAGCGGAAAACTCCGAGCGAAGCGGTTGGTCTCTGTCACTAGCGGGACGGAGGCACACCCATCGAAAGGAGAGCTCACTTGAGAAAGATCGCGCGGGTCATCTGCGGACTGATTGCGTCCGCATTCGCCCTTGGTGCTCTGCCCTGGATCTGGCCCCCCTACTAGAAAACATCGGGGTCTCAAGCTACCAGTTAGGTGTCGCCGGTCTAAAGCTCTCCGCTAGTGGTTCGTCACACGACTCCGATGTACTGCTGGCGCACTTCGGACGAGGCATAGTGCTCCTCGGTACGTCGACTAGAGGCCATAGTATCATTCCGCCCCGGTTATGCCCCGCGCATCTGCCAGCTTCGGAGGCTCCAGGGCGGCGCGCGGTTCCAGGGGGCCACGGAGCAAACGATCCGAGGTCGCCATCGGGGTTGGGGACGCATGTCTTCAGACAGGGTTCGGAAAGCGCTGGAGGGACTCGTCGTCCTCGGCGGGGTCCTCGCTCTCGGGTCAGGCATCAACAACGGCGGGCTTTCGCACGTTCCGCTGGCGGCGGTGTTCGTCTTCGTGGCAGCCCTGTCGGTCGCGTTCCTGCTTCCCTTCCCCATGGGGATGGCCGGCACCTCGGTTCACTCCGTCGACTTCCCCATCTCCTTTTCCGTGCTCCTGCTCTTCGGGCCCACCACCGCGGGACTTATGAGCGCCGCTACCTGCTGGATTGCCCCCGTCCGCCTCGGTCGCGCGGGGATGCAGCCGTGGTTTCTCTGGATGCTGGTAGTCAACGCCTCAACCACCATCCTCTCCACCTTCGCGGCAGGATTCGCCTTCGAGCACCTGGGGGGTGTCTTCTTCGAAGTGAAGGTGGGGAGCGCGTCGCTGCTCCCAGCTCTACTCGCGGCCTGCACCCTCATCTGTGTCCATGTGGTGCTGATGAGTGCTGACCTCGCGCTCCGCATGAGCAGCCCGGTGCTGCGAACCGCGCTTCAGACCCTGTGCTTCAGCCTTCCAAGCAGCATGTTGCTCACCCCTTTCTCTCTGGTGATCGCATGCTTCTACCCCACCAGCGGAGTGCTGGCGCTGGTTCCCTTCCTACTGCCTCTGTTCGCGGCTTGGCACTGGATGACCAAGCAGTCTCGAGAGTGGGACCTGTACCGGCAGACCGTGGAGATGCTCGGCCACGCGATGCACCGCTTCCACCAGTACACCAGCGCCCACGAGGAGGCGGTTGCCGACTTCTCCGTTCGCATCGCCCGAAAGATGCAGCTCCCCCCCGAGACGATCATCTACCTTCGCTACGCCGGCTTGCTCCATGATATTGGGAAGATCGCGTGGGGTGAGAGGCTGCTCGATAAGTCTACGCCCCTGAGCCCAGAGGAGATAGCGACCATTCGCCGCCACCCCAACGACAGTGCCGACTGCATCTCACGCATGAGGCACTTCGCCCCCATCGTGCCCTGGGTTCGCCACCACCATGAGCGCTTCGACGGCGGCGGCTACCCGGACAGGCTGGCGGGCGACGGCATCCCCATGGGCGCGGCGATCATCACCGTGGCCGACAGCTTCCACGCCATGCAGTCGCCCGAGAGGCCCTACAAACGCCCCCTCACCGCTCAGGAGGCGCTGGAAGAGGTCCAACGGTGCTCCGGCACCCAGTTCAACCCTCAGGTTGCCGACGCCCTGGCGCTGGTAGTGGCGGAGATGACCTGATGGCGCCATGGATCCTGGTCGCCATACTGGCGGTATCCGGAGCCGTCTCGCTCGGGCTGCTGTACAACTCCCTGATCGTGCTTCCTCGCGAGATGCATCGGGTCTACAGAGAGACCCTGCTGTCTCTGGCCCTGCTGGTTGAATCCAAACAGCCCTCGGCCAAGGGACACTGCGAACGCGTGGCGGATCTGAGCCTAAGGATCGGCCGCGCGATTCGGCTCAGCATGGCCGATCAGCACATTTTGGAGTACGCCGCCCTCATGCATGACGTAGGGAAGGTGGGAGTACGCGCCGACGTTCTCAACAAGGAGGGGCCCTTGACGCCTGAGGAGCAGCAGGAGCTGCAGCTCCACACCCTGCACAGCGCGGCCATCCTAGACGAGATTAGCGGCGAAGGTCTGCGGGAGATGGCGGAGCTGGTTGGCTGGCACGAGACCCCCTGGGAGGAGGTCGCCACTGGTGCCCGCCTGAAGCGGTTGGTGGGGGTGTTGGCGGTTGCCGAGGCTTGGGACACCCTGACGCATGGCCGGGCTTACGAGGCGCCCCTGAGTGCCGAGGAGGCCAAGGGGCGGCTGTTGCGGGGTGTTGGGACTCTGTACTGCGAGGAGGCCGTGGAGGCGCTGTTTGCCGTGACCGGCATCCCCGGGCTCCTTCCCGAACTGGAGCGGGTAGGTGGCCTAGCTTGATATTCGTTCTCTTTCTAGCCGCCGGTCTGGGTGCCGGTGTCCTGCGCGGAGGCCACCTCAAACACCTGGCTGAGACCCCCCTCCGTGGGCTTCGTCTCATCGTGGCGTCCTGCCTAACTCACGCCGTTCCAGCTATGGTGAACCCCTTCTGGCCATGGCTGGTTCCTCCCCTGCGCCTTCCACTCCTGGTCGCGAGCTTCGTCCTCGGCTCCGCAGCTCTCCTCTTCAACCGACGACTCCCCGGAGTCTGGGTGATGTGGGCGGGGGCCTTCCTCAACTTCATCGTGATGGCGGCCAACGATGGCCGAATGCCGATCAGCATCGAGCGGCTGCGGGCGACTGGAGGCGCGAAGCTGGCTCAAGGGATCGTGGAGGGCAAGTTCTTCGGTCACGTTGCCCTCACCCAGGACTGCCGGCTCCCCATGCTCTCGGACGTCATCGGTCTGGGGCACGGGCTCTCCGTTCCCAGCATTGGCGACCTGGTGATAGGGATCGGGCTGATGCTCGTGGTAAGTGGGGCCATGAGGCAGAGCTGGAAGATGCGGGCGTGAAGGTACGCCTCTGATGCGCTAAGGAGTGTGACGGTGGCTGGCGGAGTCCTGGTTCGGGCTTGGGGGCGGGGGTGGGCCTCAGACGGCGGCGCGGTGGCGGCTTGAGCACTCCCGTGAGAGCGGGCACCAGGACTGAGTCGAGTGCCCAGCGGCAGGGGCGCCCGGGTCCGCCGCAACCCCCACCCCCCTTAAGCGAGGCGGACCGCCATCACTCCTGGCGCCTTCTGCTCGCCATTTGCTTCCTCATCAGCTTCGGGTTCGGCGCCTACAACGGGGTGTTCAACAACTTCATCTCCGAGCGTCTGCACGTTGGCCCGGGGCAGCTTGGCATCCTCGAGTCACTGCGGGAGATGCCGGGTCTGATGACCGCGTTCCTGGCCAGCGCCCTGGTTGGCCTGGCTGAACCTCGGCTGGGCGCCGTGTCGCTGGCGCTGATGTCCCTGGGGTTCGCCGCGCTTGGCCGTGCCGAGGTCTTCCCGACGCTGGTCTTCTGGTCGGTGCTCTGGAGCCTGGGGTTTCACCTGTGGGCCTCGGTGCAGCCCGCCCTCGCTTTGGCGCTCTCGGAGCACGGCCGAGTGGGGGCCAGGCTGGGGCAGCTCTCCAGCGTAGCCGCCGTGGCGGGTCTCCTCGCGCTGCTGCTGGTTCGCGAGCTCGCCCCGGTCCTGGGCTATCGGGGCACCTTCGTTTTGGCCGGTCTCTGCATCCTCTGCGGCTCCATCCTGTGCTGCCTTCTGCCCGCTCACCTAGGGACGCCCGACCGCGTCCGCTTCCTGGTGCGCCGCCGTTACTCTCTCTACTACTGGCTCATCTTCCTGGAGGGCTGCCGGAGGCAGGTCTTCGGCACCTTCGCCATTTTCGTGTTGGTGCGCCAGTACCACACCTCGGTCACCACCACGGCCACCCTCCTCTTCGTCAATGGCCTGGTGACCTTGGTGACCGCGCCAAAGGTCGGCGCACTGATTGACCGTCTCGGGGAGCGCAAAACCCTCAAGTTCTACTACGTGAGTTGCTTCTTTCTCTTCTTGGGCTACGGCGTTGTCCACGATCTCCCGACGCTCTATCTCTTCTTCTGCCTGGACAGCTTCCTGTTCACCTTTTCGCTGGGGATCACCACCTATCTACAGCGTATCTTGGAGCCCGCCGACCGCACGCCGACCCTGGCGATGGGGGTGACCTGCAACCACGTCGCCGCGGTGGTGGTGCCCCTGGTGGGCGGGCAGATGTGGAGGATGTGGGGCTACGAGACGACCTTCCTGGCCGGCAGCGTGGTCGCCCTCATCTCCCTGGCAAGCTGCTGGCGCCTCCGGACCGACGCATAGGAAAGGGGTCCCGACTGGCCCGCCTTCCGGCTGTCGAGACCCCTTGAGTCATGGCCCGCCACCTCACCCCCGGTAGCTTCTTCCAGGTCCATTCGCCTTCTGCCGGATCAGGGTGACGGTCTCCGTGTGGCACAGGAAACGCCAGTTACCCCTGGGCTACCGGCGGGTTGCCGTCAACCGGCACACCTTGAGACGCCGGGGTGACGCCCGCCGGGGCCGCTTCTCCCTGCTCCTGCTTCCGCAGCAGATTCAGGGCCGAGCCAGCGGTGAACCACGCGATCTGCTCCATGTTCAGCGTGTGCTTCAGCGTGATCGTCTCGGCGGTGCCGTCCGAGTGGTGGAGCACCGCCTCCAGAGGCGTCCCAGTGGCAAGGTCGTGGATCGTGGTAAGGGTGATCCGGTCGTCCTCGCGGACCCTACTGTAGTCCTCGGAGTCCACAAAGGTAAGGGGCAGGACGACCTGCTTCTTGAGGTTGGACTCATGGATGCGCGCGAAGCTGCGGGCGATGATGGCTCCGGCGCCCAGGTAGCGCGGAGACATGGCCGCGTGCTCCCGGCTGCTTCCCTCTCCGTAGTTCTCATCTCCGACGACCACCCACAGGACTCCACGGGCCTTGTAGTCGCGTGCCACCTTGGGGATGGAGACGCCCGACTCGCCGGTGAAGAGGTTTTCGGTGGTTCCCCGCTCCCCCGTGAAGGCGTTGATGGCGCCGGTGAACATGTTGTCGCTGATGCGGTCTAGGTGGCCGCGGAACCTGAGCCAGGGGCCGGCGGGCGAGATGTGGTCGGTCGTTGTCTTGCC
>DASXUI010000436.1:0-10437 GCA_036504955.1 Armatimonadota bacterium
GGTGTAAGGGCCTCAGAACCTGGCCTATGCTCGCAATGACGACCAGGCTGGGACCCTTACACCCCCTCACCCGCTCACCCCCTCACCCCCTCAGTCCCTTAGTCCTGCGTCAGGAGGGGGGATGGGGGTGCGATGAGTGGCAGATTGCAGATGAGGCGCCGCGATGAGCGGGGCTCCGCCCTGATCATGGCGATGGGCGTGATGATCACCGTGCTAACGGTGGGGACGGGGCTGCTTCGCCTGGCGACCCAGGAGTATAAGTCGACCGGGCGCATCGGGAAGGAAGCCCAGGCCCTGGGGCTCGCGGAAGCCGGCGTGGAGTGGGGTCTCAACCAGCTCAATGGCGACGCCAGCTTCACCGGCACCGCTTCGGCCGTGAGCATGGGTGCCGGCAGCTTCACCTGCTCCGTGGGCGCCTCCGGAAGCGACAAGACCATCACGGGTGTTGGCACCGTCGCGGGAGTCACCAAATCAGTTCGGGTGGTGCTGAAGGTGGCCACTGCCGCCGTCAGCTTCCCGGAGGGAGCCTTGGTGGCGAACGGCACAATCACCCTGTCCGGTTCACCGCACACCATCACCGTCCCCAACACCACGCACGTGGCGTCGATGCGGGCCAACGGCGACATCAACTACGGCGGCAATCCCACCACCGATGGACCGGTCGCCTCGCACGGCACGGTTGTCCACCCCAACTGGATGACCTCGGGAGGATACAACTTCCCCTACGGCTTCACCAACGGCGCGCCCGCCATCACCTTCCCCAACGCCGCGGGTAAGGACGCTCAGGCGGCGGCCTGGAAAGCGATGGCGCTGTCCGGCCCCACCACGGCACCCCCGGTGAACCAGGGATGGAACTACTTCGATGGCCAGTGGCACAACTGGACGGGCACCAACCTCTTCTACCCCTCCCTCAGTGGCCCCAGGTACATTTCCGGCACGGTCAACCTTAGCAATAGTACCATCGTCTACTTTGATGGCCCTCCCGGCTCCATCGTCTACATCGATGGTGACATGATCTTCGGCGGCAACACCAACATCTACTCGAGCTGCATCGTCGTGGTCTCCGGCCGCATCCAGATGGGGAACACCTGCAACTACCACCTCCTTGCTCCAGCCACTCCCGCGCAGGTGGCGGTGGTGTCCCTGGCCAAGAGTGAGACGGCGATCAGCATGGCCGGGGCTGCCAACAACGAGAACCGCGGGGTCTTCTGGGCGATGAACGGCGGAATCACCGTTGCTGCCGGGGCCCAGTTCCAGGGCAGTCTGGTAGCGGGGGGCAACCCCAGCAGCGACCCCACGGCCACCGCGCCCTTCGTGAACGGCAACATCGTGGCCAGCGGCAACGCCGAGTTCAAGTACCCGGCGGGCCAAAACCTAACCAACACCGTGATTAACACCGCCGCCTCCTACACCATCGACTCCTACCAACAGCTATGACGCTAGGCCTGCCCCGGCCAGGAGCCGGATCCCCGCCGTGGATCGCCCGATGGGGAGCGCTGGTCCTGCCGGCGCTCCTTCTGGGCGCCTGCGCCCTCGCGTCGCCCGTCACGGCCAAGGCGGCGGTGAGCCAGCCCTCACCCCTGCCCACCAGGGTTGGCCCCTCCACTCAGGAGCTCGCCGCTCTGCTGCGCGAGCAGGCGAGTTGGCGGGAGACGCTGGAGGCCTGGCACCAGAAGGAGCTGGCTGACCTGCGCGCCTCCGGGCTGCCGGAGGACCTCCGCGCCCAGCGCGAAGCCCTGCTGGAGCAGACGCATCAGGCGGAGATGGCCCGGGTAGCGGAGGCGCAGAGCCAAAGGGTGCGCGGCCTCTACCTGGACCTGAGCGTGCCGCCACTCCCCCCGGTCAGCCTGCAGAAGCGCCTGAAGCTCTCGGACCGCCAGGCGCTCTTCGCGGCGCGCTACCGCTGGAGCCAGACCACCCGTTCCCTCCTCGCCAACAGCCTCATGCCCCGCGACAAGTGGCGTGAGGCGCTGCGCTACACTCAGACCACCTACCTCAAGAGCCACAGGTCCCTCCTGTCGAAGGTGCAGCCCCAGCTCCAACTGGCCGCGAGGCAAGCGCCCGCCCGGCACTAAGGGCGGGTCGTGGGGTCATGGGGTCATGGGGTCGTAGGGTCGTAGGGTCGTTGGGTCGTAGGGAAGGGCCTCAGAGGGTGCGAAGGCTGGGGACCTGTCGGACCTGTCGGACCGGTCGGACGGTGAGGGCCTGACGCGCGACGCCGCCGAGAGCCAGGGGTGTTACCCCTGGCTGACATAGAGGCGCCCCTCCGGGGCTTCCCGCGCTCTGTGCCACCACATCCTTGTGCTCACGCCAGCCTGCCTCAGCCCCGGAGGGGCGCCTCTATGTCAGCCGGGGATAACATCCCCGGCGCTAGCCGCCGCTACCTCGCTCCCACAGAGCGCCTACTGTCCGACCCGTCCGACCGGTCCCCGACCTCCCACCCTCTGAGGCCCTTCCCTACGACCCAACGACCCTACGACCCAACGACCCAACGACCCGCCCTCCACTCCGCCGCCTCAAGAAGCGACCGCTCAGTGACGAGAAGGTCCCTGGAGTACCTTGTCCCAGTAACCTCCAGGAGACCCACCACCATGCCCGCGCCACAGCAAACCGAGCCCAAGCAGCCCACGACTTTCATGCGGCGCCTCAAGCACCGCCTGGCCCTTCTGCTGCTGGCCGCGCTGCTGCTGGGTGGGGTGGGCTACGCGGTGGAGTGGCGCTACCACCCCATCGCTAAGGTCCAGGCCCTCCAGTACGCCCGTGGGCGCCGCAAGGTCACCAACACCGTTCACGCCAGTATCTACCTCGACCGTGAAGCCCTCATGCGCCCACGCCTTGACGCACTGGTAGGCGAGGCCAACACCGCCGACCCCCAGCGCCGCTCCGCCTACTACAGAGGCATCGTGGATGGCGCCAACCTGTACCTGCATGACGGGCGGCTCATCGACCAGGAGCGCATGGCGAAGCACACCCTGGCCCTGGGCCACAACCTGGAGGCCCACCTCACCACATGCCCCATCTGCCTCAAGGAGCTGGATAGGGAACGACGGTAAAAGGACTGAGCGGGTGAGGGGGTGAGGGGGTTAGAGAGCCTCAGCCTAGTAGCTCAGAAGAGCATAGGCCAACTTCTGAGGTCCTTTCACCCCCTCACCCCCTCAGCCCCCTCAGCCCCCTCAGCCCCTCAGTCCCTCAGCCCCCGGAGTCCCCTCAGCCCCCTCAGCCCTTCGGTACTACCAGCTCCGCCAGCACGGGGCAGTGGTCGGAGGGCCAGCGGCCGTCCCAGGTGTCGGAGAGGGTGCCGTGCTGGAGCACGCGGAAGGGGCCGCGGACGAAGATGTGGTCGATGGGCCCCTCGGTGCCGAGCGTCTTGAAGCCCTGGAAGGTATCCGTAGGGCCCAGGTGGCCATTGAGGGAGAGCTGTTTCGTGTCCTTCAGGGAGCCCGAAGCCAGGAGCTTGTAGGGCTCGGAGTCGGGGGTGGCGTTCAGGTCGCCCGTGACGATCACAGGCATATCCGAGGGCTGTTCCTCCGCCCGTCGGAGCAGCAACCGGGCGCTCTCGGCACGCGCGATGTTACCCATGTGGTCGAAGTGCGTGTTGAAGTGAATGAAAGTCCGCCGGGCCGACTTGTCCCGGAACTTGGCCCAGGTGACGATGCGGGTGATGGCGGCGTCCCATCCCTTGCTGCCCGGCACGTCCGGCGTCTGGGAGAGCCAGAAGGTCCCGTGCTCCAACAGCTTGAGCCTGTCCTTGCGGTAGAAGATGGCGGAGAACTCGCCCTTGTCCACGCCGTCATCGCGGCCTACCCCGTACCAGCCGAACTCCGGCAGCAGCGCCTGCAGCTCGTCGAGTTGCCCCCTCAACCCCTCCTGAATCCCCACCAGGTCCGCCAGGTGGAAGCGGATCATGCTGGCGACCATCGCCTTTCGGTTGGGCCAGGCGTTGGGCCCGTCCTGGGGGTTGTTGAAGCGCAGGTTGTAGGTCATCACGCGCAGCGAGGGCGGCTTCACCTGGCCGGCCGGTGCCTCCGGCGCGGCGGCGAGGCCCACGGCGGCGGACAGGACCAGCGCGGGGACAAAGCATCCATAGAGCAGGCGTATCACGTGGAACCTCCAGGTCCATAGGGAGTGGTGCGAGGGATGGCGGCCGGGCGCGCCCTCACCGCCAGCCTACACTTTGACGGCCGGCGGATCCGGGCCTCCCCACCTCCCCCAAGCCCACGGGGCTTGCCTCCGCGCGATGCCAGACAAACGGCCACTGCCTGCTTCACCACCAAGAGAACCTGGGCTGGGCTCCTCTCTGTCTGCCTCTGTGCCCTCAGTGTCTCTGCTTTGAGAACGATTCTGTCCTGCGTCGCCGACTCTCCGGGACGGGGGCTGCGACTACTGTAGAGCCCTCCTTGCCCCTTTTGGTGGCTTGGTGGTGGGGAAGTCTGTGGCCGCTGACCAAGGAGGGCGCTGGGGCATCTACCTCCCGTAGACCTCGATCTCCCTCAGCATGACCTGGTGGGGGCCCGTCTGGCCGCCAGCCTCCACAACTTCCGCGGTGGCGCCGCCGCCGTAGGTGGTGTTGTGCACCAGCAGCCGCAGCCTCTGGGTCTTCACCGGCTTGAAATGATGCTGGAAGACCCAGCGGTCACTGAAGAAGCTATCGACGGTGGTGCGGGTGGCGGGGCTGAAGACGCGGAAGGTCCTGGGCGGCTCCTTGACGTGTTCGAGGGTGACCCACTTGCCGCTCTGGTACACCTGAAGCTCGTAGCCCAGCAGTGTGCCCTGCCACTGCCAGGGAGGCGCCGCGTAGACCATAACTCGGGACAGCGTGGTGGACCTGGGCAGCCGCAGCTCAACCCAGGCGGGGAAGCTTTTGGTGTCGTCCATCCAGGGCTGGTCGTCCTTCTGCTGGCTCCAGTACCAGTTCTCCAGCACCCCGTTGTGCAGCTTGGCCGAATCGTTGTTGATGCTCTTGTCTACTGGGTGCTGGCCCGTTCCGGAGGTAGCCACGGTGACACCGGGGGCCAACGCCAGGTTGGGGCCGAAGTCCTGGCGGGCCACCTCAAGCTGCTGGCCCTTCGCGAGCTCCACGTAGACCGGCAGCTCCGGTACCGTGAGCACGGCCTTCCCGCCAAGTACCGGCAGGTCGCTTTCCACGCCGAAGGCGCTGAAGGTGTGCAGCCGGCGGCCCCCCTGGACCCTCAGCTCCACGGTGCCGTCCGTGCTGCCCGCGCTCTGGAAGGCGGCGACCCGCTTCCCCGGGCCCGCGAAGAGGCTCCCGACGTAGAGCTTGTTGCCCACCGGTCCCAGGTCGTACGCCCGGGCAAAGCGGGTGCCGTAGAGCTCCTCGGACCAGACCCGCATCAGGGCCGCCGCGGGATTCAGGCCGCCATCGTCGTTCTCCCACCAGGTGGGGAAGTCCCAGAAGCCGTGGCTCTTGTCGTACCAGAGGTGGTTGTGCTCCTTTGGGATGCCGTGCTGCTCGTAGACCATCATCTGGAGCATGGTCCACCGGCCCTGAAGCCGGGGCTGGTAGGAGCCGTACACGGCCGCGAAGGCGCCCTGCTCGGTCTGCCACTTCTCCAGCTTGCCGGCGCCGTACTTCGCCAGCAGCGCCTCCAGCGTGTCCAGGCCCTTGCGGGCCAGCCACAGGTCACCGTTCACCGTGTTGTAGGCGTGGAAGGAGAAGGCGTCGATGTACCTGGCACCGCCCGCCTTCAGGAACCCCTCGATCCACTTCAGGCCGTGGTCGTTGGGGCCGATGCTGACCGTTCCCGGGCCCAGCACCCTCAGCGACGGATCCACCGACTTCACGGCTTCGTAGAAGGGCCTCATCTCCCTCAGGGCGAAGTCCGCGCCGCTGCTGCCGTAGTTCGGCTCGTTGCGGGGCTCCCAGTAGCGCACGGAGTCCTTCAGCCCGCGGACTACCGCCCGCACGCCCTCGAGGTCCTTCGTGCCGTTGGGGAAAGCGACCATCAACACGCGCTGCCGCAGGGGGTCGAAGGGCAGGTAGTACCGGCGGTCCAGCTCGATCTCCGGCGCCAGGCTCTTCAGGGCCTCCTCCGGCTTCGAGGCGTCCCCCACCGAGTGGCGCTGAGGGCCCATGCCGGTCACTCCGCGCGCGACCTCGTCGTTCAGCGACCCCATGGCCGTGCCCGGCGGCGGCATCGCGGGGAACCCCGGACGCTGGCGGAAGATGACGAAGGTGGTGCTCCCAACGGTATCGCCCCAGGGCGCCGCCTTCCTTTCCGCGCCGTAGAGGTAGAGCTTGTACCAGCCGGGCTGCCGAACCTTCAGGCTGAGTGAAGGGGCCGCGGCCCCGCGCTCCACCACGTCTCCGTAGTAGCTCCGAACCTCATACCGCGCGGCCGGCTTGTTTAACCGGAAGGTCACCTTGTCACCGACCATGAAGACGTGGTTCCGCCTGCCGGAGTCCGGGGTCACCTGATCCGCCGAGGGGGTCCACACCCATCCCCCCGCTCCCGCGGATGCGGTCGCCAGGACGCTAACGCCCAACATCACCCAGACAAGACGCATAGTACCCACGACCCCAAGTGCCCGTTCGATCACAGAGCTCGACCCTTCCTACGCTGGTGCTCCCTCAATGCCACTCAAGCCTGACTTCTGCCCGCGCAAGACGGCCACCTACGGCGCCGCTGACCCATCCCTCCGGCTCCCCATCCCGACGCGGGAAGAGGAGTGCCTCCATTGCCACGCTGGCGCAGGACCGGGAGCCCAGCACGTCTGAGGGTCTCGGTTCGTCGAACGGGAGGAGGGGCGCCTCTGTGACCGCGGCGGCGTGAGACCCGGGGTCTGGGCCCTCCCCTTCGCCAGCGCCGGCCCTCAGTTCGTCGGAGTGCTCCCACCGCCCGTGGGAAGTTTCTGCACCAGAAGCCCCGTCACGATCAGGTTGGCCATCTTCGTAGCCCCGCTGTAGGACGCCGACAGCACCACGCTTTGCTTGCCGCCCGGTCCCGTTGTGGGCAGAGGCGCCGATGAGGTCCACTTAGTCAGCACGGGGAAGGTGGCCGTGGAGCTCCCGGCGGGCACCGTCACCGTCTTGGGCAGGGCGACGACCAGCCCGCCTCCCACCGGCGGCTGGGTGGTGCCCCCCGCAAGAGTCACAAGTATCCCACCAGAGGTCGCCGGGCCCGTCAGGATCACCTTGCCCGTCGCGGCGCTGTTCACCTTGACGCTGGACGGCGCCACCGCGAGGCCCGAGAGCGCCGGGGGCAGTAGAGTGACCGTGGCCTTCCTTGTGACGCGCTGGTACCGAGCGGTGATCACGACCGTGGTCGGTTGGGTAACCGGGCTTGTCTTGATGGCGATGTAGCGTGTGGAGCTGCCGGAAGGGAAGGTGATCTGGCTTGCCAGCGACAGCACCGCGACGTTGCTGCTTGACAGGCCGACGACCGCGGTCTCGTTCGGGGGTACAGGCCCGCTCAACTTCACCGTGCCCAGGCAGGAGTTGCCCCCGGCCAGAGCCACAGGCTCAGCGGCCACGGACTTCAGGCCGATGGGGGGAACCACCTTGAGCGCGAAGCTGGCGATCTTCTCTCGGTACATCGCGGAGAGGACCACGAAGGAGGGGGAGGTTACGGGCTTGGTCGTCAGAGTCGTCAGGCCCGTGGAGCTGCCCGCGGCAAGGGTGAGCGAGTCTGGCGTCGGGACCACCAAAGGGTTGGCACTGGTGAAGGTCACGGGTGCGCCCACCACCGGCGGAGCCGCGCCGCTGAGGGAGACCTTGAGTTGTGCTTGGTATCCTCCCACGATGACTCCAGGAGTCGCCTTGAGGGAGGTGATCTGCGGCACGGTGATGGGGCCCGAGGCGGGCGCCCGGAGGAGGGTGATCTCGATCCGCCCGTGGTCCGGAGGCGTACCCTCGGAAGCGAAATGGGTCTCGCCCGCGCCAGGGGGGCTCTCGACGGCGGCGGCGCCGTAGTTGGTCAGAACCCCGCCGGTGCTGACGTTGTAGGTTAGGTCAAGCGGCCCTATGTCCTCCGGCGGCGCGATGTCGATGTGATCGTCGTCGGTGATGTCGTCGGAATCCATCAGCACCATCCCAACGCCGGCCGTGCCCGAGCTCACCGACTGCCAAACGGGGAAGAACCAGTGCCAGGGGAGATGCACCTGGGGGTTCACGTCCGAGGCGTTGTCGATGGCGTCAGTGTGATACTGACGGTCGGGCGTCATCCAGACGTTCACGTACATATCGGCGGCGGTGCCGAAGTCGGCCCCCCAGAGGTCCACGGCGCGGTCCACCCGCAGAGCCACAACTCTGAAGGACTCCTCCATCCACTGGCGGTAGAAGCGGTCCAGGAGCCCCGCGGTGAGCCTCTCAGCGACGGGGATCAGGGCCGCCGCGGAGGCGGCGAAGCCGGCGGGGTTGGCAGCCTCGGGGAAGTGATCGTAAGCGGCCTGAGCGGCCTGCGCCACGAAGGCGCCGGGGGTTGAGTCGCTGTAGACTCCGCCGTCCGTTGCATGGGCGATGCTGCCAAGAGCCCCGTCGCAATAGTCCTCGTACTCCTGGTGGTTCGCCTTGGGAGTATCATGGGTGTGCTGGGGCACGGTGCAGTCCGCGACCAGATGCAGTGGGTAGGCCAGTCGGCCCATCGCGTCAGAGGCCTGCCCGCCGCGCATGAAGCCCACCGCCTGGGCGTAGAACCAGTCGGCCATGTCTGTCGCGGCGGGCTGCTGGCCGATCAGCGTCCAGAAGTGCCAGTCCCCGGTGATGAATAGGGACATCTTGCTGGCGAGGTCCCGAGCGAAGTCACCGTTGCCCGAGGTGTCCAGTCGAAACCCGCGCCCCCGGGCCGGGTTGTAGTAGTGGCAGAAGCTGTTGACGTCGAACGACTGGTCAAGGGAGTAGATGAGGGGAATGTCGAAGGTCACGTGGACTTTCCCGTTCCCCGAATCCGCGGCTCGCACGCCGTTGAGGAGCGGCTTC
The DNA here is from genome assembly GCA_036504955.1 of Armatimonadota bacterium. Classification (GTDB taxonomy): domain Bacteria; phylum Armatimonadota; class DTGP01; order DTGP01; family DASXUI01; genus DASXUI01. Next base: position 8,936 of record DASXUI010000436.1, read on the forward strand.
TTGTAGTCCTCGAAGAAGGCGGCGACCTCCGGCTTCCCATCGTTCCTGAGGATCTCAAGGGCCTGCAGCAGGATGGTTCCATGCGCCTTCGGGTTGAAGTTGGGGTCTCCTGGGGCGTAGGCCTGGGCGTCGTTGGGCCCATCCGGCGTGTTGTAGGCCGATGCCGCGCCCAGGAACCACGGAAGGCACAGAAGCGCGAGAACAAGCAGGCGAATTCGGCGAGGTCGGATGCTGGACCCGGCCCCAAGCACGGCTTCGCGATCCTTCCTCAGAAGCTGTCTCATGGCGGCTCTCCCCCTGGGCCAATACCCCGGGAAACCTACATGGCTGGCGAAGGTTGTTCTGAGGGATAAGCTATCGCCGCTTGCACGCCCTGTCAAGCATAGGTGCGGGCAGGGGGACGCAGTTGACAGCGTGCCCACGCGCAGGTAGGCTGTAACCGAACCGGCGTTCCGTGTGCCGGACGCGCGCGGCCTTGCCGCGCCTTCTGAGGGTGGACTGTTGGCGGATCTGGACGAGCTCAGGAGGCGCATGGAGGCCCTGAACGGCGGACCCCTTCGCTCGCCCCTCCCTGAGGGGAAGGAGGTCGACGACCTTCGGCGCCGGCTGAAGAAGGAGCGCCCCAAGGCCGCCGCGACCGCTCAGCCCATGGACCCCATCGTCTTCTCCCGGGACCTCCCCCGGACCGCCGCCAAGCCGGCTCCGTTCCGGCCCTGCTTTGGCGGCAGCGTTGTGCTGGAGGAGGCCGTCGCCGGTGAGGTAGTGCCCTGCCCGCGCGGCTCCACCGCCTTCGTGGTGACTACCCGGCTCACGGAGCGAGACGGCTCCTGGCGCGCGGTCTGCGAGGGCTTCCGGCGCTGCCTGGGCGACCCTGAGACCGGCCTGGGGCGGCGCGTGGGCGGCCTCTGCGAGTGCGCCCCCCAACCCCACGAGGTGCTGCTTCTCGACCTGGAGACCACCGGCCTCACCACCGGGCCCATGTTCCTCGTCGGGCTCCTCTTCTGGGACGGCGACGGGCTGGTGGTGAAGCAGTACCTGGCGAGGGACTACGCGGAGGAGGCCGCCATCGCGTGGCTGTCGCTGGAGCACCTCAGAGCCAGCCGGTTGGTGGTCTCCTTCAACGGCAAGACCTTCGACCTCCCCTACCTGCGCACCCGCGCGGCAGCCAACGGCGTGCCCTACCCGCCGGAGCCGCCGCACCTGGATGTCCTCCACGAGGCGCGCCGCGTGTGGGGCCGTCGCCTCCCCAACTGCAAGCTGCAGACCCTGGAGAAGCACCTCTGCGGCCGTGGCCGCACCGATGACATCCCCGGCGCGGAGATCCCGGACGCCTACCACGCCTACGTCCGCACCTCCAACGCCTTCGAGATCGTGAGCATCCTGGAACACAACCTCCTGGACCTTGCCACCCTCGCGGAGTTGCTGACCAGACTGCCTTAGAGGCGGGTCGTTGGGTCGTAGGGTCGTAGGGCAGGGCCCCAGAGGGTGGGGGGCTGAGACCT
>DASXUI010000437.1:0-5223 GCA_036504955.1 Armatimonadota bacterium
AGCTGCATCACGTCCTCGTAGACGTGCGCCTCCTCGCGCCCTTGGTGCGGACCGACCACATGCGGCAGCAGAGCCGACTCGCCCTTCTCGCGGGCGACTTCGATGCCGGGGTACTCAAGAGGCTGCCCGTTCAGCCTGTTGCCCTCAATGGCCCCCAGGGTGCCGAAGTAGCTGGGCGCCCCAAAGGCAAAGGGGCTTCCCGCGAAGGTTCCGTAAACGAAGCCGAACAGCGTGTTGCCGAAGTCAAGCAGCATCACCGTGTTGTCGTCCGTATCGCACGGCACCATCTGGCCGCGGAACTCCCGTTCCTTCAGGCCGATGCCGGACAGCGCGGTCACCCGCTTGGCGGGGCCTAGGACGCCGGTCATGGCATGCAGGCCGTAGACGGTCATGTCGTAGAGCGGGCCGCCGCCCGGCTTCCGAAAGTACCAGGATGGGTCCACGTTGGTCAGAGGGTCGTCGCCCTTCCGGACCGACTCGTTCTCGTGGTAGGCGCCGAAGGCGGCCCCCACGGCCGTCCAGGCCAATCTGCCTAGCGCGCCTTCCTGGATCAGCTCTCGGATGCGCTGGTTGTGCCGGAAGAGCATCTGCCCCGGGCTCGCCACGAGCTTCACGCCCTTACGAGCGGCGCGGTCGATGAGGTCGTCGGCCTCAGCAACGGTGATGGTCATCGTCTTGTTGAAGTAGACGTGCTTGCCGGCCTCCACGGCCGCCACGCCCTGCTCGTAGTGGAGGCCGATGGGGGTCGCGATCCCGATGGCGTCGACCGCCGGGTTTGCCAGCATCTCCTCGTAGCTCTCATAGGCGGAGGGAACGCCGAAGCGCTCCGCCGCAGCCTGGGCGCGCCCGGGCGCCGTGTCGCACACGGCCGTCACCCGCACGCGGTCCTGCACGTCCTCCATGGTGAGATGCGGCAGCATCCCTCGGATGGAGATGCTTCCGGTCCCCAGGATCCCAATCCCCAGTGGTTCGCTCATGCGTGCTCCTTCGCTCCGAGTCCTACCGACCATGCGCACTAAGGGCCGCGAGCCGGTGTTGGGCGGCATTACGGTTGGTACCCGGTTCCCCTCTGAAGGCGCGCCTCCTGCCGTCAGTCGTACACCCATGGTCGCGCTGACCAATGAACCCACCCGACTTGACGAGTGTTACATACGCGGGGTATACGTAACATATGCCGACTGGTCTGCCGCTGACAGACGAGACTCCACCCTCGCCGGACACCCGCTCTCGGGTGGTCGCCGCGGCCATGGAGCTCTTCGCGGTGCGGGGCATCCGTTCCACCCGCGTCGAGGAGGTAGCGCGCGAGGCCGGCGTCACTCGGATGACGGTACACCGCCACTTCGGGGGGAAGGAGGGACTGGTCCAAGCGGTGCTGGAGCGCCTCGGCGAGGCCTTCCACGAGGCCTCCGCGCGGGCCCGGACGTCTGGTGAGAACGACCCGGAGACCTACCTAGCTCAGGCCTTCCAGCCCCTACTGGCACTGAACCGAACCTCGATGGTGGGCCGGCTGGGGGAGCTGCGGGTGCTGTACCCCAAGCTCCACTCAGAGTACCAGGCCGTTCGCCGTCAGGCTCTGGGCGACATCTGGGATGGCCTAACCCACCTTCTGGACAAGCAAGGGATGCTCCGCCAAAATCCGCGACCGGAGGTGGGTCGAGCCCTGTTCCAGGAGTCCTTCGCGAGCGCGCAGCGACCCGAGGGAATGCCGGAGCTGGCGGTCCCGCGAGAGGAGCTGATGCGCTCCCTCCTGAGGATGCTGCTCTACGGCATCGCCATCCCACCGGAGCAAGGCCGGTAGGGGCCGCCAAAGGTATCAGGGCTGCGGTTGAGACAGGCCCGGAGCCGCAGCCGGACTCGCGAGCTGTCGGCATCCTCACCTGAACCGGGCACGCCGTCCGGCGCGTTGTGTAGGCCTCGGGCTGCCGGATGCTCCGCGGAGGATACAGGCCGCGCCAGAGGCGAGTTGTGAGGCCTGGGCCAAGGGCCCGCGAGGGAGGGCGGTATGAGCCGTAGGGAGCTGAGTCGCCGAGCGAACCTGCTGTGCCTAGTCACTGGAGCGGCTGCCCTTGTATCCGGCCTGGTGATACTCCTCAGCTTCCACGTTGGGGGGCATGCCGCATCGCATCCGCCGGTGCTTGGCTTGGGGCGCGAGGACTGGCTGTGGCTCCACCGTCTCGTGGCCGCCCTGTTCGTGGCGACCCTGGCCTGCCACCTGTGGCTGCACCCACGCCAGCTTCCGCGCCTGGTTATGCCGCCGCTTACCCGGGGCAACGGACACGGACCGGGGCCTCGGCTGTGGCAACCGCTGCTCCTCTGGCTCACCGCGATCACCAGCGTCGCGGCCTTCACGGCGTGGCTTGCGCCGTCCACTGGCGGCACGATGGCAGGCGAGGCGCGCCACCACTGGGTGGACCTGCACATACTCACCAGCCTGCCGCTGCTTCCGGCCCTGGTGCTCCACACCGCGCGCCGATGGAGGGCGCTCTTCCCCAGACAGCGTGCAGCCGCATCCCCGGAACCGCGTGCCCGACTGGGTTGGCACAACCCGCTGGCACGGCATACTGATACTCCCTACGTTCACCTCAGGACCCGTGCCTGCCAGGCCTGCTGGAACTGCGTGGCGGCCTGCCCCTCCCGCGTGGTTGGGAGGGTGAACCTGCCCATCCACAAACATGCTCACCTCAGCCGCTCCAGTGACTGCCGCGGCTGCGGGCGGTGCGTGTCAGCCTGCCCCACCGGCGCCCTCAGCCGTCATACCTTGTCGGGCCTATCCTAGACTACCCTCCTCCGAGCCGTGGATCCCCAGAAGCGTGCGAAGCCAGAGGCGCAAGGGCCGGCTTGAACCTGGGGAGAAACTGCGCGGTACAGCTTCTGATGTCGCGGGGGTGGGTCATAGGCGAGGGGCCTCAGAGGGTTGAGGGTGGAGACGCGTCGGACCGGTATGACGGTGAGGGCCTTGCGTCCGGCATATGGGCCCGGCCGTAGACGGGTGCCCGGCGGCCCCCCCGTCCGGCACCCATCTCTGGTCTGGCTATGCCGACGGGTAGTCCCAGAGGCCCTCATCGTCCGACCGGTCCGACGCGTCCCCGCCCTTGACCCTCTGAGGCCCATCCCGTACGACCCCACCCCAGGCAGCGGCCATGCGTATGTCGAAGTGGGACAGGAGCTCGGAAGAGAGAGCTACCGCGCGCCTCGCCACGCCGCCCTCGCGCCTCGCACGCGCGGTTGGAAGGAGACCTCGATGAGACAGACCCGCCCTGGCAGACTTTCCCTGGCAACGGTCCTGGGTGCCCTTCTAGTCGTGCCTACCCTTGGACCCTTACGAGCCGCAGCGGTGGACTTCAGTTCCGACAAGCGGTTGGATACCAAGGTCACCATAGCCTACGCCAAGAGCACGGTTGAGGCGGTCCTCAAGGCCATCGCAGGCAAGACGGGTGTCGCGCTAACCGCCGGCAGAGGGCAGGAGGACTGGCTCAGCCGAGAGCTTCCCGTGTCCCTGTTCGTCAAGGACGTTCCGGCTCGGACGGTGCTGGAGCAGCTTCCCAAGCTGACCGACTTCCACTGGACGGTCACGGGGGAGGGGGACGCCCGGGCTTACCAGTTCTGGCAGGACTTGAAGGCGCGCCAGGCTCAGGCGGATGAGGTGGTTACCAGGGACAAGCAGAGGAAGGCGGATCGGGTACGCCGGGCGCTGATGAACATGGAGGGCCTCGCGCGCTACGGCACCATGACCCCATCCGCCATCGAGGCGCTGAAGGACAAAGATCCTCTGGGCCTCCTGCTGGCATCCCAGCCGGGCTTCAGTTCCATCCCGAAGCTGGTCGGGGGACTGACGAGGGAGCAGCAGATGGCCGCCACGACGCCCGAAGGCCTGAAGATCCCCTACTCCTCCCTCTCGCCCGCCATGAAGGCGGAGGTGCGGTCCTTCCTGAGCGGGATCTCACAGTTCGCCGCGCGGGTTGCCCCGCCCGATGAACTCAAGGGCCTTACCGTGCCGACCGAGGACGATCTCGCGAAGGCGACGCTAGCCTTCCTGCCCCAGAAGTCGGATTCCAGGAATCCGCTGGAGGACCAGGGCATGACGGGCCAGATGGAGATCCAGGGACTTGTGGGCAGAGGGGCGATCAATGACTTCCCCCTGTTCGACACCACCTCCCCGGTGGGCAAGGCCTTTGGGAACCTGCTCTCGGAGGTCCTGCAGGGCGCCCCGCCTGACCAGCTCATGCCCCGGCTCCAGGCCGAGGTGGGAAGCGCGATCCTCGAGTCCGTGATCCAGGGCCACCCCGAGGGGCAGACCGATCCGGAGCTCCAGAAGAAGGTGAAGCTCGTTCTGAAGTCGGAGTCGGGCCGGATGCCCTCGCTAGGGGAAGTACTTCAGGCAGTTCACGAGGCTTCCGGCTTCTCGATCCTGTCGGACAACCTGCCCAGCACCGGAGGCCAGATGCCTGCCCTTGGAGCGGTGACCGACGAGATGCCCCTATACGTGCTGCTGGGCGTCCTCAGGACGGTCTACGGCCTGGCCTTCACCAAGGAGGGGGTACTCCTTCGCCTGAAGGACGTCGACTGGGCGGGAAAACGCGACGCCCTCATCCCGCAGGCCCAGATGGCGCGCTGGAAGGCCAAGGCAGCGGCCGGCGGCAAGTGGACCCTGGGTGACCTCTTCGAGATGGCGGCGCTGACGGAGACGCAGATCAAGCTGACCCTAGCCAACGACGATGACCTACGCGTCTGTGGATGGACGCTGAGAGACCGAACCCTCCACACCACTCGCCTCCTGGCCGCCCTGTCCTCTCAGCAGCAGGAGCTCCTGGGTCAAGGGAAGCGGCTCGCGCTGGATAGCTTGGCCCCGGGGCAACTGGACCTTGCGGCCCGGCTATGGGCGAAGCAGGACAACGAGACCGATGCGGTCAGTCCCTTTGTCGCCAAGGGTGAGCTATGGCTCGACGAGACGGGCGACCCGGGCTCCCCAGAGGGCACTAAGCCGGCGTCGCTCCGCGACCGCGCCTCCGCGGTTCTGCACCTCGTTCTGCAGACCGGAGACCCCGCCAAGCCCACTGAGGACCGAACCGTCTACATCAGCGTACCTCAGCTCAACAAGCCCTCACAGCCGGTGAGGAGCGGGTCGTAAGGTAACTGGGTCGTTGGGTCATAGGGTCGTAGGGGAGGGGCCTCAGAGGGAGCGACTTGGGTCCCTTACGTCGCTTAGGTCCCTTCAGCCAAGGG
>DASXUI010000438.1:0-9816 GCA_036504955.1 Armatimonadota bacterium
ACGCTATGCGCTCCCCTCGGCCGCCCGAAGTGACCGCCTGCGGGCCCACTCGCCGGCGTTCCCCAGAAGGATCAACGCGACCAGCAGGATGTGTGTCGCGATGACCGGCGTGAGGCGACGCCGCCCGGGCCCCGACGAACCCAGCAGCGCCTCATACTCCGCGGCACCACGTACCCCCATCAGCATCCCCACCGCCTGGCCGGAGTCGAGGTAGGGGTAGACGGTCGGCCCCATGACGGCGGTGGGCGAGACGGCGAAGGGCACCCCAGTCTGCGAGGTGAAGTACCGCAGCCAGGACTCAAACGAGGATCCCGGCGTGATGTCCACCACCATCCCCAGGTCGCTGCCGGACCGGATCCCTCGCATCAGGGGGAGCGAGCTCAGCACCCTGCCCCGGAAGTCCCTCTGGATCGTCGCCGGGATATCCCTTGCCAGGGCCGCCAGCGTCGCGTCCAGAGGAGGCTTGTAGCCCCAGTTCACCCAGTCCCTGCCCTCCACTCGGTGGTACCTACGACCTAGCTCGTCCGCCAGCGCCTGCCCGAAGGTGGGGCCCGCAAGCGTGTCCAGTGAGAGGATGGCGAAGGGGATCCCCCGGCGCATCAGATGGGTGATCAGGGCCCTTGCCTGGGGGCCGTTCTCCCCCTCGGTTCCGGCGTCATACTCGAAGTTGAGGACGACCAGACGGCCCTTCGGCACTCGTTCGATGGCATTGAAGACCCCTCGAGCTTGGGTGCCTGGGTCAACGCCCACCGCGAAGGGACGGGCGACCGAGGCGGCGACTACCACGGCAAGAGCCAGGTAGAGCCAGCCCCTCCCAATCGTCCCGGCTCGCTCCAGCACCCTACAGCTCCTGTTCGAAGAACCGGCCGCGCTCCAGGCTGAGCCACAGTCGCAGCGACATGGCGATGGCGCCCACGGCGACGCCGAAGACCATGGCGCGCTGGGCCGCCATATTCCACACGGTCATGATCCAGTCCTGGAGCCAGTCCACCTTCAGGAAGTAGAAGGCGCTGTCACGGGGGATCCAGGCCGTGACCAGCGATGCTTGGCCGAGCAGCACCAGACAGGCGGTCACCATCATCAGCGTCGCCTCCGCGGAGCGGACCCGGAAGGCCCGGTACGCGGCCGACACCAGGTAGAAGGCCAGCAGCGAGAACACCGTGCCGCCCAGGCTGCGGAAGACTGACTCGAACAGGATGGTCTGATAGAGGTAGCCTGCTTGCCGGTTCCCTGGGACGTGGAAGCTCCATACGCCCGTAACCAGTGTGGCGGCGAAGCCCAGAAAGAACACCACGGAGTAGAAGGCTCCGGGCCTGCGGTGGATCAGCGGCTGCAGGTTCACGCGGCACAGGTTGGTCACGCCCAGCAGCAGAGCCAGGGCGGCCACAACCGCCGCGATGTTGGCGACGTCCGGCTTGAGGTCCGTCATCGTCGTGTTCCAGGGGATGACGTACTCAGCCACGTAGAAGAGCCCTGCCAGGAAGCTGCTCCCGGAAGCCACCAGGCGCCGGACACGCGGAGGAAGCCGGAGCAGAGCCAGGCAGAAGGCAACGAACAGGAGCACGGAGAGGCCCAGAGCGAGAGCGAGTTGGCTGCCGTGCCTTGGCTGCAGAAGGAAGCTCAACCGCCTACCCTGTCCCCGGGAACAGCGCCGAGAAGGGGTTGTTCGCTCCCAGCAGCAGCGACAGAAGGCTTCCCAGCAGCACCAGTGCCAGCAGCACCATCTTGGCGCGGTCCTGGCCCACCAGGCTCCCCAGCAGAACGGGCTCGCGGGTGAGGTAGGCGGTGGTGGCGTAGAACTCCTCGCCCATGATCGTGTAGTCGCAGGAGGCCACGAAGAAGGGAAGCTGCGTTACCTCCGGCGTCCCCGCCACCTGTACCGCGCCCAACTGGCGGCCGGCTTCACTGAGGATGAGCGACTCGCCGTAGTACCCGCCGAAGTAGAAGCAGGTGGTTACCTTCTCCCGGTTCATCAGCCCCACGCAGGCGCTGGCATAGGCGAACTGCCGGTCGGAGAGGTAACTCACGTCGTTCGGGTTGTAGAGCTCAGGGTGGCCCTCGGCCTGGTAGGCTTCGCGCAGCATCTCCCGAGCGATGGGGAACACCGCCGCGTCGTAGACCGGGACGATCATCCGGGTGCCGTAGCGGGCGGAGAGGCGGACCAGGTAGCTGGCGATGGCGAGAGCCTGCAGAGTCTCGATCTTGAGGCCGTACAGCCCGGCGCAGAAGAAGATGGGCCGGCCCATCTCCGTGGCGCGCCCCACGGCCTCCTCCATGGCGGAGATGCCGGGGATCCGCCGGATGTAGAGCTCGCGCCCTCGCCGGGCGGAGAAGATGCCGGCCAGCACGAGGCCGCTGATCAACGCCAGGAGAAGGGCCGCCCCGGGGCTCGCGTGGCTCATGCTAGCGCTCGTCCACCAGGCACTGAATCCGGTCGATCAGGCGGTCGACGTTGGCGGAATCCTGAAGGAGCGCGGAGTAGGCCTCCACCTGGTCGGGACCGAACAGGGGGGCCAGGAAGGGCATGCCCACGATCAGGGACTGGCTTGCCAGGAAGTTAAGGGGCCGGTGCATCTCTAGGAAGAGGATGGCGGGCGTCTCCAGGCGTCGAGCCACCACCTTGGCGGCCAGCGTCTCGAGCATGGCGTCCCGCTCCTCGTCGGTCAGGGGCGTGTCACGCATTCGCGACCTGACCTTCGGGCTTGGGTACGGTCGCTCTGCCGCTCCGATACCAGTCACGCCAGGCGCGCAGGCCCTCGAGGATCGCCTCCTGGCCCTCGGGCGGCAGGAGCACGATCATCCCCCTCAGATGCTCCAACCGGTGCCCCTTGGGCAGCGGGCTGAGCCGGACGGAGTTCGAGGACACGTAGAGGTGGCGAACCTGGGGCCACGTCATGTGCCGGCGGCGCGTGAGGCAGGTGCTTGCCACCCCCTCAGCGTCCAGCCGATAGGTCACTGGAAAGAAGAAGTCGGAGAGGGTAGTCAGGAGGGCGAGCGCGGCAGCGAAGGGGAGGAGTGGGAGGTCACCGACCCGCGAGGCGGCACCGACGACAAGGGCGCATACAAGACACGTGACGGCAGCGCGACGAGGCTGCCGCGCCGCGAGATGGACCGTCCACGCCATCTCCCGGGGGGGATCCTCTGCGCTCAGTCCGGGCTCGGGGCTCATCACAGGCCCATTCTACTGACGCCCCCTGGGGCTGTCAACCAAGATACCCCTCCTCCTGCCGCTTGGCCGAGGCTGGCGCGGGTATATGGAGGCTGAGCCTGTTCCCTTCACTAGAGCGCATGGAAGCCCGCGCCCTGCACGCGCAAGGGCGACTCGTGAAGGGCGCGGGTAAGGGAGAACGGACTATGGAGAAGCTGACCCCGGGAGTGCTTCTGGTTCTGGCAGCGCTGCTGTACGGCTGCAGCCCCGCCGAGCAGCGGCAGGCGGAGACGCAGACGCGCCGAGGCGCCGCAGAGGCCGAGTCAGCCGCCAAGAGGGCGGCCGGTACCGCCCGGCGCCACCTGAGCGATGGCGCCCTGACGCTTAAGGTGAAGGGCGCGATGGCCGCGAGCGACCGCCTGGACACCTCCGGCATTGACGTCAGCGCAAAGAACGGCGTCGTCTACCTGGAGGGACACGTCAAGGACCTCCAGCAGAAGACCTTGGCGCATCGCATCGCCGAGAGCACGCTCGACCCGGCGGTGAAGCTGGTGGACAACCTAGGGACCGTGGAGGCCGGCGGCGCCAAGCCAAAGGGAGGGTAGGGCAGGGGCCAGAGAGCGCCACGCTGCTCCCGGACCCCGCACCCCCAGTAGCCTAGAGCTTGGGGATGTAGCCGTGCTCCTCCAGGTAGGCAACCACCTGGTCGGCGGCCTCCTCTGGTACGAGCAGGTCCGTCCTCAGCTCAAGCTCCGGCTGGGCCGGCGCGTCGTAGCGGTCTGAGATGCCGGTGAACTCCGGGATCTGCCCCGCCCGAGCCTTCTTGTACAGGCCCTTGGGGTCGCGGTTCTCGCATTCCTCCAGGGGGCAGTTGACGTACACTTCGATGAAGTCGCCCTTGCGGTGGATGCTCCGAACCTGGTCGCGGTCCTCCTGATAGGGGGAGATGAAGGCGGTGATGGCGACCACCGAGGCGTCCGCGAAGAGCTTGGCCACCTCGCCAATCCTCCGGATGTTTTCCTTGCGGTCCTCCGGCGAGAAGCCCAGGTCGGCGTTCAAGCCGTGGCGCACGTTGTCGCCGTCCAGCACGTAGGCGCGCACGCCCCGCTGCCACAGGCGATCCTCCACGCCGTTGGCAACGGTGGACTTCCCCGATCCCGACAGCCCGGTGAACCAGAGGGTGCAGCCCCTCTGATGGGCTAGCCGCTCCCTCTCATCACGGGTAACGGTGTGCGCATGCCAGGTAAGGTTCCTATCTGTAGCGGAGCTCAACTTCACCAGACCCTTTCCGAATCAGCTACTCCTCGCCCAGGCTCTCAAGCAGGGCGTCTCGGATGCTGTAGACAAGTCTCTCCAACTGCGCTTGATCCGGGCCCTCGGCCATCACGCGAATGAGCTTCTCAGTGCCGGAGGGCCGGACCAGCAGCCGACCGCCGTCCTTCAGTTCCGCGGCTGCCTGGTCCATGGCCGCCTTCACCGCAGGCTCATCGTCCCATCCCTCCTTGCGGGAGACGCGGACGTTGACCAGAAGCTGCGGCAGTTCCTTCACCTGGGCGGCAAGCTCGGACAGAGGGCGCCGCGTGGCGCGCATACAGCCGAGGGTCTGGAGCATCGTCACCAGACCGTCGCCGGTGGTTCCGTGCTCCGCGAAGATGATGTGGCCGGACTTCTCGCCGCCCACGGCCGCGCCCAGCTTCCGCATCTGCTCGCTGACGTAGCGGTCACCCACCGGCGCGCGTCGGAAGGTGATGCCCGCCTTCTTGAGCGCCAACTCCAAGCCCAGGTTGCTCATAACCGTGCCGACCACCACGTTGCCCGGCAGCTTGAAGCTGCCCGCCCAGTTCAGGGCGTAGATGGCCATCACGCGGTCGCCGTCCACCAGCTCCCCCGACTCGTCGCAGAGGATGCAGCGGTCGCCGTCCCCGTCAAAGGCGGCTCCCAGGTCCGCGCCCGCGTCACGAACAGCCTGCTGCATCTTCTGGGGATAGAGGCTGCCGCAGGCGTCGTTGATGTTCAGGCCGTTGGGGCGGTCATTCATCACGGTGACTTCGCCGCCCAGGTCTTGGATGATCTCGGCGGCCACCACAGACGTAGCACCATTGGCGCAGTCGAGCACTATCTTGAGGCCGTCCAGCCGATGGGGGATCGTGTAGCGCACCTGCTGGCCGTAGAGGTGAACCAGGTCGCGGCGCTCCTGGATGCGACCCACCTCGGCGCCGATGGGGCTTGGCAGCGAGTCCAGGGCCTCAAGCCGGCCCTCGATCTCGTCCTCCGTCTCATCAGGCAGCTTCAGCCCGTCCGGCCCGAAGAACTTAATGCCGTTGTCCGGAGCGGGGTTGTGGGAGGCCGTGACCACGACTCCCGCGCCCGCGTCCAGGTACTTGCACAGGTAGGCGATGCCGGGCGTGGGGATCACGCCCACGCGGATCACGTCCGCGCCGCTGGAGCAGAGCCCCGCCGCTAGGGCGCTCTCAAGCATCTCGCCGGAAGCGCGGGTATCGCGACCGACCACCACTCTCTCGCGGCCGGACTCCCTCAGGAGGCTACCTGCCGCGCGCCCCAGGCCCATCGCCAGCATGGCCGTGAGCTCGGAGTTGGCGATGCCGCGGACGCCGTCAGTGCCGAAGTACTTACCCACCAGTTCTCGTCTCCCCCGTGGGCGCCGGAGGTACCACATCCAGCGGCTCCACCACCAGTCGAACGCTCACCGTGCGTTCGCTAAAAGCTACTTTGGGCAGCGGCTGAAGACGAAGCCGCACTTCCTCCGTGTCCGTGGCCCTGCCCAGGTCCAGCGGCTCGGTGAGCACTACGCTGTGGAGGGCTAGGTCTTCCGCCGGCCCCGTGGCCCGAACCGTGACCGGCGTCACCTGGGCGTCCACGAGGCGGTACCCCGCTGGCACGTGACCCTTGAGCTGAGGGGTGACGTACACCTCGCGCACCTGAAGCGAGGGCCTGAGGTCCGCCGTGACCTGGACTCGCGGCGGGGTGACGGTAACCCCCGAGACCCGCACTCCCCTCTGGTCGAGCGCCTGAAGGGAGACCGAGTCCGAGACGGGGGACCCAGTGGTGGTCACGTTGGCAACCACGCGCCTCACCCGCTCAACCTGGTTGTCCGCACCCGTGACCAGGGCCGAGGTGGGATCAACGCTCGTCGCCACATAGCTCTTGCCCAGTGGCGGGCTGCCGACCCAGTGAACCTCCACGGGCCGCCGCTCGCTGACTCTGGCGCGCAGGGTGACGGCGACGGTGGGCGGGTCGGGCCTGCACTGGAGCATCTGGGGGAAGGCGACGGGCTCGCAGCGGACGGGAACAGTATGCTGGCCGGCACGAAGCCCCTGAAGGTCCACATAGGTGTCGAGGTCGGCTGGCTGGGTCCGCCTCACCACGTCAGCGGGGCCCAGCAGCGTCACGGAGACGGACTCCGGACGCATTTGAAGCTCCAGTCCGGGATCGAGGCGCCGCACCTCGATGCGGTCGGTGATCGGGCTGCCCTGTGGGCCTCGCTCCAGACGCACGTAGAGCGAGAGCACGGTGGCGCAGAGGACGGCCACCAGCTTGTACCCCTGGTTCTGGCGGGTAGTGGACAGCACCTAGACCCTCTCCGTCCGCTCTCGCGCGCGGTCTCTGCTCGCCGCGAAGGGCCGCCGCCAGTTGAGGCGCTGGCTCGTCAGCACGGTCGGCTGGAGCAGATCCATCAGGCGCTCCTTCAGCGTCTCCTGGTTCAGCCCTCGGATCAGGCGACCATCGTAGGAGAGAGAGATGGAGCCGGTCTCTTCCGAGACCACGACCACCACCGCATCGGACTGGAGGGACATCCCAAGCGCCGCGCGGTGCCGCGTGTGGACCGCCATCCCCACGCCGGGGTCGTCGGTGACGGGTAGCAGGCAGCTCGCGGCCGCCACCTGGTCACCGCAGACCACAACTGCCTGGTCGTGGAGCGTGGAGCCGGGATGGAAGACGGTCGTGAGCAGCTCCGCCGAGAGGTCGGCGTTGAGCCGCTGCCCCGAAGCGATGATGTCGTCCAGGCGCGTCTCCCGCTCGATCACTACCAGCGCCCCGACCTTGCGCTGTGACAGCTCCACGGCCGCGCGGACCACCTCGCCCACGATCTGGCCTATCTGCTCTGTTGCCATGAGGCTGAACCGGCTCCCCCAGAAGCGGAACCGGCCCATCTCCTCCAGAGCGTGTCGCAGCTCCGGGTAGAAGAGGATGACGATTGCCACCGGCCCCATGTAGACGAACTTCTGGAGCAGCCAGGAGAGGGTGTCCAGCTCGAGGCGGTCCGCCAGTGAGACCGCCAGAAAGAAGATAACGAGCCCCCACAGGATCTGCCACGCCCGAGTGCCGCGCGCCAGCATCAGCACCTTGTAGAAGAGGAAGGACACCACCAGGATATCGATGATCACTCGGAGCACCGAACCGACACTGACGGTACCCAGGCGGGCGAAGAGCACGTGGAGGAGCTCCATCAGCTAGGCTCCTCCTCAGCGAGGTCGAAGAGCGTGCGAGGGGCCTGACGTTTGGCCTCGATCACCTTGCGGCGCGCCTCGGCGATGTCTTCCACCAGCAGCCTCCGGGCGCTGTCGTACGCCTCGCCCTGCAGCCGAAGCACGTAGGCGGGGTGCAAGGTGGCCATGGCATGAGGGGCGTAGGCGCTCTCGAACCACTGCCCCCGCTCACGGGTGATGGCGAAGGCGCGGTGGATCACGACGCTGGCCGCGGGGCCGCCCAGGCAGAGGATGACCCTGGGCTTGATGAGCTCAAGCTGAGTGACGAGCCAGGGCTTGCACGCCTCGATCTCCTCGACGCGCGGAGGCCGGTTCCTTAGCCGGCTGCCCTCTAGGATGGCTGCCCTGCACTTGATGACGTTGCAAATGAAGACGTGTTTGCGGGTGATACCGTTCTCCGCCAAAGCCTTATCCAGCAGGGCACCGGCGCGGCCGACGAAGGGCCGCCCAGTGGCGTCCTCGTTCTCTCCAGGGCCCTCGCCGATGAGCACCATGGGGGTCTCCGGGTTGCCCTCGCCGAAGACCACGGTGCGGCGGGTGAGCGCTAGGTCGCACCGGGTGCAGGTGGACGCCTCCAGGCCAACTTGGGCGATTCTATCCGTAACGTCTGACATTCGTCCGCTCCCGCGGCTTGGCTGAACCACTTCCCCCAGCGGCCCGCAGGCCACTCCAGAGGCGCAACAGATACCCTATAGTTTCACGTTCCCATACAGCCATCGTCACGGCACAGCCCATGCATGGGGCGCCACGACCGACTATCGGTGCAAGGGAACGTCACCAGAGGCGGGGGGCTCAGGAGACTGAGGGGGCTGAAGGGACTCAGGGGAAGGGCCTCGGAAGGGCGCAGTGGGTGTTTGCCCTAAGCCCCTTCAGTCCCCTCAGTCCCCTGAGCCCCCTCGCCCCTGGTGACGTTCCCTTGCACCGACCAATCAGTCGTGGAAGATGGCCTTCAGGCGGCGGTAGGTGTCCTCTAGGGCTTCGGGGAGGACCTTGATGTCCGCCAGGACGGGCATGAAGTTGGTGTCGCCGTTCCAGCGCGGCACCACGTGCAGGTGCAGGTGGTCGGCGATGCCAGCACCCGCGATCCGCCCCAGGTTCATCCCCACGTTGTACCCTTCGGCCCCGAGGATCCGCGTCATTCCAGCCGTGGCCCTGCCCGAAAGCTGCATCATCTCCTGTCGCTCCGCATCGCTCAGGTCGCACAGGTCTGATAGGTGCCGGTAGGGGATCACCATGAGGTGGCCGCTGTTGTAGGGGAAGGCGTTGAGGATCACGAAGCAGCTCTCGCCTCGATACAGGATGTGGTTCCGGTCGTCGTCCTCCTCGGCGGGCTTGACGCAGAAGACGCAGCCCTCGGGCGCCTTCCCTCCGATGTACGCCATTCTCCACGGTGCCCACAGTGTCTCTGCCAAGGCTACGAGACTCCTTCCGTCGCATCTCAGTGGTGCTGTAGCGCCCGGGGGGGCGTTAGGCCCCGCTAGGCGATGACCACTCGCCAACCCTTCGGGAGCCCGCGTAGATTCCGCAGACGGGGTCCTCGATGCCGGATTCCATCACGCCCCCACTACCCGAGGCGTGCAGGACCGACTCTCGGCTCGCCGCCAGACCCACGTGGACGATCTCTTTCCCATGAGCCGTGGCGAAGAAGACCAGGTCGCCCGCTTGCACTCCGTGACGAGAGACGGCTACGCCCACTCCAAACTGCTGGTCCGCGTCACGGGGCAGAAGCAGCCCGTGGAGCGCGTAGAGGAGCTGCACGAAACCGGAGCAGTCCACCCCAAAGGAGGAGCCGCCACCCCAGAGGTAGGGGGTACCCAGCAGGTCGCGCCCGTGCATCACCAGGGAGCCGGGGCCTGACAGGAGGGTCGGCTGACTGGGGGCGGCGAGGCAGTGGGCCTGCGCCCAGAGGCGATGGCCCGCGGGCGTGACCACTGGCGTCCACTGAGAGTCGCCCCCCTGGGAGCGCAGCAGGGTGCCCTTCGATACCGCCAGGCGGGGGGGCAGCTTGGTGTCGGGAGCGGGCCTGAGGTAAGCGATCCGGGCCAAGGTCCTTCGGGTCGTACCCATCACGAAGCTCGGAGCGGGCGAACAGAGCTCCTCCGAAGAGACCCATCCCTCGTAGTGGTCAGGCGTCTGGCACAGTGTGAAGCCTGCCTGCTC
>DASXUI010000439.1:0-7765 GCA_036504955.1 Armatimonadota bacterium
CCTCATGCTGATCGGCATCGTCGGAAGCTCCGTCTACGACTCCAAGCAGCGGGTGACCCTGGTCCAGGGGCAGCCCCAGAAGGCTCTGGGCTACGACGTGGAGCTGGTCGGCGTGGTGCGTGAGGCGGGCCGGCTCAAGCAGCTCGCGGACATCCGGCTGCGGCGAGGCAGCGAGGAGTTCCACGCCAAGCCTACCGTGCATCTGCACACGGCGCTGGGCCGCGACAGCCAGTGGATAACCTGGCCCTACATCAAGAAGTACTGGGACCGTGACATCTACGTGGCGCCGATCGAGGGGCTTGGTACTACCGACGATCTGGTAGCCCGCAGCGGTGAGGTGCCCACCGGTCGACTGGTGAAGGACCAGGGCTACACGATCTTCGTCGATACCCACCCGGCCATGGTAAGCCGGGGCAGCGCGACCGCCGAGATGGCGTTTCGGGTGACCGTTCAGGGGGCCCAGGGCACCGATCTTCTGACCCCCACGGTGAAGACCGATATGGCGACCTTCGCGATGTCGCCCGGCAGGGCCGCGGTGACGCGGGACGGCCGCTTGAGGCTGCGGATCAGCGGCTTCAGCCAAATCGACTCGAACGGCCTGCAGGCAACAGTGGGTCAGGTAGCCCTTCAGCTCAGCGGGCCTGCGCTGGGCGCGCCCATCATCAACCGCAACGTGGTCAGCGTGGAGGTCAGCACCAAGCCGCTGATCAATCTAGTCTGGCTGGGTACGGTGCTCATCGTGTTGGGGGGTCTGCTCTCCGCCAAGGCCCGGCTGCGCGATGCACGCAAGGCTGAGGAGGGGGCTGCCCTCGATGCCCCCGCTCGCAAGGGCGCCCGGTCGGTGACGGAGCCGGTGGGCGAGCCCGTGGGCGTATAGCGGGCTCAGAACGCGAATGCACGAGTACCTGCCTCTGAGCTTCCGGCTGAAGGGTCGCTGCTGCCTCGTGGTTGGAGCGGGAGCAATCGGCACTCACAAGGCCGAGGCGCTGCTCCGGTACGGCGCCACCGTTGTCGTGGTGGCGCCCGAGGCCACCGAGGCTCTTCAGGCCTTGGCCTTGGGCGGCGAGGTGGTCTGGCATGAACGAGATTACCGCTCCCAAGACGTGGCTCAGGCCCACCTGACCATCGCCGCGACGGGCGACCCCCAGGTGAACCGTCAGGTCTACGAGGATGCGGAGGCGTTGATGCGGCCGGTGAACGTGGTGGACGTGCCGGAGCTGTGCAGCGTCATCTTCCCATCCATCCTCTGGCGCGGCGATGTCAGCGTGGCCGTATCGACCTCCGGCAGAAGCCCCACTCTTGCCCGCGTGCTGCGAGAGCGGCTGGAATGCGTTGTGGGGGAGGAGTACGGCCGGCTCGCGGAGCTGCTCTGGGAACAGCGGCCGGAAGCGGGGGCCCGCGCATGGTCCGTGGCTGAGAGCCGGCGTCGGTGGGAGCAGGCGGTGAACTCGGGGGCACTGGAGCACCTCAAGGGAGGAAGAGTGGCGGAAGCTCGGGAGGCGGTTAGGCGTTGCCTCTTGTACTGATAGGTGTGAACCACAGGACAACCCCCGTTGAGGTCCGGGAGCGGCTGGCCCTGACACCTCATCACACCGTGGAGTGCGTTCGCAGCCTCCACGCCCTGGATGAGGTGTCCGAGTGCGCCATCCTCTCCACCTGCAACCGCACCGAGGTCCTGGCCGTGCGCGGCGAGGGCTGCCCGGAAGACCCCAGCGGCCTGCTCGCCGCTCTCCTGGACGACCCGCTCGACCTCAGCCCCTACTCCTACTGCCACACGGATGAGGACGCGGTGCTCCACCTCTTCAGGGTCGCCGCAGGCCTGGATTCCATGATTCTGGGCGAGGGGCAGATCCTGGGTCAGGTCCGCTCCGCCATGCGGCAGTCCGATGAGGCCGGCGGGCTGGGCACCGTACTCACAAAGCTCCTTCAGTGGTCCCTGGCCGCCGGCAAACGGGCCCGCGCTGAAACCCGCATCGGCACCGGTGCCGTCTCCGTCAGCAGCGCCGCCGTGGAGCTCGCCAAGGAGATCTTCGGCCACCTCACGGGGCGTACCGCGCTCATCCTGGGCGCCGGAGAGACCGGCGAGCTCACTCTCAAGCTGCTGTCTGACGCGGGCGTCAGCTCCGTGGTCGTCACCAACCGCACCTATGACCGCGCCCTGCGCCTCTCCGAGAGCCTGGGCGGCGAAGCGGTGCGCTTCGACCAACTCCGCGACGCCATGGTGCGCGCCGACATCGTGATCGGCTCCACTGGCGCTCCCTTCCCCGTAGTCCACGCCGACTCCGTGCGGGAGGTCATGCGCCGCCGCCGCCAGAAGCCGCTCTTCCTCATCGACATCGCCGTTCCGCGCGACATCGAGCCCGACGTGGGCCTTCTGGACAACGTCTTCCTGTACAACATCGACGACCTCCAGGCGGTGGTTCAGCAGAACCTGGGTGACCGCCATGAGGAGGCGCGGAAGGTGGAGGCCATACTAGAGGAGGAGGCTGCGGGGTTCCTCCAGTGGTGGCAGACTCTCAGTCTTGGGCCCGTCCTGGCCGGCCTCCAGCATCGCTTTGAGGAGATACGAGTCGCGGAGCTGGAGAAGACGATGCCTCGCCTGAGTCACCTTAGTGAGGCTGACCGAGAGGCACTGGAGCTGCTGACTCGCGGCATCGTGAAGCGCATCCTCAAGGCGCCCATCGCCCACCTCAAGAGCCAGGCAGGGGAGCCCTCTGGGGCCGCGTATCTGGAGGCCACGCGAGAGCTGTTCGGCCTCAACGGGCACTGCTCGCGGCCCAGGCTGGCGGAGGAGTCCGAGGACGTCCTCGGCGACCCGCGCGAGGAGCGTGACCAATGACCCCTCACCTCCTCAGCATCAGCGCCTGCTGTTTTGGTGTCGCCTTCCTGCTCTACCTTCTGTCTGCCCTGTTGTACTGGGTCAACCCCTTCGCCAAGGCTATGGAGTTCAGGCCGCCGGCCGCGCTGCTGGCCAGGCTCGGCTTCGCGTCGCACACCCTCGCCATCGTGCTTCGGAGCCTGGCTCAACACGAGCCGCCCTTCATCAACCTGCTGCAGGGCGCGTCCTTCCTGGCGTGGGTCATCGTTGGTCTCTTCCTGGTGATGGACTGGCGGCTGCGGCTGTCCGGGCTGGGGCCCTTCGCGCTGCCGACCGGTTTCGCGGCCATCTTCCTGGCCGCGGTGCTGCCGGGCCGCTCCCAGTCGCTGGTGCCGGCGCTGAAGAGCAACTCGCTGTACATCCACATCGGGCTCTCCATGCTGGGTCTGGGATGCCTGGCGCTGGCCTTCTGCGCGGCAGTCGCTTATCTCGCCCAGGAGAGGCGCCTGAAGCGCAAGCGGCTCCCCGCGACCCTAGACAGAGCGCTCTCTCTGGACCAGGCGGACTCCGTCGCCACGGTTCTAGTCGCTTTGGGGTTCGCCTGCCTCACTTTTGGTCTGATCCTTGGGGGGATGGCGGCGCGGAGCTTCTGGACCGGGCTGTGGCTTGTTGATCCGAAGGTCCTAATCTCGGTGGTAGTGTGGCTCATCTACGGGGCCTACCTCTACGCCCGGGGCGTCGTTGGGTGGCGCGGGCGAGAGACGATGGTCCTGATCATCTGGGGCTTCGTGATCATGGTGGTGGGGCTGGTTGGCGTCAACCTCGCGGGGGTGAGCCGGCACTCGCCCTACAGCCTGTGAGGGCTTGTGCGATGCCCAGAGGGCGCACCACCTTCCCCAGCCTCACGCGCGCCCTGGCGCTGATGCTGCTGGCGGCGTCCTGCTTGCCGGCCGTCCACGCGGCTTCGTTGGGCTCGCCGGAGCCCGTACCGGCGCCTCTTCCCCCTTTTGGCCCGCGCGACCGCGTGCTTGTCATCGCCCCGCACCCTGACGACGAGGTGCTAGGGTGTGGCGGGGCCATCCAGGCGGCACTCAAAGCGAAGGCGAAGGTCCGGGTGCTGGTGATCACCAACGGCGATGCCTTCACCTCGGCGGTGCGCGCGGCCGAGGGTGTGGTGAGTCCGGAGGCCCACAGGCGCTTCGGAGAGACGCGGCGACTCGAGAGCCTCGCCGCCCTGGAGTCCCTGGGTCTGCCCTCGGAGCAGGTCACTCACCTCGGCTACCCCGACTGCGGGGTGGCCGCCATGATGCTGACCCACTGGGTCCGGCCCTATCGCAGCCCCAGAACCGCGACAAGCGTCTGTCCCTACGCAGCCTCCCCCCGGTACGAGCGCGCCTACACCGGGCTTAACCTGCTACGGGACCTGGAGGGGGCCGTCCTCGACTTCAGACCAACCGCCGTCCTCGTTCCGGACCCCTCGGACTTCAACGAGGACCATTGGGCCGTCTCCTGCCTCGCCCAGGTGGCTGTGGAGCGTGTGGAGGCGGCTCGAAGGGCCAAGCTCCAGGCGATGGTCGGCCGACCCCACGTGCTGCCGGTGGCGCCCGAGGTGTGGGGCTATCTGGTTCACTTCGGGAGCTACCCAAGCCCGCGCGGTTCCCACCCGAGCCGCCGGTTGGCGCCGCAACCCTACAGGAACCCTTGGTACTGGCGCACCTGCGTCTCGCTCTCGCTCACGGCTTCGCAGGCAATGGCGAAGGCGAGGGCGATCGAGCTCTACCAGACGCAGCGCTACAGCCGTTACGAGAGGACCTACCTGGACGCCTTCGCGGCCGTGAACGAGCCCTTCCGCCGCCTGGGGCCTGAGCGGGTCTCCGGCTCGCAGAGGCAGCATCCGGAGCACCGAGGTGATTTGCGACGCCCAGAGTCGACCCTCGACCTGGTGGAGCTTGCCGTTCGGCTCGATAGGGGGAAGGCCCGCGTGTCCCTCCGCGTCTCCGGCGATGCCGGAGGCCGGGGGGAGGCAGGCATCACGGCCTGCTGGATCGGCGACGATGGGCAGCACGAGGCGTGGGAAAGGAGTGGGCCCGTCGCTCGGGGCGCTACGAGCGCAGAGTGGAGCCTGCCCCTGCCGGAGCACGAGGGGTCTCTGATGGTCTGCGGCTACACAAAGCAGAACGGGCTGCTGTCGGACCGCAGTGACTGGTCGATCCTGAGGCTGGGAAGCCCAGACCGGCTTGCGAGTGTCGCCAAGCGTCGGGGTAGGCGGTAGGTCGGCCTAAGGCCGTCCGCGCCGCAGTGAGAGTTGGCGATGGCGAACTCCAGACGGTCGGCCGAGCCCGACCGCGCCGCACTGAAGGTTAGCGTTGGCAGATCGCTTGTGAGAGTCGGTGCTATGCCGCCAGTTGGGCATCCCCCGGGCTGAAGCCACGGGGCGACAGCTCGCTGAAGCGGGCTGAAGCGCGCTGCAGACCCCTCGCAGGCCCAGGGTCGCTCCGAGGGATCGTTCTAGGGCTGTTAGCCGGCTTAAGCCGGCTTCTGCCAACTGTAGCCCCGTAGCTTCAGCCCGGGGGCGCTAGGCAGGTGGTACAGCCCCCACACTCACAGGCGATTCGCCAACGCTAACCTGAAGTATACCGCTCCGGGGGACCCAAGCCCACCTTCGTGGGCTCGGTCGGTGCCAGCGACACCGTTGTTGACCCAGCCCCAAAGAAGGACGGCTGTCACAAGCCTCAGTGGGCATGCCCCACGTCCTCCCAAGAGGGCTCGCTTCTCCCAGGCGGTTTGGCCCTACTTGGCTACCGGTTTCCGGGAGGGGAGGGGGATCTCGATCCGGCCCAGCTTCTTCTTGCGCGCGACCTCCTTGCCGTCGATGCCCACCACAAGCCCCTCGGAGGCGTTCCAGGTCACGTCCAGCCTCTTGCCCCTGAGGGGGATACCCTCGGCGGCGAACTCTGAGAGCCCCATGGGAAGCGGGTCGATCACCAGCATCTCGTCGCCGGGCTGGATCCCGACCACGTACTTCAGGATCAGGTCCACCACCCAGGAGTGCATGTAGTCGTCCACGCCGCGGAAGACGGGGGGCTGCCCGGTCTCGGGGTTGTAGTACTCGTAGGAGGTGGGGTAGCTCACGCTCGCGTTCCGGAACATCATCCGGATGAAGCGGTGGAGAAACTCGGCCGCTCTGGGCGCCAGGGAGCGGTCCAACTCCTGGGAGGCACGTCCCAGCGCTTCCGCGATGTGGCTGTTGGTCATCAGCCACGTGCGGCCGTTCCAGGGGCAGGCGTGACGCTTCCCCTTCCACTCGCCCCGCGCGTTGAAGGTGGGGTCGTCCTGGCTGGTCGAGGGGACGGGCCAGCGGGTCCAGAACTCCTTGGGGTTGAGAAGATGCTCGAGGGCCGCCAGGTGCTCCTCACCGGCGGCGTCGGTCATGAGGGGATAGAAGCAGGTCGCGGCCTTGGCGGGCGAGCGCTCACCGGTCTTGGGGTGGACGTCGAAGAAGAGGCCGCGCTCGGGGTCGTACATTCGAGTCCTGATGGCCTCTGCGGTGGCTTCGGCCGCGGCGGTCCACTTCGCCTCCTCCGCCTCACGCGCCAGCTTCCCGGCTATCCAGGCCAGGGTCCGCTGCAGTTCGTAGGCGTAGACGGTGGCATCCACGCCCTTGAGCTGGATGGGCCCCCAGTCATCCGCGTCCTCGCGGACGAACAGGTACCGGCTCATGTACTCCTGGCCGGTCTCGCACTGGTCCAGCACGTCGTAGAGGTGGCTCTCCTCGCGGTCGCGCTCGCGGCTCAGATAACAGGCATAGCGTGCCAGGGGCTCGTAGACCTGGTTCAGGAAGTCACGGTTGCGGTGGAGGTCGTACAGTTCTCGCACGGCGCGTCCCCAGTTGGCGTGGTAGAAGCCCTTGGGGTCCTCATGCTCGCCGTTCAAAATGCAGCCGGGGAACGCGCCGCTCTCCTCCTGGTTGCGGATGAAGTTGAGGAGCGTTCCCTCGGCGAGGGCCGGACTTCGCATCCACCGAGACTCCAGCATGTGGCACTGAGCGCTGTAGCTGATGGCGTGCCGGAACCAGCCGGCGTTGGTGCCCTCAAAGACGCAGGGGTAGGGGAGTCGCTCGGAGTCATCCTGGACACGGTTCAGCCTCAGGCCATACCAGCGGTACCAGTAGTAGGTCTGAAGGAAGGGGTCTGAGCAGGTGAAGCTTGGAACTGAGCGGAACCACTGCTCCCAGGCCTTCTCGCTTACGCCGATGGGCCGCCGGCTGCGAAGGGCTCTCTGCAGCGCCTGCGACGCCTCCTCCTGCGTGGGCGCCAGCGCGATGCCGGCCGGGAACTCCGCCATCTCCCCTGGGTCCAGCGTCACCGTGTACCCAAGCCCCATGTAGTGGAGGCCATCCTGGGTGCGGCCCGAGTCCTCAGGACCCCTTTGGTCCAGCTTCCCAGTGAACCCCTCGAAGAAGGGGGTGTAATCCCACATAGGGTAGTTGTCGGTCTTCTCGGAGAGCCGGAAGCTGTGGGAGGTGGGCGGCGCCGCGGCGCCGAGGGCCGCGTGGTAGGACTTCTGGATCTGGCCCTGTCCATCGAAGTGGCGGCGGCGGAAGCCAGCTACGCCCTCTCGAAGGGTTACGGTGTCGACGCACACGTCCTGCTCCGCACCGCTGGTCTCCTGGCTTGTCCACAGGATGACGCGGAGCTTGCGGCGCACGTCGCCGGAGTTGGTGATGGACAGGACGGAGACGAGGACGTCCTCGGGCAGCAGCGCCCGCTGCTCGCTCACGTCCAGGTCGTCCTCCGCCTGGTAGACGGTGGTTAGATTGCTCGGCACCCAGCTTGACTCGAAGCGGTTGAGGGCGATCTCGGAGCCGTCCTCGTCGAAGAGCGTGACGGTGAAAAGCGGTGCCACGCGGTAGTCCAGGTACACGGCGTGGTCCCAGAAGCTGGGGGT
>DASXUI010000440.1:0-1653 GCA_036504955.1 Armatimonadota bacterium
GCAGTGCTTAGGTCCCTTTGGTCCCTTATGTCCCTGAGGTCCCTGCAGCGAAGCGACGTAACAGACCAAAGAGACATAAGGGACCTAAGAGGACCCTCTGAGACCCTTCCCCTACGACCCTACGACCTCACGACCCTACGACCCCTGGAGGCCCCTATGGATATCGCCAAGCGCTTTCCGCAGAACCCTCTCATCTCGCCGGACGACGTGGTACCCAGCCTTCCTGGGCTGGAGGTGGCGTGCCTGCTGAACCCTGGGGTTTTCCGGTACGAGGGGAAGGTATGCCTGCTGATGCGCGTGGCGGAGCGCCAGGTCCAGCGCGAGGGCTTCCTGGGCACCCTCGTCGCCGATGACACCCAGGCCACCGGCGTGGCGGCGTTGGAGTTCCGGCTGGATGACCCGGAGCTTGTACACGCGGACCCGCGCATGGTCTCCTACAAGGGACAGGGCTACCTCACCACCCTCTCGCACCTTCGCCTCGCGACCAGCGGTGATGGCGTCCACTTCACTGTGGACGAAGCCCCCACGCTTACGGGGAGCGGGCCGCTGGAGCGCTTCGGGCTGGAGGACAGCCGGGTTGCCCAGATCGGGGGCGAGTACCACCTCACCTACACCGCCGTGTCCGAGTTCGGTGTGGCGGTGGCGCACACCAGCACCCGCGACTGGAAACGCTTCGAGCGCCATGGTCTGATGCTGCCTCCCCACAACAAGGACTGCGCGCTCTTCGAGGAGAAGGTCGGCGGCCACTACTACTGCCTCCACCGTCCGGAGGGCGTCTTCCTTGGCGGCCCGTTCATCTGGCTTGCCCGTTCCACCGACCTCAACCATTGGGGCGGCCACACGTGCCTCGCCCGCACGCGACCGGGGATGTGGGACGAGGCTCGGGTCGGCGCGGGCGCGGCCCCCATCCGTACGGAGGCGGGCTGGTTGGCAATCTACCATGGCGCGGACCGCGACTCCCGCTACTGCCTGGGAGCTCTGCTGCTGGACCTAGAGGACCCTACGCGGGTGCTGGCTCGGAGCGTGGAGCCTTTCATGGAGCCCACCCAGGAGTACGAGCGTAAGGGCTTCTTCGGTCACGTCGTCTTCACCAACGGCCATCTGGTGGACGGCGACCAGGTGACCCTCTACTACGGCGCCTCGGACACGGTCATCTGTGGCGCGACCCTCTCCATCCGTGAGGTGCTGGAGTCGTTGCGTGGCGCCGCCTAACCCTCCGCCGAGGCGGCCGCCCGCTTGGCCCTAGAGACACCCTCAAGCGTTCAACCGGCCCTGCCGATTCACCCTTGGGTCCGCTGAGCCTGAGTGGCTTGGCACCTCCCCTGGGGGCGGAGGCGCTCCACCCTGTCCCCACGCTCACTGAAATGACCCAAGGCGGCCGGCCCGTGCGGGAGCGGCTGGTTGTGAGGGTCTCCCCAGAAGCAGGGAGTCGCGCGCGCGGGCCGAACCGTGCTGTAGCTCTGCAGTGTGGCAGCCAGGCTAGCCCCGGTCCTCGTGAGACCCGCGAGTGCCCCGGACGGCCATCGCCGGAGCACGAAGGGAAGTGGGTCTCGTGTCGTGCGGCAGTCACCACAATGCGCCGGAGGAGCAGGCTTCGCAGCTCCGTCAGGTCGTGGATCTGCTGCCCGAGGCAGCCTATGCCTTGGGGGCCGA
>DASXUI010000441.1:0-3428 GCA_036504955.1 Armatimonadota bacterium
TCTCGGACCGGCAGGCGGCGGCCAGGGTGGTCCTGCGGCTGGACTGGAAGTACGCTCTGCATCTGCCCCTGACCTACACGGGCTTCGACGCCAGCGTGCTCTGCGAGTTCCGAGATCGCTTGGAGCAGCACGGAGAGGCCCAACAGCTCTTCGAGCGGGAGCTGGTGAAGCTGCGGGAGTTGGGCCTGCTTCGGTCGCGCGGCCGGCAGCGCACCGACTCCCTGGCGGTCTTGGGAGCCGTGCGGGAACTGACCCGCCTGGAGTTGCTGCGCGACACCCTGCGCCAAGCGCTGGGAGCCCTGGAGCGCCAGGCCTTGCCTTGGCTGAGCGCCCAGGAGGGCTCCTCCGAGTGGGCGGAGCGCTACGGCGACTGGCCTCAGGAGGAGCGGCTGGTGCGCGAGCACGGGGAGAAGGGACGGGCTCAGGCTCAGCGCCTGCTGGAGGCCACCGCCAAGGACGGCCAGCAGTTGCTGGAGGGCCTGCGGGGCCGGCCTGCCCTGGAGGCTCTGCCCGAGGTCCAGGTGCTGCGGCAAGTCTGGGAGCAGCACTGGGAGGCCGAGACGGGACAGTTGCTTCCCCGGCCCACCGGAGCCGCGGCGCTCTGCCACCCGAAAGACCTCCAGGTGCGTCGGGGGGTCCACGGCGGACGGGCCTGGGAGGGCTACCGGGTGCATCTTACCGAGACGGTCGAGGCGGATCTGCCTCGGATCCTCACCGACGTGCGGGTGGTCCCGGCCACGACTCCGGACTGCCGGGTGGTGCCCGAAGTGCTGGAGACCTTGCGGCGACGGGAGCTGCTGCCCTCGGAGTGGCTGATGGACAGCGGCTACGTCAGTGGAGCGAACCTGGCGGCGGGAGAGGCCCAGGGAGTGGAGGTGCTGGGCCCCCTCTTGGCCGACCGCAGCCCTCAGGGGCGGGCTCAGGAAGGCCTGAGCCTGGAGGACTTCGAGCTGGACTGGGAGGCCCAAGAGGCCCGCTGCCCCAGGGGAGTGCGCTCCAGTAGTTGGCGCGAGAGCCGTGATGCCCGAGGCGCTCGCATCGAAGTGGTCTTTCCGGCGGCGGTCTGTGGAGCCTGCCCGCTCTACGCTCAGTGTGTCCATAGCCAGCACGCCTCTGCGCCGGGTCGACGCCTGCATCTGCGAGAACACCACCGGCGGGTTCGAGCCCACCGCCAAGCCCAGAAGGAGCCGGAGTTCTGGCGGCGCTACGCCGCCCGGGCGGGGATCGAGGCCACCCTGCACGAAGGAGTGCGGGACCACGGTCTGCGGGAAGCCCGCTACCGAGGACAGGAGCGGGTAACGGTCCAGGAGGTCTTCATCGCCCTGGCCCTGAACCTGAAGCGTACCCTAGCCTGGTGTCAAGGGAAGAAGATCCGACGGAAGCGCCGCCCCGGGCTGCGAGCCTTGGCTCAGGCCGCCTAACCCGGATTATGCATGAGGAACGTGAGAAGACGACAGGACGTTAGGTGAGGGGAGGGCCGGGGAGAGACAAGGGAAAGCCTTCTTGGGTGTGGTAAAGGGAGTTGACAGACAACCGTTACCTCACTAAGAAAGGCTTCCCCATGACCTCTTCGGCCCCGACCCTCTCCTTCCCTGGCTTCCTCCGCCAGCCGATTCAGGTCGCCTTCGATGCTCCCGAGGTCACCTCCGATGCCGGCTGGCTTCTCCTGGCTCAACTGGACCGGGAGGTGGGACTGACCGAAGCCCTCGCCGGAGCTCTCACTGACTCCCGAGAAGCCCCCAAGGTCCACCACGATCTGCTCACCCAGCTCCGCCAGCGCGTCTACTCGATCGCCGCCGGCTACGAGGACTGCAACGACGCGGACTTCCTGCGCGCCGACTCGCTGCTCAAGGCGGTCCTGAGTCGCCTGCCCTCCCAGGAGGATCTCGCCAGCCAGCCCACCCTCTCCCGCTTCGAGAACCAGCGCTCTCCCGAGGAGCTCCAGGCCCTCGCCCGAGCCCTGGTCACCTGTTTTGTGGAGAGCCGTCGCGCCCGTCCGCCCCGCCGGCTTATCCTCGACCTGGACGGCACCGAGGACCTCGTCCACGGTCAGCAGCACTTCGCCTTCTACAACCGCCACGTCGGTAACTACTGCTTCTTCCCGCTCTTGGTCTTCGCCACCTGTGACCAGGAACGCGACCAGGTCCCCCTGGGGGCGCTGCTGCGCTCCGGCAAGGCCTCCGCCGCCGAGGGGGCCCAGGAGTACCTGGCCTGGCTGCTGCCCCAACTGCGGGCCGCCTTCCCTCGCCTGAAGCTTCAGGTCCGCCTCGACGGCGGCTTCGCCGTGCCCGCCCTCTACGAGTGGCTCGAGGCCCAGGGCATCGACTACGTCATCAACCTGCCTCAGAACTCCCGGCTGAGAGCCCTCGCCGAACCTCTGATGGCTCAGGCCCGTCGCCTCCAGCAGCGTCAGGGGGGGACGGTCACCCTCTTCGGCGCTCTGCGCTACCGGGCCCACTCCTGGCGACGCTCCCGCTGGGTGGTGGTCAAGGCCGAGGTGACCCCCCAGGGAGACAACCCTCGCTTCCTGGTCCTGCCCGCTCTGCGAGGCAGCCCCGAGCGTTACTACCGTTTCTACACCCAGCGCGGCGACTGCGAGAACCGCATTAAGGAGCTCAAGCAACTCGCCTTCGACCGCACCTCTTGCCACCGCTTCGAGGCTAACCAGTTCCGCCTCTTCCTGCATCTGGCCGCCTACCGGCTCTGGCAGCTGCTGCGGGGGCGGCTCTCGGGGACCGGCTTGGCCCGGGCTCAGGTGGACCGCTTGGTGTTACGCCTGATGAAGACGGGCGCCTGGGTGCGCCAGACCGCCCGCGGCCTGAGGGTCCACCTAGCCCAGAGCTCTCCCGCCTATCCCTACTGGAGGATCCTCGCCCTCTACTGGCAGCCTATCCCCGACTGAACCCACTCTCGCTTCTGCCTGGCTGAGCGCTTCTCCGGACTCGCCCCGCGAGCCCGCCCGCGCTGTCGTCTCCTCCCCGGGTCCAACCCCCCGGGCCGCCGGGATTGCCCCCCTCCGCCCCCCTCTGAGGGCCCCAGATCGCTCCTGCCAGACGCAGGGCCTCGCGAGTCACCTCCCGAACCCCCTCCAGGGACTCACTTCCAGCCCCAGGGCTCCCTCCAAGCCGGACTCATGAATAATGCGGGTTAGGGGCTTCGGTGGGGCGAGCGTTGTGGAGGTCATCGAGCCCTTCGACACCGACACCTATCGGGCTGTCTACACCGTTCGGTTTGTTGACGCCATCTACGTCCTTCATGCCTTCAAGAAGAAGTCACACCAAGGCGCCAGGACGCCGGATGCAGAGATGTCGGTGATCAGGCAGCGTCTGAAGTGGGTATAGGACGCCCACAAGAGGGGTGTTCGATGAACCCAGGGGAGAGCACAACTTGAGCAGGGGTGAGGAGGCTCGATTCGAGCGCGGCAGCGG
>DASXUI010000442.1:0-8154 GCA_036504955.1 Armatimonadota bacterium
GACCCCATGGCGCACCCTTGGTTCAGAACCCCGGTTCAGCGGGATTGAGCCTCGGAGCCCGGCGATTCACCGCCGGGCGGACGGCCACTGGGCGCGGATCCCCGGCCTTGCTGATGGGCTGTCCCCGAGGCCCTCACCCTCCGACCGGTCCGACCCGTCCGACAGGTCCCCAACCTTCCGTCCTCTGAGGCCCTTCCCTACGACCCAACGACCCAACGACCCAACGACCCTCCCCACAAAAGGACGTCGCCGTGGACCGACTTAAGGACAAGATAGCCATCGTTACGGGGGCCAGCCGGGGAATCGGCGAGGGGATTGCCCACCTCTTCGCGGAGGAGGGCGCCTCCGTGGTCGTGGCCGCCCGCTCGAAGGACAGATTGGAGAGGGTTGCCCAGTCGATTCAGGAGAAGGGCGGGCAGGCCCTGCCGGTGGTCACGGATGTCTCCGTGGCGGCGGACGTTCGGCGCATGGTGGAGGCTGCCGTGGAGCGCTTCGGCGCCCTGGACGTGCTGGTGAACAACGCCGCCATCGCCTCCTTTACCCGAGAGCTGGACGCGGAAGACCTGGAGGCGGAGTACGACCGCCTCATGGATACCAACGTGAAGAGCACCTTCATGGGCATCCACTACGCGCTGCCTCACTTCAAGGCGCGCGGCGGCGGCTCCGTGATCAACATCACCTCAGTCCACGCCACTGCCAGCGGGAAGCGGATGTCGGCCTACGCCGCCAGCAAGGGCGCCCTGGTGGCCGGCACCCGAGCCATGGCTGTGGAGCTGGCGCCCCACAAGATCCGCGTGAACTGCATCTCGCCGGGAACGATCTGGCTGGATGAGCCGGGTGGCTGGATTCGCCACCGTTTTGGCGAGGAGATGCACCGGGAGTTCATGGAGCGCTTCGGTAGCTGGGCCCATTCCGCCCGGGAGAACCAGCAGCCCCTGCCCGTGCCCGGCCTGCCCAAGCACGTCGCCTACTGCGCCGTCTACCTGGCTTCGGACGAGTCCACCTTCACCACCGGCGCGGACCATCTGGTGGACGGCGGCATGACCTCCGTGCTCTCTGACCCGCACTTCCTGCCGCCGGGCGCTCGGGAGCAGCTCATCCACCGACCGGAGATCCAGGCGTGGATCGCGGAGGCCCGAGAGCGCTTCCCGAACCCGCCGGGCAGCTAGCCGCACACTGTAGTCACCGCGGAGCCGCCGCGCTCGCACCGCCCGAGACGGGCTCCGAAGCTGCTTCTTCCCACTCAGCCGTCCAAGGGATTAGTCAGTGTCAAGAAACTGCTTCACCACCAAGAAACCAGGACACCAAGAAGGGCAAGGAAGGCCCTGATACAGCGACACAGAGGTCACAGGGAAAACCAAGCTCAGGGAGTCATGGTGTCTTGGCAGTGGCTGTTCCCATGTTATGGGCTTCGCTCTTCTCTGTGTTTCTCTGTGCCCTCTGTGCCTCTGTGGTGGGGCAGTTCTCGGTGTCTCTTGGTGTCTTGGTGGCGAAGTTACCTCCGGACACTGACCTGGCTCCATCAGGCGGCCCCTCTTCCCTAAGGGAGGATACCTATGCTCCTTCGACGATTGGTCCTCATCCTTACAGCGTTAGCGGCACTCGGCAGCCTCTGCGCTGCTTCCGCCGCCCCCAAGGCCAAGGGCGTTCTGGGTCGTTGGGACCTGACCGTGGGCACCGGCGAGGGCGCCGCACCCTCCTGGCTGGAGGTCACTGAATCCGCGCCCGGCGTGCTGCAGGCGCGCTTCTGCGGCGCCTTCGGCAGCGCCTTCAAGGTCGCCGACATCTCGTCAGAGGGGAAGACGCTGCGCTTCTCCCTGAACGGCCCCTTCGCCGAGAAGAAGAACGAGAGCTGGCAGGCGACGCTCAAGGGGAAGACGCTCACCGGCGTCACCTGGGGCGAGCGCGGCGGCGAGACCCCCTGGACCGGCAAGCGCCCGCCCATCTTCAAGAAGCCCAAGCGGGTGAAGTGGGGAGAGCCCATCAACTTGCTCAATGGTACGGACCTCACCGGCTGGCACCTGCGCCACCCCAGCGGCAAGCAGAGCTGGACCGTCATCAACGGCGTGATGACCTGCAACAACCCCGGCAACGACATCGTGACGGACCGTGAGTTCAAGGACTTCAAGGTACACGTTGAGTACCGCTACCCCAAGGAGAGCAACAGCGGCCTCTACCTGCGCGGCCGCTACGAGGTGCAGATCAACGATGACTCCGGCGCCGCCCCTGAGAGCCACGGCAGCGGTGGGGTCTATGGCCTCATCACGCCCCGCGTGAACGCCGCCAAGCCGGCCGGTGAATGGCAGTCGCTGGACGTGACGCTGGTCGGCAACTGGGTGACCATCGTGGCGAACGGCCAGACCCTTTGCGAGGACGAGGAGATCGCCGGCGTCACCGGCGGCGCCCTGAACAGCGACGAGGGAGCCCCAGGCCCCTTCTTCCTCCAGGGTGACCACGGCCCCGTTGAGATCCGCGCCTTCGTGGTAACGCCCCGCGCCTAGCCATGTGAGGGGGGTGGGTGGGGGCCGCGCATCGCGCGTCCTCACCCACCCTTCCTGGTTAGCCCACCTGCTGCCCCTCCTGGTGGGGCGACTCTTGGTGCTTCCGCGCCTGGGTGGCTGCTTGTCTCTGCCGAACGCCTGTCCCGCGGTGTTCGAGGCTAGCCACAGGATGGGCCAGCCCAAGGAGCGGCTGGCCCAGACTGCAGGGGTGTGACCCAATGCTAGGGTGAAAGCCTCACAGAGGGTGCATCCTTACGGGTGCCTGTTGATCGAAGCTACGGTGAGCTTGCCGTCCTCTGGACCGTAGAACCAGAGGATGCGCCAGGCGCTGGGGCAGTGGTTCTCCACATAGCTTTCGTAGAGCTTCTCCCCGTTAGGGCCGCTGAAGGACTCGATATCGTGCGATTGCAGACCTGGGTGGCGTGGGTCAGCCGCTAGCCTATCCAGAGCCCGGAGCACCTTGGCGTGTTTCCTCACATCCACCCTTCGCAACTCATCTATCTGCGTTTTCGCCTTGCGTGTCAGCTCGACCGTCGGCATGTCAGTCCTCGGTGCTATCGTCTCTTTCGATAGCAGAGAGTGGCACGGTATCCCCCACCGCGGCGTCTGCTAACCCCTGCCTGATGTCCTCCAGCACCTCTGGGTTCTCCCACATCCACATCTCGCGGGCGGGGATCTCCACAACAGGTGTCAGAAGTATCTCTCCCGTAGTGGCCTTGTTCACTCGATAGCGGCTCCCGGTGGCCACGAAGCCGAGAGGCAATCGTCCTCGGCTGTCCTTATTCACGACGCCCACTGGCTCGTCAGCGAAGATCAATCCTGTGCTCGTACGCATCACGGGTCTCCCCTCCCCATGGGTTCTTGCCCCCGATATGTCTGTGCGGGGCGCGACTAACGAGGTATCGCCTGTAGGTATCGCTCCATGCCGCTCATAGGAACCAGGGCGCGATGGTAGGTTTCGGCGAGCGCGCGACGGAAGCGGCATGGTAGGGCCACCTGGGCACCC
The DNA here is from genome assembly GCA_036504955.1 of Armatimonadota bacterium. GTDB lineage: Bacteria > Armatimonadota > DTGP01 > DTGP01 > DASXUI01 > DASXUI01. The sequence goes on from DASXUI010000442.1 coordinate 3,508, forward strand.
TGATGGTAGCACCATAGGCGCGGTGGTGCCAAGTGGGTATTGCCACAAAGCCCCACTGCGCCTATGGCCCGGATAGGCATGGCAACGCCTGACGCACCGTTCGCCCGCCGGCGAACTCGCGCACCCAGCGGCCAGAAGCAACCCCGCCACCAAGACACCAGGAAAGGCACGCACACTACACCACCAAGGCACCCAGCCAATGGCACAGCCTTGGTGCCTTGGTTCCTTGGTGTCTTGGTTCTCTTGGTGCCTTCGTGTCTTGATGGCGGCTTGTCCTTGCGCAACGTCCGTCTCAAGCAGGAGGCAGACGGTCCAAAGCGGAAGGCGGGAGGAGAGGAGTATGGGCCCGGCACTGAGCGTCAACTCGCGCCTGGGCCAGCGGCGTCTGCCGCGTCACTCCCACAAGGCGTTGTCATGGTTACCCTGGCTACCTCCGCGGAGCGTCCTGATACCTTCCGCGTGGCAGACCTCCGCCGGCGGGTCCGCGCCGCCATGGAGGTCCCCCCAGTTCCTTGGGACTGTCCCCCCCGCATCGACGAATCCCACTTGGACGAGCCCCTTCCCGTGCGAAAGGCCCGCGCCACCGCGCTGAAGCTCTCCGCCATGCCTCCGGACCTCTGGGAGGGGCAGCTTCTCGCCGGATCCATGACCTTGGAGAACCCCCGCCTCCACGCCGAGTGGGGCTTTCCGGACTACGTGACGGACGAGGAGCGGGAGCAGGCCGCGCGCCGGGGCCTCTCCATCCACTCCGTCTTCGGGCACATCGTGCCGGACTACCCCACGCTGCTGCGGCTGGGTTTGCGCGGCATCCTGGAGCAGGCGGAGGCGCGGCGCCCCCTCGCCGGGAGCCCCGAGGAGATCGCCTTCCTGGACTCCGTGGCCCTCGAGCTGAGAGCCGTCATCTCCTACGCCGGCCGGCTCGCGGCACACTGCGAGGCCCAGGCGGAGCTTCACTGGGATGAGGGGCGCGTCGGGGAGCTTCGGCGCATGGCCGCCAACCTCCGGCAGGTGCCCGAGGGCCCCGCGCATACCTTCTGGCAGGCCCTTCAGTCCGTGTGGCTGCTCCACATGGTCTTCCATGCCACCATGAACGGCAACGCGGTCGGCCGCCTGGACCAGTACACTTGGCCGTACCTCAGGGCCGACCTGGTGGCGGAGCGCCTGACCCTGGCGGAGGCGGCGGAGCTGGTGGACTGCTTCTGCCTGAAGTTCAACGAGCGCGCCAAGACGACCGACGAGCAGCGCCCGGAGGCCCGTCCCCTGGAGGCCCCCAACCCCGCGCACCGCACCCGGCATTCCACCTCCTCCCAGATTGGCACCCGCCGGGATGGCCTGGATGCCACGAACCACTGGCTCCAGAACATCGTGATCGGCGGCCTCACTCCCGACGAGCAGGACGGCACCAACCCGGTGGCGCTGCTCCTCCTGGAGAGCTACCGCCGGAACCAGATGACGAACCCGCTGCTGACGGTGCGCTGCCACCAGGCCACGCCGCACGACCTGCTAGAGCGTGCCTGCGAGGTGCTGAAGGAGGGCGGCGGCATGCCGGCCCTCTTCAACGATGAGGCGCTGGTGCCCGCCCTGGAGCGGCTGGGCATCCCCCGCCAGGACGCGCTGGACTACACCAATGACGGCTGCTGGGAGGTGATCCTTCCCGGCCGCACGGACTTCCGCTTCCAGCGCCTCAGCCTGATGCTCTGCCTGGAGTGGGCGCTGAACCGGGGGCGGTCGAGGCTGGACGGTCTGGGAGCCGAGGGCGAGGCCCCTGGACCCGACACCGGTGACCCCCGCGCCTTCGGCACCTTCGAGCGGGTGTGGAACGCCTTCGTCGCCCAGGTGGACGCCATGGTCGGCCGCACGGTCCGTCGGGTGGTGGAAAGCCTGGACGAACGCTCCACCATCGCGCCCGTGCCGCTGCTGAGCGCGCTGATCGATGGCTGCATCGCCTCGCGACGGGACATGACCGCGGGCGGCTCCCGGTACCGTACCTTCGGCATGCTGGCTGAGGGCGCCGCCCATGCAATCGACTCCCTGGTCGCCCTGAAGCGGGTGGTCTTCCAGGAGGGCGCTGCCAGCATGACTGAGGTCTGCGACGCCCTGGACACTGACTTCGAGGGCCATCTTGGCCTGCGCCGCCGGCTGCTGGAGGCGCCGAAGTATGGGAATGACGACCCGGAGGCGGATGAGCTGGGCCGGCGGGTGATCGCCCTCTTCGTGGAGGCGGTTCGGCGTCACGCGGAAGAGTACCAGGCGCGGGTGAAGTTCCCCGCGGGCGTGGGTACCTTCTCCTGGTACATCGGCATCGGCGAAGGGTTGGGCCCCTCGCCGGACGGCCGCCGGGCGCGAGAGCCGGTCTCCTCCAACTTCTCGCCGGCGCTGGGCCGCGATCGCGAGGGCCTGCCTGCCGCCATCCTCTCCTACGCGGGCATGGGACATCCGGACCTGCCCGCCGGAGGGCCCCTGGACCTTCGCCTGTCGCGCAAGCTGGTGGAGGGTGTCCCGGGGACGGATCGCATGGTGGCCCTCGTCCGCGGCTTCGTGGAGTCGGGCGGAAGCATGATGACCCTCACTGTAGCGGACGTGGAGGAGCTCCGCGCCGCCCAGCGGGAGCCCGAGCACTACTCCTCGCTGCGCGTGCGGATGGGCGGCTGGTGCGCCTACTTCACCATGCTCAGCCGGGAGCAACAGGACCACCACATTCGGCGCCAGTCGGGTGGGGAGGGCTGACCCATGGCGGCCACCAAAGTAACAACTCCGCTGGAGCCCACCTACTCACAGCGGCCATCGGCACCCGGAGCCGCCGAGGTCCCGAGCCACGACGACTCGGCGCCCGAGCCCTTGGGGCTGCTGCTGGACATAGACACCCTGGCCATTCACGATGGTCCCGGCATCCGCATGGCCGTCTACCTCAAGGGCTGCCCGCTGCAGTGCGCCTGGTGCCACAGTCCGGAGTCGCAAGACTCCCGGCAGGAGGTCGCCTACCTGGCGGACCGCTGCCGTCTGTGCGGCGAGTGCGTGAGTGCCTGTCCGCGGGGACTGCATCAGGTGGGCCCCGAGGGTCATCGGAGGGAGCGCGAGGGGTGTCTGCGCTGTGGCGTGTGCGCGGCACACTGCCCCGAGGGCGCGCTGTTGCTGAAGGGTCGGTGGACCTTCGTGGAGGAGGTCGTAGCCCGGGCGCGGCGTCTGGAGCCCTTCTTCCGCCACTCCGGCGGAGGCGTCACCCTCACGGGTGGCGAGGTCACCGCCCAACCCGACTTCGCTACCGCGGTTCTGCGAGGGTGCCGGGAGACAGGGATCCACACCGCCATCGAGACCAGCGGCGCCTGTGGTTGGTCTCGCCTGGAGCCTCTGGCGGAGCTCTCGGACCTCGTGCTCTACGACCTGAAGCTGATGGATCCTCAGGCGCACCGCCGCTGGACGGGCTTCGACAACCACCAGATCCTGCGGAACGCCGCCATGCTGGCCATTCACTCGGACGTGATCGTTCGGGTCCCCCTCATTCCGGACATCACCGATACCGACCTGAACCTGATCGAGACCTTCCACTTCATGCAGGACGTGGGCCTCAGAAGGGTGGATCTGCTCGCCTACAACCCCTCCTCCGCCGCCAAGTACGAGTGGCTGGGCCTCAACTACCCCCTCACCGACCTCCAGCCCCAAACCCCCGAGCGCCTCCGAGCCCTCCGCACCCTCGCCTACCGCGCCGGAGTGGAAGTAGTCTGAGGCCCCGCCGCCAGCCCCTGCCAGCCATCCATCCTGTGAGATAGGGGTCCGCAAAGGCTAGGGTTCCTTCCCAACCCGCGTGTTTCTCGTCAACGATGCAGGCCAATCCCCTCGTCGCCGTCCTCCTGCCACCGCCCAGCCCCACAAGCAGTTGGGGCGCAGGCGTCTCGCCTGCGCAGAGCAGTCCAGCCTCCAAGCAATGGCCTGCCTCTGGGTTGTCCCCCGTGGCGCGAGCAGCATGCTCGCACTCGGCGCGAGCGTCCCGCTTGCGACTCGGCCGTAGGCCGAGCAATCTCTGGGCCAAACTCAGTCTGCTGACGCCTGCCTCCCCTGCCACCGCCCAGCCCCGGAGGCAGTTGGGGCGCAGGCGTCTCGCCTGCGCGGCGCCCTCCGATCTCCGGGCAGTGGGCTGCCACTGGGTCGTAACCTGGTGGCGCGAGCAGCATGCTCGCACTCGGCGCGAGCGTCTCGTTTGCGACTCGGCCGCAGGCCGAGCAGGGGTTGCGCCACGGCCGGTGGGGAGCGGCGCCGACAGGTCGGGCAGGAGGAGCGGCACTGCCGCGCAGGCAACATGCCTGCGCCCCAACTGCCTTGGGTGGTAGTCGGTACGCCAGGGATCGGCTCCGCGCTGCTCGCCCAGCAGCACAGGCTTCTCGGCCCTCCGGCGGGTCACGGCCACGGCGCCCGCGCCGAGTGCGAACCTCTGGTTCGCGCCGAGTGCGAACCTCTGGTTCGCGCCACCCGGGACGGACCGGTGGCAGCAGCGCGGGGCGGGTGGTCCTGCCGGCGCGCCTCAAAGCCTGTGCAAACAGAAGAGAGGCCGGCCAGGTCACACCCAGCCGGCCCCTCTTCGTGTCTTGGTGTCTTGGTGGTGAGGCAGTTTGGTGCTGTGGGCCCTTCTCTGTGTTTCTCTGTGCCCTCTGT
>DASXUI010000443.1:0-17486 GCA_036504955.1 Armatimonadota bacterium
GACGAAGCCTGGGCCCTGGCAGGACCAGACAAGGCCGACGGGGTTCAGTCCGCCTACTGGAGAGGCCGCGGCGGAAGGATCGGCCGCGTTGGCTGGGGCGTCCGTGGCGTTCGGGGTGCCGGGCGAGCGCAGGCGGAGAGCGACCACCGAGCCGGCGGCGACGGTGGCGGTGAGGGGGGAGGCCTCCAGCTCACCGGGGTCCGGCACGGACGGAAGCTGGTCGGCAACAAGGGTGACCCCATCAGCAACGGGCCGCTCCGCGCCGCCCGAGGGGCTGTTGACGATGACGCCCAGCAGCGCCATCGCCGTGCTGCCGCCGCCGTCCAGGTTCATCGCGTCCACCGCGCCAAGCTGCTGCATCAGGCGGGCCGTCTCGTCCAAAGTGGTACCCGCGCTGAAGGGCTGGCGTCCATCGATGGCGACCAGCACGATCTTTCCTTCTCGCGTCACGCCAACGGCCGTTCGGGGCGCTCGCTTGGCCGTGATGTCAGGCTGCATCTTCTGCGCCACCCAGTCCACGGCCACGGCGCCCTTGCGCAGGAGGAAAGGACCTCCACCCACCACCTCCCGCAACGCGCACCAGGCGTCAGCGGAGGTTGTGGTGGCGGCTGAGGGCACCAGTCGGAGTTCCACGGTGACGCGGTTCCCGGCGGCCACGTTGCGGCGCAGCCACTCGCCCGCGGTTCCATGCCCCGAGAGCACCACCTGCCCCGGAGCCAAGGCCGTGCCGCCGCCGGCCAGGATGTTCCTCACCTGCCCGGCGAACCGCCCGCAGCTCAGGGGCAGGGGCAGCCCCTCCAGCACGGCTTCCGTTCCCAGCCGATTGGTGGCGGTGGTAGCGCCAAAGACAGGGGTGTAGAGGATGAGCTCGTTCGTGCCTCGAGCCCGGTTGAGCCCGCTGAGCGGGGTGCTCTGGGTGGTGCCATCGGGCGCCTCCACGGTCACAGTAGCCTGTAGGCTAAGGATACCGAAGACGGGAGCTTCCCCGCGCGCGAAGCCGACCACGGAACGCAGCGGGTTCGGCTCGCTGATGAGCTCGCCCTTGTGGATGAGCAGGCCCAGCGGGTCGCCGGTAAAGGGGAAGAAGTCGCCGTTGACGGCCACAAGGGCGTTCTCACGAACGGCCAGCGCGCTAACGGTGGCGCGGCCTTTGAGTGCGGTCTGATCGGAAACATGCCCGGAGGCCAGAGGGGTCTCCAGGCGAAGGCCCGGCGTCTTGGGGTCGATGGTCAGAGCCGTAGCGACCAGCGGCAGGGCAACGCCCTCGCGAAGGATCTGCGTCAAATGCACGCCGGGAGCGATGTCGCGCTCCACCCTCCGCTCAGCGGCCCGCGCCCCGCCGGCCGGAGCCACCAGCCCGACCAGTACCCCCGCGAACCCAAGCCAACCCCGCCCCATCAGACGTGCCGCCACCCTACCCTCCACCCCTTCGGGGCCGAACCGCCACGGCTCCCATCATCAGCCAGTCAGACAGACAGCCGCTCCCCAGGGGCCGTCCCCTACGACCTTACGACCCCACGACCCTACGACCCGCCCCTAGGATCCCACGATCTCCACGTTGGCCCGAGGCACGGTTACCTCCTCGCCCTCCGCCAGGCGCGCCTTCAGCACGCGCACAACGGCGCCGGAGGGAACCTGCTGCAGTTCGGGGGGGAGCCCGGAGACTGTCGCCAGGCGGCCGAAGTAGGGCTCTCGGATAAGCCGGATGGGGGTGCCGATCTCCAGGCTGTTGCCATCCGGGGCCGAGGGCGCCGAGCCGGAGGAAGCCGGAGGGGCGGAGAGCGGAACGATGACCTCAGGCCGGATGACGCCCGCGCGAATCTGCGTGGCGCCGTTCACGGAGGCCGACTGCCCCTCCAGAGAGCGCAGCAGGTCAAAGGTCCGTTTGGCCATGGTGATGCGGCCGAAGCCCTCGGTGAGGATGAGGGTGAGGTCCAGGTCCTCGTGGCCGGTGATGGCGACACCGATCTCGTGGCCCAGGAAGCGGATGAGGTCTTGGTCCAGGATGCCGCCCACCACGATGGCCGCGGCTCCTGCCTTCCGGGCAGCCGCAAGGCCTTCCGCGGTGACAATGGAGCCCCCAACCAGGATCTTGCCTCGGGCGTCGGGCGTGACCTTGGCCGCGTCCAGCACCTCGTCCGGGCCGGAGACTACGGTGGACAGCAACCCCTGCCGTTCGCCGCCGACACCGAAGATTCCCTGCACGAAGGCGCCCTGGGTCTCGACCTCCACACCGTCGCCCGGCATCACCTTGGTGATGGAGCCCGCCAGATACGCGGTCTTCTCCACGGGAATGGGCGCCGCACGAATGCCCAGGTTGCCACTGACGTCGGAGAAATGCTCCACCGTGCCGCCGATGGGGGCGCTGATCGTCTGCTTCATGAAGCGCCCGAGCAGGCCCTTCGTCTCCGCCAGGAGCTGGCCCTTCTCGACCTTGTCGCCGACCTTCACACGGAGCAGGCTTACGACGTCACCGGGCTCCAGGCCCAGCGTGCCCGCCACCTTGATCGTGTGCATGTTGCCGGGCAGCTCCGCGCGGGCCACCACCGTTTGGGGCTCCACGCGCGCGCCCTGCTCAACAGAGACCGTCCCCTTGAGGGGGAGGCGCCGAACCCTTTGAAGCGTAGTGTAGCTGCTGACCTGAAGCGCAGGTGTGTAAGCGGCACCCATCAGACGTGGCTCTCCCTGGGATCATTCAAGAAGCGTACCCTCCTCGCGGGCCCGTCGGATGAACTCCGGCTCTACCTGCGGCAAGATACCCGTATACTCAATGGTGGCCTGGTCCGGACCGGCCACCTCAAAGTGGTCGATAAAGCGCTGCCGTGCCTGCCGCATGGTGGTGGCCATGACGATGGCGCGGTGGCTGCCCGGAATCCACACGCGGAACGGCCTCATAGTCTCTCTTCCTGTCCTACCGATGCGCTCCTGCCGCGAGCCCCCGCACAGGCCGTCCCGGGCACCGCAACCCGGCCTCCCGGCCGCAAGGCAGCCCCGCTCGCCGGCGCCTCACACCGCCGCCTTGGCCGCGTCCAGCACGGCCTGGTAGTTCGGCTCGTGGGTCACCTCGGGCACGATCTGCGCGTGCTTCAGCGTGCCATCCCTACCGACAACAAAGACGGACCGGCTCTCCAGGCGCAGCTCCTTGAGGAGTACCCCGTACGCCTCACCGAAGGACATATCGCGGTGATCGGAGAGGGTGGTGATGCGATCGGTGCCCTCGGTGCTGCAGAAGCGCGCCTGGGCGAAGGGCAGGTCGGCGCTGATGGTGTAGAGCACGACATCGGCAGGGAGCTTGGCGGCCTCGTCGTTGAACCGCTTCGTCTGGATCGCGCACACCGAAGTGTCAAGAGAGGGTACCACACTCAGGATTCGGACCTTGCCCTGAGAGGCGGCTAGACTCACCGTACCCAGGCCCTTGTCCAGTAGATGGAAGTCCGGGGCCGGCTGCCCCTCCTTCAGCTCGGGGCCCACCAGCGTCATGGGGTTGCCCTTGAAGGTCACCGCACCCTTCCGCTCTTCTGCCATCGCTCACTCCTTTGCCTTGCGGCCCGTCCTTAGGACATAATCGAAGGGGACAGAAGCGCGTGCCCTTGCCAATGCCTGGCGCTCCCAAGCATCGGTGTAAGCCCGTCCCCGCACCCGTGTCAAACTGTGTGGGTCGTTGGGTCGTTAGGTCGTAGGGTCGTAGGGTCGTAGGGGAAGGGCCTCAGAGGGTCACCTTGGGTCTCTTGGGTCTCTTATGCCACTCCTGCAAAGAGACCCAAGGTGACCCTCTGAGGCCCTTCCCCTACGACCCTACGACCCTACGACCCTTCGACCTTACGACCCTCCCCACCTTGGAGTACCCCATGCAGCGTGTGACCCTTGGCAAGACAGGCATTGAGACCTCGAGGCTGTGCGTTGGCACGGGGACGAATGGGTGGGAACACGCCTCCAACCAGACGCGGCTGGGCCAGGAGGCCTTCACGCGCATCTTCGAGCGGGCGCTGGACCAGGGGATCACCTTCTGGGACGGCGCGGACCAATATGGCTCGCACAGCTTCCTGGCCAACGCGAAGCGCGGCCTGGACCGGGGGCGTCTTCAGATCACCACCAAGACCGTCGCCCGCACGGCCGAGGAGGCGAGGGCGGACATCCCTCGCTTCCTCAAGGAGCTGGAGACGGACTACCTGGACGTGGTGATGCTGCACTGCATGACCCATCGCGGGTGGGTTGAGGAGCGCGAGCCCGTGATGGAGGTCCTCACCCACGCGAAGGAGCAGGGCTACATCCGCGCCCTTGGCGTGACCTGCCACAACCTGGGCGCCTTCGAGCGCGCCGCTGAGACGGAGTGGGTGGAGGTGAATCTCTGCCGCATCAACCACGCCGGCAGGCACATGGACGCGGCGCCCGAGGTGGTGGTTCCGCTCCTCCAGCGTATGCACGACCGGGGCGCGGGCACCTACGGCATGAAGGTGATGGGCTGCGGCGACCTCCGCGACGACCCGGCCAAGGCCTTCCGCTACGTGTTCGACCTGGACTGCCTGGACGCCATCAGCCTTGGGGTCGAGAACGAGGCGGAGATCGACCAGGCAGTCCATATGATGCGCGAGCATGACCGCCGCGGATCCGCCCTGCAGCCCGCCTGAGGCGACGGGAATCCACATACCTCACCAGCATCAACGGAGGCCCCGACATGCCGAGAGTCCTCGAGGTCATCGAGTTCCTCAGGGAGTTCGCGCCGGAGAACCTGGCGGAGCCCTGGGACAAGGTGGGACTGCACGCCGGCGACCCCGACCGTGAGATCAGCGGCGTTCTTGTGTGCCTGGACGTAACGCTCGACACCGTCCAACAGGCCGTCGAAGTAGGAGCCGGCCTCGTGGTCTCCCATCATCCCCTCCTGTTCCACCCGGCCGCCACTCTCCGCGAGGACCAGCCGGAGGGGAAGCTCCTGTGCGCCGTCACACGCGCGGGGCTCAGCGTCTACTGCGCTCACACCAACCTGGACGCCACGGCAGGCGGGGTGAACGACTGCCTGGCCACCGCGCTGGAGCTCAGAGACACGCGCCCTCTGGAGCCGCAGCCGGAGCCGGTGCTCAAGCTGGCCGTCTTCACGCCCCCGGGCTACGTGGAGCGCCTCCTGCAAGCCATGTCCGGGGCCGGCGCGGGCCAACTGGGCGCCTATAGCCACTGCAGCTTCCAGTTCCCGGGCATCGGCACCTACCTGCCGATGGCGGGGGCGGAGCCCTTCGTGGGCGAGGTGGGAAGGCTGGAGCGGGCCGAGGAGGTGCGCCTGGAGATGATCGTGCCGGATGGGTGCCTGGAGCGCGTGCTCGCGGCCATGCTCGAGGCGCATCCCTACGAGGAGGTCGCCTACGACGCCTACCCTCTTCATCGACCCCACGCCCACACCGGCCGTGGCCTGGGGAGAGTCGGCCGGCTCCCAGCGCCCCTTACCCTCGCTGAGCTGCAGGACCGCGTCGCGCTGACCCTCCAGCCCTCTGAGCTGGGCGTAGTCGGGGATCCCACTCAGAGTGTTGAGACCGTCGCGGTGCTGGGGGGCAGCGGGGGGAAGTACGTGACGGCGGCGCGGCGCGCCGGTGCCCATGCCTTCGTCACCGGTGAGGTGGGCCACCATGACCGCCTGCTGGCCCGCGATCTGGGCCTGGCGGTGCTCGACGCCGGCCACGAGGCCACGGAGACCGTCGTGCTGGAGCCCCTGGCGGGCCGCCTGCGCCGACGGTTCGAGGGGCTGAAGGTCACTGTCGCCCCGCGCACCTTCGGCCCTTTCGCTGGAGGCCCGTCCCGGCTCTGACCTCCTCCCCAAGGCCCGGCCCCGACACGGCAACCCAGTAGCCACCCCTGGTATCGCCGCCCCCAAGCGCCCCGCGTCAGGGCTGAATCTCGGCCCCACCCCGCGCCACTCACTGGCAGTGTGCGGTACCCCGCAGAGACGCCTTCAGCTCACCGCTCCTCCGCACCCAGCTAGCGCGGGCGGGCCATGCCTCGGGGACGACGCTCTGATTCCCTTGGCAGACGGACCGTCTGTCGCACTCGGGGCTCCGCCTATCCCCCTAGATGGAACAATGTAAGCGCTGGAGAGTGTTATGTCCGGCTGTGTAGCGCGTTAGCAACTGTGGGATAAGGATCGTGAGAGGCACAAAGAGCCACTCCTTGGCATACGCGTTGCTGTTGTCAGGTCAGCGCAACTCCCTGGAAAGACGGTCATGCTGAGCTTCAAGAAGGCGCCAGTTCCACGCAGCGAACCGCAGTCGGACCGCTCGGATGGGCGGCCGTCCCTTCGCCACGCCCGCGAGCTCTGGTCCGTGCTCATGGAGACGCTGGACCTACGGCAGCAGACCGTCTACGCGCTCTCCTTCCACCGCCGAGGCTCCGCGGTCTACTACCTTTACAAGCACTGCCACGCCCGCTCGGAGGCCGACTCCGAGCTCATCACCCTCAAGCACGACCTCCAGATGGAACTCCGCGCCTTCGAGGAAAAGTACCGCCTCGAGTCATCGTAGGCCGGTCGGATAACGGCCCCACCACAGAGGCACAGAGGACACAGAGGAGGGACTGAAGAGGTAAAAGAGCCTCGGCGATGGGCTTGTGCTCGTCAGCGTCGTCAGGCTGGGGCTCTCACCTCTTCACCACCCCACCTCTTCACCTCTTCAGTCCCTCCTCTGTGTCCTCTGTGCCTCTGTGGTGGGGGCGTTATCCGGCTCGGGCGGCTAGGTAGCCTAGGACTTGGAGCCAGCAGAGGCCCAGGGTGAGGAAGCCTAGCAGGGCCCGCTCGGTGAACCACCGCTTCATGAGTGCCCGAAAGCCGATGAGTGCCACGAAGTAGAAGGGCAGCAGCGCGCTGAAGAGGTACCGGCCCTGGGGCTGGTAGTCGAAGCGGAGGCTGAAGGCCAGCGACAGGGCGATGGCGAGGGGGATCAGGAGCAGGTAGAGCCCTGCCACCGCCGGGTCCGTGCAGTGCACCTCCCTCTTGCCGCCCCTCGACAGGCGCGAGGCCTCGAGCGCGATCCCCAGAGCACCCAGCGCCAACACCATCTCGATGGCCATGTAGGCGAGCGACGGCATCCGGGACCCCATGTAGCCGAAGCGGCCCCACAGGCTGTGGAAGGTAAGCTCCCACCAGTAGCGGTCCGCCGCGATGGTCAGGGGAGTAAGCCCCCGCTCCGTCCCTGGCGTCGCGGTGCGTATGCCGGGGAACTCCCGGATGGCTGCCTGGGTCGCCGCCGCTCCGTTCCAGTCCCCGTAGGTGAGGATGTTATGGGCGAACCACCAGCCGCTCACCATCAGCGCCACCCCGAAGAGCAAACCCAGCCGGCCCAACACGAAGCGCGGGGTGCCACGCAGCCGGAGAGCCAAGACCATCAGCGCCACGGGCATCAACGCCCAGTAGTTGAGCTTGCTCAGGGCCACCAGCCCCATCGCCGCGCCCGCCAATGCCGTCTCCCGGGCGGGCCATCCACGCCTCACGGCTACCACCAACGCCAGCATCCCCGCCCCCAGGCTGAAGACTGAGAAGCTGTCCGCGTTCACGTAGGCGCTGATGAAGACGGCCTGCGGCACGAAGGCCACCAACAGTGGAGGGGCCACGCGAAGGAAGCGATCCTCGGGGAACAACTCCTCGGCCAGTCGCGCGGTGACCCACACCAGAGCTACCCCGGCGAGGACGCTTCCCATACGCGCGGCCAGATACCCCGGGACCATCGTGGTCGGTAGCAGGAACATCATCAGGGCTGAGAACAGGTAGCCGGCCGTGGGGAAGGTGGTGTAGGGGAAACGCAGAGACCCCGTGCCCGGGTTCACGTAGACGTAGGTATCGCCGTGCTTACCGAAGAGGGGCAGGCGGTGGTAGTCATGCATCACCCGCACCTCCTTGAAGTGGTCCTTCTCGTCCGGCGCGTGGTCGTAGGGGATGGAGATGGCCCAGACCAGGCGGACCGCCAACGCCAGCAGCAGCAGCCGCGGAAGGAAGCGCTCGGAGGGCCATCGCCGCTCGGTGGCCCGCTCCGACCTGGCATCGTCCCGGCCCGTCGCGCTTTGAAGCAGGGCCAGGGAGCACAGCGCCGCAAGACTGATCCACGCCATGGCCCACAGCGTCTGCCGGTGGGGGTCCAGCACCAAACGGGCCCGCTGCACCAGGCTCAGGCCGTCGGTCTCGCTGAAGTAGGGCTCGCCCTGCGGGCTCCACCCAAAGACCGCCCTCCCCGTGGCGAGGTCGACCATTGCCAGGGAGTTGGCCGGCAGGCGCAGTCTCAGGCTCAAGGTGCCGGGTCCCGTCACCTTGGCGCCCACGGCACGCAGGGCCGCGCGGCTCAGGCTGATGGGCACCTCCTGGGCCTCCTCCTTCGTGTTGTGGAAGAGAAGCCGCGTGGGGAACAGGGTCGTCAGCACACCGTCGGCCGCATCGTCGATGCAGGGGAAACCCGCCGCCACTCGGCCGGCGCCGGCCGAAGGGCGGTAGAGCGCCCGGGAGATGGCCGCCAGGAAGCCGCGGAGGTCGATCCCGGAGGCAGGCTGCAGGTCAACCCGGTGGCCGGGCTCCTGGGCCACCTTCGTGATGGCCGCCCACGGCGCGCGGTCGCCCTCAACCGTCTCCACGGGGTCGGTGTGGGCCACCAGCCTGCCGCCGCGAGCTATCCAGACGCGGATCCGCCGCAGCGTCTCAGCCTCCACCACGCGCCCGTCCGGCATAGCCAGGACCGAGTAGCGGGCCAGAGCTCCCCGGCGGATCAATGGCTCGTCGATGACCTCGAAGTCCGCCAGGTCCCGCAGGCCGTCGGCCAGGCGCAGCACGCGCGGCGGGAGGGTCTGGTCCTTCTGGAGCCGGTGGTCGGTGGTGGGGAAGAAGATGGCCGTGCGCAGGATGGGCTGCTCCGGCTGGAGGAAGCGGAAGTAGCGGCTCAGGGCCGGCCGGGCGGCCAGCAGGTTCTGTGGGTACTCGAAGTAGGCCACCGGGCCGCAGGAGGCATCCTTGAAGAGCCGACGGATGGTCTGCTCCGGAGAGACGTCCCCAGGCGGCTCCGTGAGGTACCGAGCGCCATAGAAGCGGCAGGGCGTGGCGATGCGCTTGTAGTTGAACCAGGGCAGGTCCCCGTGGGTAGAGCGGCAGGTGATGCCCAACCGGGCGCAGAGCAGCGGGAGCTCGCTGTTGTCTTGCCCGTACTCCAGACGCTCGTCGGCGTAGCCCAGCTTGATCTGAACCTCCGCCTGGGGAAAGAACTCCCGCGCCACCCCCGCCTGCCAGGCCACGAAGCGGCCCACGGAGTCGTGGTACCAGGCCACGAAGTCCAGCCACCAGCGGCGGTTGGGGTTGGGCAGCGCCGGGCCGGATACGGGACTGGGCTGGGCCTGTCCGCCCCAGGGCGCTGGGTACGCGATCTCCGACGGCGCCTGATAGCTCCGGCCCCAGGCGCGGTTGAGGGCGCCCAAAGAGCCGTACTTGCCCAGCATACGCGCGCGGAAGTCCTCGTGGGCGAATCGGTCGTCGCACCAGAAGCCGCGGTGGGTGTGCTTGGGGGTAAGGAGCCAGTCGGTCATGCTGGCGGGGTACCCCGCCTCGCCGTAGTCGCCTGGACAGGTCAGGTAGAGGCCCTTCACGCGCGGCCCCATCCGCGCCTTCAGCGCGCTGAAGTACCAGCGATACAGGCCCCGGGTGGTGGGCGCCCAGAGGGAGGGGAAGTCCCCTGCCTTGTGGTGCTCCAGGCAGACGTAGGGGCTCCACTCTGGGCCGCCGGTGACCCAGGGGGGCTGGACGTGGACCCAGTTGTAGACCGCGTACCCGAGCCCCAGCTTCTCCAGCGCGGAGGCGTCGCGCTCGTAGTAGGTCCAGTTTGGGCTGCCCTGCCGCTCATCGATCACGGCCGGCAACTGGTACTCCTCTACCGAGGTCACGCCCACGTCCCGCAGGGCGGGAAGCTGCTTCAGCATAGGCTCGCCGGGGTCCGGTCCCTGGCGCCCCTTCAGAACCCAGCGGAAGGACTCCACCCCCAGGTTGCCCGTGAGGATCGGGATTGGCTTGGGGTGGAACCGGTCCGCGGCGGCATGGCAGGGCCGGGCGCACGCAAGGGCCGCCGCGAAGAGCAGAACCGTGGCCCACTTCGGGCGCCGGTGCCGGCCCATGGCATCTCTCAACTGCCCAGTGCTCAGCATCGCTCCCCTCCCCCAGCGTCCAGCAGCCATGGCTACGCGCCTCCTGGTGTCTTAATGTCTCCGTCGCGACGCTGCCCGTGCGCCTGAGCCCCGCTCGCCCCACCTGTAAGCTCCAGCAGTCCACCCAGCCCCGCCAGAAGCCAGAGGTAGAGCACGAAGAGGGCGGACACGCCGGCCGCTCGGGTAGGCGAGATGTGGAAGACGGAGGCCATCGTCACCACCAGCGAGGTCTCCCGCACGCCCATCCCGCCCAGGGATACCGGAACCGCCTGCGCCAGGCAGACAAGGCTCACCACGTAGAACATGGCGCGGAAGCTGACCGGCAGCCCCAGCGCAAGCGCCAACTGGTAGTGCATGGCGGTGCTGAGCATCTGGAACACCACCGACAGCAGCACGGCGGCGACCAGGGGCCCCGGCCGCCGGGTCATGACGACCGCCGCACGCCAGGCGCGCCTCACGAGTCCGGCCCCGGTAGGCAGTCGGTCGCCATCCGGCATCCGGGAGCTCATCAGAACGACCGCGGGGATAGCCATCACCCAGAGGGACCCGGGGACCACATACCCCAGCGCCATGAGGCCTACGAGCACGGCGGCATAGTGCATCGTGAGAGGGTCGGCGACGACGGAGAGGCCTACGCCGGCTCCCTCGCCCTCCTCTCGCGCCAGCTTGAGGCCCTTCACCACCTGGCCCGCCACCTGGCTTGGGAGGAAGACGCCGTAGAAGATGCCGATCAGGTTCAGCCGCACCAGCCGAAGGTAGCCAGCTCTTACACCGACGCTGGACAGCAGGAGCTGCCACTTCCATGTGGCGACCACCCAGGTGCCAAGCCCCAGCAGGAACGCGACGAACAGCCGGGGCCGGTCCGCGGCGGCAACCGCCCGCGCCACCTGCCCGAGCTCCAGCCGCGAGACCAGCAGCGCGAGCAGAAGCACACTGACGGCCGCCCGCAGCCAGAGGGGCGGAGAGAGCAGGGAAGCCCTCGCTGGATGCGCTCTTGCCTCCTCGGCGACCATGGGTTACTGAGCTCCCTTGTAGTGGCGCAGCATCTCCTTGGGCTGAAGCTCCCTGCCGGTCTTGCGGCCCAGGAAGAAGCAGTGGCTGGCGGCGTCCACCGCGATGGGCTCGGGCGCCAGACGGTCCAGGAAGCGGGCTCCGAAGAGGGCCGCCCGGGCGAGCTTGCCCAGTAGGGACGATCGCGTCAAGGCGCGCACCGTGTGGTCAACCGTCCAGGAGAGGTGGGTGCCGGGACCCAGCACCACGCCGGAGTCGATCCCCTCGAAGCGGCGGAACAGCCACCGGTGGCCGCTCTCCGTGAAGCGAGTGAAGTCGTAGGGCCCCTCGTGGACTTGCTGCAGGAAGGGAGTTTCGGCGTAGAGCAGCCCCTGGGGCTTCACCACGCGATGAATCTCCTCCGCCACTCGCCAGGGGTCCAGCACGTGCTCCAGCACCGCCTGGATCCACACGCCATCCACGCTGCCGTCCGAGAGGGGAATCTGGTGCGCGTCGGCAATGAACTGAGTCAGCGGGGAGCCGTAGATGTCGAAGGCGAGCACGCGCACGCGTGGGTCCGCGTAGAGCTGCCCCGCGCCGAGCCCCTGGGTCGCTCCGCCAACAACGAGGACCCGAGGCGCCTCGCCCCGCTCCGCCAGCAGGTCTAGATAGCGGGCCGCGTTGCGGCGTGACACCGCGGTGGTGTCGAACAGGAAGCCCTGGAGCGTGGCTGATGTCCCCCCGGGCTTGCTCCGCTCGACGGCGCTCCGGCCGCCGGAGGCTACCACCCGCTCGCGCTGCAGGATGCTGCGCTCCCAGTCCACCAGCGCGGGACGGCCGGCCACAAGAGGGAAGCCGTCGCCGGTCGATAGGGCGCACCCCTCGGCCGTGCAGTGATAACCGCCCGGCGAGGCAGCGACCGGCGTGCCGCACCGGGGGCAGGCCAGGAGCTCGGAGATCTCCTCCAGGGAGACGAGTGGCATCAGGGATTCCGCCGGCTACTCGGGCTTCCGCGCCACGAAGTGCAGGGTGCCGTACCGCCGGGTCAGGAGCTGGTAGCGCTCGCACAGGGGCATCGTTAGGCGCTCCAGGGCGCTGAGGGGGTGGGTCGCGGCGAATCGGAGCAGGTTGAGCGGCGTCGCGGGAGCCCCGAGGGCAGCCGAGTAGCGCTGCCACAGACCCTGAGCATCCTCCCACCGGAACTCGCGGCGGAGCACCTGCGTCACCAGGACGTATCGCATCCAGCAGGACGGAGCCATGGAGTAGATGCGGTCGCTCTGCTCCGCCCTCTCCAGCCGCAAGCCGCTAGTCTCAACATAGCGGCGTATCGTCTCTTCGCTGAAGAAGAAGAGATGCCGGGGGATGTCCTCGCAGAAGAGCCGCCTTGAGGCCAGGCTCCGGAAGTTGGGAACCACGAAGACTAGCACGCCACCCGGTAGCAGCACCTCCGCCGCCTTCCGGAAGTACGCCATGGGGTCGTGCGTGTGCTCCAGCACCGCCCAGGCCGTGACGGCGTCGAAGGCCGGCGTGGTGATGGGGACCTCCGGGAAAGGGCAGCGGTGGATGGGAAAGTCGGTGACCTCTTCCGCGCCGCCGGAGACCTCCACACCCTGGACCTCCCAGCCACGGTCCCGCATGAAGCGCGGGTAGTCGCCGCCGGCGCAGCCCAGGTCCAGCAGCTTGCCCGGCACGCGACGCGCGTGGGCCTCCACCAACTCCGACTCGCGGCGATACCGCCTCGTGTGGTGGCTCCGCTGGCGGGTGAAGGGCGCGAAGAACTCGGAAGGGTAGTAGCGGCCCATCGACTCGAAGCGAGGGCGGGGGGATACGTAGCCCAAGCCGCAGCTCTCGCACTCCACCACGGAGAACCACTCGTCCAGGTGGAACAGGTCGTCAGGCTTGCGGTAGACAAGGCGGTGCCGGGTGTCGCCGCAAAGGTTGCAGGCCGGGGTCTCCATCACGGGGCTAGGCCCCCTGCCAGGAGCGCCGTCCCCGGGCTGGACGCCGTTGGGCGCACTCGACGAGAAGGCCTTGGTAGAGCTGGTCGAAGGCACCAACCATGTTCGCCACGCCGAAGTCCCGGGCCATGCGTCGCCGTCCCGCCTCGCCCAGCTCGCGGCGGAGGGACGGTTCCCCCAGGAGCTGCACCACGGCCATGGCCAGGTGCTCGGAGTCGCCGGGCGGCACCAGCAGGCCGTGCCTGGCATCGGGGATGAGCTCCGGCACGCCCGACACCTGGGTAGCCACGCAGGGCAGGCCGGCCGCCATCGCCTCCATGAGGATATTGGGCATACCCTCCCACAAGGAGGGGAGTACGAACAGGTCTGAGGCCCCCAGAACGCGGGGCAGGTCGCATCGGCGGCCCAGGAGGCTGACTGATGCTCCAATGCCCAGGGCGCGCGCTTGCGCCTCCAGGATCGGGGCCAGGGGGCCTTCTCCCGCGATCAGGAGTCGCGCCTGGGGATGCTGCCGGAGGATGGCGGGCATCGCTTGGAGGAGCGTGCTGAACCCCTTCTGGGGTCGCAGGCGTCCAGCAGAGGCGAGCAGAGGGGCCCCCGCGGGCACCTTCAGGGCGTGGCGGAGGTTCTCCCGCGCGTCCTCGGACAGCGGCTCGGGTATCTCGACCCCGTTGTGGATCAGGTGAACCTGGTCGGGCCTCACGCCCTCCCGGGCGACGCAGAAGGGGCGAATCTCCTCCGCGTTGATGATCACGCGGTCGGCCAGACCGGCGGTCCGGCGGTCCAGCCAGAGCTGCCAGGGCTTCTTGTCGTAGTTCACCGCGCGGAGCGAGGATACAATCACCGGCACGCGAGCGGCGCGGGCCCAGGTGCGACCAAGCACATCGGAGTAGAAGAGGAAGGTCTGGGCTATGTCGGCCTGCCAGAGGTGCGCCAGTGCCCGGCGCTGAGCGGCACCGGTAAGAAGACCCCACCGGCCCAGCACCTCCACCCGAGCGCCACCGAGGTGAAGGGCCTCCACAACGTCCGGGTCGGCCTGGTTGAGGCACAGGACCGTCTGCTGGTAGCCGCGCTCGGACAGACCCTGAGCCAACTGCCGCAGCACCTTCTGGGTGCCGCCGCGGTTAAGGTTGTCGATCACATAGCAGACGCGCGGCCCAGCCAGGCCTCTGTCATCCAGCTCACCCATGTACACCACTCCAGCACTGCCGCGCACGGCCCGCCCTGTCCACCTGGCAGATCCGTGCCGCGGCGCACAGCTCGGACAAGGCACGCGGACGGAGGCTCCCGCCCCACGGGCGAACGAGCCCCACCCGCGGCGAGTCGCGGCCGCCCGCCGGCACTCCCACTGAGCTTGCTCGTCTGTCTAGCTAGCCGCTTCAGCCACGTCCTTGGGCGTCGCCGGGGACAGGGCACTCGCCGCCCGCTGCTCGACCGCAGGTGATCCTTAGCAACACTCGTGCCACCGAGGTCCAGTCGCGCGATTCCGCCAGCCTACGCCCCTCCTCGCCCAGCCGCTGGCGCGAACCGGGATCCTGTGACAGCCGCGACAGGGCCTCGGCGAGCGCCCGGGGTTGGGAGGGCGGGACCAGGAACCCGCTGCGCCCCTCGGACACCAGCTCCTCCGTCCCCTCCACCGCGGTGGCGACCACGGGCAGGCCGCAGGCCATCGCCTCCAGCACTACGTTGGGCATCCCCTCACAGAGGGACGGCAGCACCAGGCAGGAGGACCCCTGGTACAGGCGCACCAGCTCGTCCTTGGGCCGCCAGCCCAGGAAGTCGACCTCATCGGCGATATGCAGCGCGGCCGCCTGGCGCTGGAGCGCGGCGCGTTCCGGGCCATCTCCTACCAGAGTGAGGGTGCCCTGCTTCCTCGGCAGCGCCCCCCAGGCCGCCAGGAGGTCGTCGCAGGCCTTCTGAGCGGAGAGACGCCCCACGAAGAGGGCTCCGAACCGTGGCGGCAATCCGCCCTGGGCGGGAATGAACCGCCCGGTGTCCACGCCATTCGGGACCACGGCCAGCTTCAGAGCGAAGGCGCCGGGCGGCCGTCGCTGCCGCGAGTAGGCCCGGTGCAAGCTGGCCTCAGCCAGCCGCCGCAGGCCGACGCTATTGGCGATCAGCCCCTCCGACTCATGCCAGACGCGCTGGATCCAGGGCCCGCTCAGGCGGTGGTAGAGGGCCATCTGCTCTGGCAGGAAGCCCGGCACGTCGCCGCCGCGCAGCAGGGTCCAGTAGGGGATCCCCAGCCGGCGTTTGAGCTCCAGGGCGACCGGGCCGGAGGGCAGGCCCATGAAGGCGAGGCTCCGGTCTACGGAGCGCTCGCGGGCGAGGGAGGCCACCTGGCGGCTAGCCGCGCTGATGAAGGAGAGCATCTCCAGGGGGTTGCTTCGGTCTCGGCGCCGCCGAAGCGCCCGAACTCGGCGGACCAGTACCCCGTCCTGCTCCTCCTCCAGGGGGAGGTCACCTTGGGCGGTGGTGAGAACGGTGACCCCGCACCCCAAGGAGGCCAGGGCGCGGCCAATCTCTCGGGTCGCGTTGCCTGCACCGCCGCCCAGAGGCGGGTACTCATAGTTGATCAGCAGCAGGTTCACGAAGCGATCCCGTGCCGCTCCTGCCACAACTGGAACATGAGCAGAAGCCAGAGCGGCTTGGCGTGGTTTACCCGGCCCTCGCAGTGCTCGCCCACCAGACGGCGGACCTCCTCAACGTTGAACAGGCCCTGGCGGCGCAGCTTGTCAGCCCCCAACTGCTCCTGAAGCAGCGGGTTCAACTCGCCCTTCAGCCAGCGTGAGACGGGGATGCCGAAGCCCTTCTTCCGGCGCTCCAGCACCTCCGTGGGCACCTTGCCCCGCAGGGCGTGCTTCAGGATAGCCTTGGTCCGCAGCCCCCTCAGCTTCAGGGAATCCGGCATCCGCAGTGAGAGTTCCACCACCTTGGAGTCGAGGAAGGGCGCGCGGACTTCCAAGGAGCATGCCATGCTGGCACGGTCCACCTTCACCAGGATGTCGTCCGTGAGGTAGGTGCGGCAGTACTGGTAGATGGTCCTCTGCAGCGAGGTGGCGCCGTGCGAGGTCGGGTCCAGCGCCTCCAGCACGTCGTAAGGGTGGTCGCCCGCTGAGCCCTCAAGGGCCTCCGGCGCTAGGAGTGAATCGAGGTGGGTAGGACTGAAGGCGCCGAGCCAGCGCTGCTGCCGGGCCGCCCCATCGCCGCCGCCCAGACCGCCGAGGAACCGGCGCGCCAGGAAGTCCAGGCTCATGTTGCGGTCAGAGACCGGCAGCCTGTCAGCCGCCCAACGCATCGCGTTGAGGACAGGGGAGGGAAGGCGCTCGGCCAGGTCCGCCAGCCGGAGCGCCGGGAAAGTGTCGTAGCCGGCGAAGAGCTCGTCGCCCCCATCGCCTCCCAGAGCCACCGTCACGTGCCGGCGGCAGAAACGGGATAGCAGGTAGGTGGGGATCACAGAGGGGTCCGCGAAGGGCTCGTCCATCTGATCCACCACGACCGGCAGCACGCTCAGCAGCGTGCCGGGATCCAGCACCTCCTGCCGGTGGTCCGTGCCGAAGGTCGTGGCAATGCGTCGCGCCCAGGAGCTCTCATCGAAGGACTGCTCGCGGAAGCCGATGCAGAAGGTCTTCACCTCGCGCGCCGGCATGAGTTGGGTCATGAAGTAGGTGATCGCGCTGGAGTCGATGCCTCCGCTCAGAAACACGCCCAGGGGCACGTCGCTCATCAGGCGCGCTTCCACGGCATCGCTCAGCGTCCGGAGGAGTCGGTCCGCCATGTCCGGCAGCGTGGCGCCCCGCTCGGGGTCGGGCATCAGGTCCCAGTAGGTGGAGACGTGGGGCTCGCCGGCGCCGTCCCACACCAAACAGCCGGAGGGCGGCAGCTTACGGATGTCGCGGTAGATGCTGTGGGGGTTGGGGACGTACTCGAAGCAGAGGTACCGGCTCAGGCTGGCCAGATCCAGGTCTCGTGAGACGCCCGGATGCTCCAGCAGTGCCTTCGCCTCGGAGGCGAAGACCAGCTCGCCTCCCACCAGGGCGTAGTGAAGCGGCTTCTTGCCCATGCGGTCACGGGCCAGCAGCAGACGCTCCCGGCGCGAGTCCCATACCCCAAAGGCGAACATCCCCTGGAGGCGGGGGAGTAGCTCCTCACCCCACTCCTCGTACCCGTGGACGAGAACTTCCGTATCCGACCGGCTGACGAAGCGGTGTCCCGCGCCCTCCAACTGAGCCTTCAGAGCCTGGTAGTTGTAGATCTCACCGTTGAAGGTGACCCAGACGGCGCCGTCCTCGTTGCTCATCGGCTGGCGGCCACCCTCCAGGTCGATGATCTTCAGCCGCCGGTGGCCCAGACCCACGCGCCCCTGAAGGTGAAAGCCCTCCGCGTCGGGAC
>DASXUI010000444.1:0-10908 GCA_036504955.1 Armatimonadota bacterium
GCGAATCGCCGGGCGGACGGCCGCTGGGCCCGCACCCCCGTCACGGGCACCATCCCCCACCCTCTGAGGCCCTTCCCCTACGACCCAACGACCCTACGACCCTACGACCCGCCCTTACGCCTTCGGCGCCTCGGCTTGCTCTCCACGCTTCTCCGCGCCACGAAGGGTCTGGAGCCAGCGGTGGGGGTCCGGGGTGTAGGTGGGGATGGCACGCGGGAGAAGGCGGCGGATCTTCTCGTCGTCGGCGCTCCGCACGGCTTCCTCAAGCTCCGACAGGATCTGGGTGAACTCCGCCAGGGAGAGGCGGCTCACCTGCCCCTTCGCGATGGCCAGGCGCTTGTGGCGGGTGGCGGTCACGCCCTCCTCCGCCGTCATCAGGTCCTCGTGCAGCTTCTCGCCGGGCCGGGGGCCGACGAACTCGATGGCGATGTCCCTGCCGGGTACCCGGCCGGAAAGCCGGATCAGGTTGCGGGCCAGGTCCATGATCTTGACCGGGCTGCCCATATCCAGCACGAAGACTTCGCCACTGCGGCCGATGGCGCCGGCCTGGAGCACGAGCTGCACCGCCTCGGGGATGGTCATGAAGTAGCGGGTCATGTCCGGATGCGTCACCGTCACCGGCCCGCCGCGCTGGATCTGGCGCTGCATGGTCGGCACGACGCTGCCGCGGCTCCCCAGCACGTTGCCGAAGCGCACGGCCACGAACTCCGTCTGGCTGACCGTGGACTTGGCCTGGAGCACCATCTCCGCGAGGCGCTTGCTGGCCCCCATGATGCTGGAGGGATTCACGGCCTTGTCCGTGGAGATGAGCACCATCTTCTTCACGCCGAACTCATCGGAGAGGTTCACGATGTTCCGGGTACCCAAAACGTTGGTCTGGATGGCCTCGGTAGGGAAGGCCTCCATGAGCGGTACGTGCTTGTGCGCGGCGGCGTGCAGCACCAGGGTAGGACGGAAGGTCTCGAAGACCGCGCGCATCCGGTCCTTGTCTTGGACGGAGGCGATGACCGGGATGGCCTTCACCTTCGAGGTCGCCTGAAGCTCGTGGATCGCCTCGAAAATGCTGTTCTCGCCGCGCCCCAGCATGATGAGCACTTCAGGGCCCATCTCGGCGACCTGCCGGCAGATCTCGCTGCCGATGGAGCCGCCCGCGCCGGTGATCAGCACGCGGTGGCCGGAGAGGAAGGAGCGCACCTGCTCCGCGTCAAGAATGACCGGATCCCGCTCCAGCAGGTCCTCCGGCTTAATCTCGCGAGCCTGGTGGAAGGCGGCCTCGCCGTCCAGGTACTGCTCAATCTTGGGAACGATGCTGAGGTGGGCGGGGGCCTTCTCGCACAGGCTGATGATCTCGCCGACACGCTTGCCCGTGGGTTCCGGCAGGGCTACCAGCACCTCGTCGATGGACCGGGACTCCAGCACCTCCGGCAGCGCGGAGATGGGGCCCAGCACTGGGCGTCCGTGGATGCGCCGCCCGCGCTTGGCGGGGTCGTCGTCCACGAAGCCGACGAGCTCCCAGCCCTCGTGAACCAGGCTGTGGGCCGCACGGGCCAGATGCTCGCCCGCTCCGCCGGCGCCTACGATCAGAATCCGCCTGCGGTGCAGAGGACGGGGGGCGGTGCTGCCGTTCCGGTGCCGAGCGAGCACGGGGAAGAGCACCCTGAAGAACACCCGAACCGCGCACAGCAGCGCGAGGGAAAGAAGAGAGTCGATCAGCAGGAGGAAACGAGGTACTGGCAGACCCATCAGGCCCAGCAGGACGAAGCTGAGGAGGCAGGTGCTCAGCAGGGTCGATGCCGCGATCTGGGCAGCGTCATGGAGGCTGACGTAGCGCCAGGTGAGCTGGTAGCGAGTCGTCACCCACAAGGCCAGCAGCCGCAAGGTCACCACGATGGGCAGACACTGGAACAGGAGTGGCGCGTAGGAGGCGAAGCTCCGCTCCCCATCAAACCGAAGCTCAAAGGCCAGGACCAGTGACAGGCTGACCAGCAGGAGATCGAGGAGGAACTTAGCCAGGGTGCGACATCGCGTGTCGGCGATCACCACGCTGCTGCTCATTTCGCTTTCTCCTGTAGCCGACTCCCGCCCTCACACATGCGAGGGGACGGCGGATCGGGCACCTTAGTGGGCGGAGGGACAGCGAAGCACCGGGAGACAGGGCCTGTCGACGCGCTTCACGAGCCAGTGAAGTGGGTTGTGCCGCGTGAGCCTTGGCGGCCGAAAGCGTCGAAGGGGCCAAGTCAGGTACTTCGGTAAGCCATTCCGATTGATGGGCCGAGGGCCCCGCCTCCTACCGCCCTCCCCAGTTGGCCAGCGAATCGCTACCTGCGGCGCTTGCGAGAATCCTGTCAGGCGCCCGATAGCAGTGTGGTTTCGCGATGGACCTTACTGGCTGAAGGGTCGAGCACCTGCCTTTGGAGGCGCCGACGATGGCTTCATTCCCTCTGCCGGGCTCTGAGTGGGCCAAGGAATCGACCCCCGGAGCCTAGACTGCAGTGATTCCAGTTCCTGAGCGACCTTGGTCCCAGCATATCACGCTTCCGGGACCAAAGTCTGACAGAACCCGGACATCAAGCTGAAAGGTTGTGTGCTCGCAAGACGGCCTGCCTGGGCCACGGCCTATGAGGCCGCTCGTCACCGGCCATTGATGGGCTGTCAGGTGATCTCGCGAGTATCGTTGGCCCTTCAGCCCCAGACCGCGGAGCCTCCAGGCGTATTGCGCCGTGTGCCCGCCCAACCACCTTATCCTATCCCATAGATCGGGCTGATCTGGGCCGCCGCGGTTACTACTACAACAAAGGTGCCGACGGATGGATGAGGTGCATGGCTCGCCGGAAGCGATTCTTGCATCACGGGCACACCCAAAACCTGTGTAGCACTGCCGACCGCGTCCGCGTGCTCCGTGGGTTCACCAAGGGTGCCCACCCTCTACCCGGCTCCAGCTTGCTGCCGCCGACGGGACACGAGCGGCCCCACCCTGGCTAAGAACAAGGCTCCAAGAGTCAGACGTATCTGGGGAGTCCGTGGTTCCGGTGGCCCTCCCAGATCCCGGCCGTTGTGCCTGCCGCCTCTATCATCGACCTGTCGGCGACTTATCCTTAGCGTCACCTGCACACCGGGGCAAAAGGCGCGCCAGGTTGACCCCTGAAGGTCAGCCCTGGCGCGCGAGGATCGGTCTGTAGTTGGGAGTGAGTCCTTGGAGGCGCTACAGCTTGAGCCGGTAGGTCAGCGCGGCCCCCAGGCCGGTCGAGCCGTTCATGTAGGCGTCGGCCGTGAGGTGCTTCAGGAAGGTCGCGCGGAGGCCCAGGTTCGTGTAGGTGGTGTCGTAGTCCACGATAGCCCGCAGCCACGGCAGCAGTGGGCGGTCGAAACCGAAGAAGAGGCCCTTGAGGCGGTCGGTGCCGTAGCCGGCGTGGATCCCCAGCTTGCCCAGGTGTTTGGAGGCCACCACGTACTTGGCACCGCCCACCTGGGGCGTGCTGCTGACGCCCGGGCCCAGGCCGCTGACCGAGATGTCCTGCCAGCCGATCGCCACGGCGGGGATGGCGCCTTTCCCGCCCCACAGGCGCCACTGTGCGTGCACGGAGCGGTCCATGTTCCACCCGTGCTCTCCGCCGGGGAAACGCGAGGTGTTCTGCAGCCACGGCTTGCCCTCTACGTTGGTGATCTGGACCACGGCTTCTACGTTGGGGAGCACACCCAGGATGAGCTCGTTGGACATCGTTCCCCGGGAACCGGGGATCGCGCCTGCGCGGTGCTTCCAGTCCACGAAGTTGATGTTGTAGGCGAAGTAACCCCGGGGCAGCACCTCGGCGGCGGGAATGCCTAGTAGGCCCGTGGTGCCGTAGAGAGAGGCGCCCAGCAGGTCGCGATCGTCCACCACGACGGTCTTGCGCTGCAGCCTGCCACCGGACTCCACGGTGCTCAGCTTGCGGGGCTGGCCCGGCTTCGGCGGCTCCGACGCCGCGGGCGGCGCGCCCTCGGTGGGAGCCGGCCTCAGGAAGGCCAGGTACTCAGGCAGCCGATCCCTCAGCTCCAGGTCCTGCCAGGAGTCCGTGAAGGGCGCGTCGGCCAGCATCCGTGAGAGCTAGGGTTTGATGGAGGCGTAGCTGTAGTCAAAGGTGCGCTCCAGGCGGGGGCGCAGCCCCCTCGGCATGGTGTAGCGCTCGCCCCAGAGAGGCAGCGACAACGTGAGGAGGAGCTGGTTCTTTCCCTGGCTGCGGTTCAGGTAGAAGCCGAACTCCCGCTCCCGGAAGGCCGTCGCCAGCCCTACCTGCAGCCCGGTGTGGCCCTCCAGCCACTTACCGTAGCGGGTTACAAGGTAGGAGTCGCCCAGAGGAAGCTTTGTCCTCAGCGTCGCGTTGTAGGTGGTAAGCGAGGTGTCGGTGACCCTCTTCCCCACGCGGCCGAGGCTCAGAAGTAGGGTGTTTCCCTTCACGGGGAAGAGCGCGAGGTCGGCCCTGAAGCCGCTAACGGACTCCTGAAGCGTTCCGGCGGAGAGGCCCGCCAGCACGTCGTTCCCCAGCCACCGGTGGTAGTCCAGAGCGAAGCGGTCAGGCGTAGGGCTCATGCCGTAGCCCTTGTTCGCGATCGGTACCCACTCGCGGACCTGGAGCCGAAGGCCCTTGCTGAGCTCAACCTCCAGTCCCGGCCGAAGCCGGTGCTGGTACCCGCGCACGTGCTGTTGTGGAGTAGTAAGGAATCGGCCCCTCAGCCCGTCGCCCAGGGTCAGGTCGACCCTTCCCCAGGAGGGATTGGCCCCAGCCCCTCGCGCGGCGGCTCCAGGGGCGCGGCTCAGGGTCATCTGCTGGCGGAGCTCCTGAGGTGATAGGCTTCCACTCAGGTAGTCACGGTAGCTCTGAAGCGGCACTTCGAGGGTGAAGAAGGGCGTGTTCAGACTCTTAGCCGTAAGCTGAAGGGTCCCCTGGGCGCCAGGGACCGAGGCGATGGCCCCGAGTGCCTGCTCCAGACCAGCCACCTCCCAGCGGAAGCGGCGGTTCTCATAGGCCACGGAGAGCCCGCCCGCGACCGGCCTGGCGACGACGTTCTCGAAGCCCTCCTCCGTCAGCCTCGCCACTACCTCCTCGGCGGCGGCTCCGGTCGTGGAAGTGCCTCCGGCCTGGGCGACCCTCAGGTTCGCCGATGGCGGTGAGCCCTCGACCCTGGCCACTCGCACGGGGGAGACGGTGCGATGACTGGCCTGGGCCGGAGGGCTGCTCCGGGCCGGTCCCTCCGAGGAGGGCGATGGCTGGGCGGTCTGGGCCGGCAGGGGCTTCAGGGGTACCTCGTCCCCCGCCTCCGCCGGTTGCTTGGGGTTCTCCGGTGTCAGCACGGCATCCGCGACGTCGAAGCTGGCGCGCGTAACGCGGAGCCGCGCGATGCGCTGTCCGTCTCGGGTGACCGCGTAGTACGCGCCGCTGAGGACGCCCAGAGCCTGGCCCGCGCTGATCACCGCCCGGGTGCCCCGAACCTCGAGGAGGGTGGCGGGCTCGGCGGCGGGTGGCGACGGGTCGCTGTGGCACGGCACGGGGAGCAGCATCGCCGACAGGGCCAGCAGCGAGGCAATGACGCTGATGCCCGACGCTTGGGGTATCCTGCTCCTATCGCCGCCAGGTACGCTCCAGCAGAACCGACTCAGGATAGCCACCCGCCTCCTCCTCCGCGACGGCCTAACCGTCGCGCCACAGAACCCAAGCTGTCTCGCGTCACAGCCGGATGCCTCTGCCGGACCCCGATGACTCGTACCCGCCGGACACGATGCCCTCCGCGCCTCGATGGCCCTCTGGCGCTTCGGGCGCCCGCATCCTGGCGCCAGGAGCACAGGTCAGACTGGCGCGGTTCAGTCCCCGGCCGGCAGATCACCAGATACGCACCTTCTAGCTCCAGCCGAACCCGTCCTGCCCCTCGGTCGCGGAAGAGGGCACCCGGGCGGCCGTGCCGGCCCCCGCCGGTCGGTGGCCTGGGGGCCGTGTTATAATCGGACCGGGGCCCGGGCAGGCCCCTCGTCTCCCCTTCACACGGCCTGGCGCGGCAGCGCCTGGCGCGACACCCTCGCCTGGAGCGCGGTACCTCCGCGCCTTGTGCAAGGCAAGGAGGCACTCTTGAAAGGAATCCTGCTGGCCGGAGGCAGCGGCACCCGCCTGTATCCCATCACTCAAGCGGTCTCCAAGCAGCTTCTCCCCGTCTACGATAAGCCGATGGTTTACTACCCGCTCTCGACGCTGATGCTGTCTGGTCTGCGAGACATTTTGCTCATCTCCACGCCGGCGGATCTGCCGCAGTACCAGCGCCTCTTGGGCGATGGGCACCAGTTCGGCGTCAACCTCCAGTACTGCGAGCAGCCCAAGCCCGAGGGCCTCGCCCAGGCCTTCATCTTGGGCAAGCGCTTCCTGGAGGGTGGCCCGGCCAGTCTGGTGCTGGGCGACAACATCCTCTACGGCCACGGGTTGACCGGTTTGCTGCAGCGGGCGGCCTCGGTGACGGAGGGCGCCGTGGTGTTCGGCTACTGGGTGAGGGATCCGGAGCGCTATGGGGTGGTGGAGTTCGGGCCGGACGGCCAGGCGCTCTCCATCGAGGAGAAGCCCAAGAGCCCCAGGTCCAACTACGCCGTGACGGGCGTGTACTTCTACGACAGCCAGGTGACGGAGATCGCGGCCCAGGTGAAGCCCTCTTGGCGGGGAGAGCTGGAGATCACGGACGTCAACAATGCTTACCTGAAGCAGGGGCAGCTCACGGTGGAGCGTCTGGGCAGGGGTACGGCCTGGCTGGACACCGGCACCCACGAGAGCCTTCTGGAGGCCGCCAACTTCATCGGCGCCATCGAGCGCCGGCAGGGGCTGAAGGTCGCGTGTCTTGAAGAGATCGCCTTCAACCTCGGCTACATCGACGCTGAGCAGGTGGAGAGGCAAGCCCACCTGATGGCGAAGACCGAATACGGCCGCTACCTAGAGCGCCTGCTGGCGGACCGATAGGCCCCAGAGGCTTCGAGGCCCCGCCAGGGGAATGTCCGCAAACAGCTTCACCACGAAGACACCAAGAGACACCAAGAACTGCCCTACCACAGAGGCACAGAGGGCACAGAGGCGCACGGAGAAGAGCCCGGCTCAGGTCCTCTTGGTGTCTTGGTGTATCGTGCGCAAGCGCACGACTCTTGGTGGTGAGGTAGTTGGTGGCCGCCAGCCACGGGCCCCGAACTCGCCTTCCCGAAAGGAGAACACGTCACGAGACCCACGATCCTGATCCTCGGATGCTACGGCCAGGTGGGCTGGGAGCTGCAGCGGACGCTATCGCCCTTGGGCGAGGTGACCGCCATCGACCGCGACACGGTGGACTTCTGCGCGCCCGACGACCTGCGGCGACTCCTGCGGGACCTGAAGCCCAGGCTCATCGTCAACGCCGCCGCCTACACCGCGGTGGACCGGGCGGAGACTGAGCCTGAGGTGGCCGAAGCCGTCAACGCCGCCACGCCGGGAGTCCTGGCCGAGGAGGCCGTGGCTCTAGGGGCCGCCCTCGTTCACTATTCCACCGACTACGTCTTTGACGGCACCAAAGGAACACCATACGTTGAGGACGACCCCACTCATCCCCTCAACGTCTACGGCTCGACTAAGCTTCGGGGCGAGGTGGCGGCGCTGGCGCCCGGCGCGCCCTGCGTGGTGCTGCGGACGAGCTGGGTCTACGGCACTCGAGGCGCGAACTTCCTGCTGACCATGCTTCGCCTGGCTCGGGAGCGTGAGGAGCTCAAGGTAGTCGCCGATCAGGTCGGCTCACCTACCTGGTGCCGCTCCCTGGCGGAGGTTACGGCACTCCTCCTGGCACGCGGTGGGGATGACCCGGTGGGCTACCTCCGCGAGCGTTCGGGGGTATACCACGCGACCCAGGGCGGGCAGACGAGCTGGCACGGCTTCACTCAGCGGATCCTGGAGCTGGACCCCGACCGTGAGACTCAGAAGGTGAAGCGCGTGCTCCCGGTCACCACCCAGGAGTTCGGCTCGAAGACCGACCGACCGCTCTACTCCGTGCTCGACAGCGCGAAGCTCGAGAGGACCTTCGGGGTGCGCCTGCCTGACTGGAGCAAGGCTTTGGAGCTGGCGCTAGCCCGGTAGCAAGGCACCAGGAGGGGCAAGGGGACTGAGGGGACTCAGGGCTGAGGGGGCTGAAGGGGCTCAGGGGACGAGCCTCAGATGGGCGCCTTGGGTCCTTCCCCTCAGCCCCCTGAGCCCTTTCAGCCCTGAGTCCCCTCAGTCCCCTTGCCCCTTCAGCCCCTTCAGCCCTTCTTGCTACAGTTGCTCCAGCTTCAAGGCCGTGAAGCGAATGGCGCTGCCTTCGGGGTAGGCGCCGGGGTACACTCGGCGGTCGATGGTGCCGCTGGCGAAGAGGCCGGCGCCAAGCTCCTCCTGCTGAGGTACGGGCGCTTCCCCGAGGGTGTGCCACTCCCCGTCGCCGGCACGGCACAGCGCCCACACGCGGTCACCCACGCGCTCCAGGCGCAGGGTCACCGCCTCCGAGTCCGGGAGCATGCCGCGCCCCCAGAGCACGTCCTCGTTCCGGACACAGCCTGAGAGTGAGATCTCCGTCGGTCCGCGCGTGCCCCGGTCCAGCCTCAGATAGTTGCCCCGGTCCCACCAGAGCAGTAGCCCGCCTATGCTGGGGGTGCCAGCTTCAGAAGGGGTGCAAGTGACCTCCAGCGCGAAGCTCCCGCGCACGGAGAGAAGCAACCTGGGAGCGCTGAGGTTGATCCGCCACAGGTCGCGGCCGTTGGGCGCTTGCATCAGCACCACCGGTGAGCCCATGGCTTGTTCCGCTGCAACCGGCGAGCAGGTGCAGTCACCGTAGGGGTCCTCCCAGCGCCAGGGCTCCGGCGGGGTGTTCGCCTGCCACGAAGCGGGCCAGCCCCCGTCCGACCACTGTTCCGCCACGGCCCCCCGTCTTGGGCTGCCTCCAGGAGTCAGGCAGCAGGATTGGAACCCCAGCTCCTCCCTCGCCCCCGAGGCCAACCGGCGCTCCTGGAGGCCCTTGCAGAAGGCGAGGAAATCCTCGCGACGCTCGCAGGCGCGCTCCAATCCCGCGATGGCGATGGCGAACTCGCGCGGGTAAGACTGGATCTGCTGGATGTCTACCATGGCCACCGCGCTTGCCAGGAGGAACATCGCCTGGGACCTCTCGCCGCAGGCCAGCAGCACCCAGGCGAGGGTGAGCGCGGCCATCGCCTCGTAGGGGTGGCTGATGGAGTGGTAGCCCTCCAGCGCCTGGGTGGCCTGCCCCACCGCCTCCTGGAGGTCGCCCCGGCAGAAGGCCATGGTGGCGGCGGTCATCATCGTCCACGCCATGTCCCGTCGGTTGCCGACCTCCTGCAGGATGGAGACCGCCAAAGCCTCGTACTCCGAGGCCTTCTGAGGGTCGCCCAGGATCAAGTGCGTCCAGCCCAGGTGGTCCAGGAAGTCGCCGCGATGCTTCGCGTCGCCGATGCGGGTGTAGATGGCCAGCGCCTCCTCGAAGTGCCCGATGGCGCCGGACAGGTCGCCGCAGGAGCGTGCCAGGGAGCCGCGGTGGCCCCAGATCATCCCCAGGGCGCGGAGGTCCTGATGGCGCTCGGCGAGGACCTCCAGCTTGTCTAGCCAGCCGCGCGCCGCCTCGGGGTCCTTATCGTCGTAGGCGCAGGCCGCGAAGATGTGCCCATAGGAGGGCCGAAGCTCCTCAGTGTAGGGCAGCTCGGAGATGAAGCGGGCGTTGCGCTGTGTGAGCTCCCAGAAGCGGAGCCGATCGCCCAGGTTCATGTAGCTGATGGCCTGCGCCGTGTTCATCAGCGCGGCCTCGGTGGAGTGGGAGTCGTCTCCCAGGAGCGCCAGGCCGGTCTGTCCCAGGGCGATCGTCTCCTCGTAGCGGCATTGCCACCACAGCACGTCGCTGAGCCAGTAGTAGAGGCGCACCCTCTCGGCCACGGGCAGCTCCAGCGACTCGGAGGTAGCGATGGCCTGACGCAGACACGTCTCGGCTTCGGCCACCTTGCCCATGCCCTGGTAGAGCAGCCCCAGGCTCCGCAGAGCTTCCAGCCGCTGCGAGTACCAGGGCGACGCGATCTGGCCGGTGGGATCCTCTGCCTCGTCCATTCGGGCCAAGGATCGAGTGAGGTAGCTGATCGCGGCGTCGTTGAGATAGGTTCGGCGCGCCTTCTCACCCGACCTCAGGAGGTAGTGGACGGTCTTCTCAGCGTCGGCGGTGTTGCCGTAGTGGTGGGCCAGGTCCTCGTAGAAGGGCTCCAGGGAGTCCCCGTACAGGGCCTCCACGGCTTCCGCGGCCTTCCGGTGCAGCAGCGACTTGCGGCCCTTCAGCAGCGCCTGGTACACCGTCTCTTGCGCCAGAACGTGGCGGAAGCTGTACTCCTCGCCGGGACCGTGGCGGCCCTGCACCAGGAAGCCGCGAAGCGAGAGCTCCTCCAGCGAGGCCGTGAGGTCGTCCTGGCCCGCCATCACCGCCTCCAGCAGGTCCCTGCGGAGCAGACGGCCGAAGACGGCGGCGTACTCCAGCACCTGCTTGCGCGAGGGGCTCAGGCGGTCCACACGAGTCTGGATGATGCTCTGAACGGAGTCGGGAAGCAGCAGCGTCTCGCGCGCGTCCCGGGCGACCCACACGCCTTCCTCCTGGTAGAGCGATCCGGCGTCAATAAGTGTGCGGACCAGCTCCTCCACGTAGAGGGGGTTCCCTTGCGAGCGCTCCAGCACGGTGCCTTCCAGCAGAACCGGCAGCTCGCTCTGCCTCAACAGTGAGCCCACCATCCCCCGGCTCTGCTCCGCCGTCAGCTCCCGAAGGCGGACCTCCAGGTAGCGCTCGGGCCCAAGGGCCCGCGCCTCGTGGGCAACGGACCAGCAGGCATGGGACGGATCCGGGCGGAAGGTGCAGAGCAGCAGAACG
>DASXUI010000445.1:0-9274 GCA_036504955.1 Armatimonadota bacterium
TCTCGGTGATCTGGAGAAGGCGATAGTACGGTCGGTCCGCGCTCAGCTTCGACGGTCGCTCATGGCTCGGACCCACTACAGCCGGTCGCTGTTTGCTCCTTCTTGAGCTCAAACCTGCTTATGTTAACGCCTATGGGGTGACACCCACGGCGGGCCTGGCACCCGGGCCCCCCAGGCCTCTATCTTCCTTCCACCGAGGCCTTGTCACCTTCTCTCCCCAAAGCTCGCACCGTCTGGCGCTTGGGCACCGCAAAGGAGTCACCACAGCATGGACATCACACCGCAATGGATCAGCGACGTCGGGTTTCCGGCGGCGGCGTTCTTGCTTCTGTACCGGCTGATCTGTGCCGGACTGGACCGCAACACGGAGGCCATCCGGGAGATGACGCAGGCGCTCAGCGACCTGCGAGAGAGCCTGGCGGGACTCGCGTGCCTCCGGGAATCGCCGGTGCTCCCACGCCGGAACACCCGACGAGAGTCCGGTGCTGCGACGACGAAAGAGCGGGTGTAGGGAAGGCTGCTCTTGGCGAACAAAGGCGGCGCGGACCCCGCCTCAGCGCGTGGGTCTTGCTACGCCGCGGAGCGCCCTGTGCCGGTTGTCAACGGACTATGGACGGGCGGAAGGGCGCTCCGCGGGGGGCATACCCCTCGCCACGGGGCAGCCCCGGCGCCGCGCTAGAACGGCTTGCTGGTGAAGCGGCGCAGGTAGATCTCATCGATGGCGGCGCGGGGAGGGAGGGAGAGCAGGAAGCGAACGGTGTCCGCGACGTCCTCGGGTTGGAGGAGCTCCGAGCGGTTTAGGTCCGGCCGGGCGTCGGAGACCATTGCCGTGTCGACGCCGCCCGGCAGCACCGCGCTCACGCGGATGCCGTGCTCCTGTGCCTCCAGGGCCAGGGTCTTCGTCAACCCCATGATGGCGTGCTTGGTGGCGGTGTAGCCGGCCTGGTTGGCGTAGCCCTTGATGCCCACCACGCTGGCGATGTTGATGATGGACCCGCTCCGCCGAGGCGCCATGGCGCGCATCGCCTGCTGACAGCACAGGAAGGTGCCGCGTAGGTTCACCTGGTACAGGCGGTCAAGCTCCTCGACCGGGAACTGCTCCACGGTGCCGAAGAGGCCGATCCCCGCGTTGTTGACCACGATATCGACGTTCAGGAAGCGATCCTCGATCTTTTGGAACAGCCTCGCCACCGACTTCTCCTGCGAGATGTCCACGGACATGGCGACGGCGCGACCTCCGGCGGACCGGACCTTGGCGCACACGCTGTCGATCTCCTCCAGGGTCCTGGCCGCCACGATCACCCTGGCGCCCTCGGCCCCCAGCATCAGGCTGATGGCCTCGCCAATCCCCCGCCCGCCTCCGGTTACCAACGCCACCTGGTCTCTAAAGAGCATGACCCTTCCCTCTCCGCTACATCGCCCCCATTGGACTTCTATACACTGACTACCATCTTAGGAGCACCCATCACGCTAGGCTCAGCTTATGTCACAGCAAGGGGCGGGCCAGCCTGTTAAGGTAGCTCCCGCGCTCTCCGATAATGGAAGGGGCCGAGCAGTCGCGGACCTGGGTGCCCCTGGCCCGGCGAGGGTGGAGACATCAGGGCGTCTCCGGAGGGACACCTCGGGGAGGCAACTTGGCCTCCTTGTGGCACAACTTATAGGCTCTAAGCAGGCCGCGCAAGCTCGCCTTGCCTGGGACCTCTGCCTGAGCCATCCCGCCCAAGGGCGGCATGTTTGTAACCTGACCCGTGTTGCTGGCGAGAAGCGAGGCAAATCCCGCGCTCCGCGCGAGGCCCGCGCCTCGTGGTTGGCGCCGTCCAAGGGTCACTGGAACGAGTGTGCTCCCCGGCGAGGCCGGTGGGCCTCGCCCGTCAGTGTAGAATCACCATACTCAGCAAAGCAGGCTGAATGTGCTAGGGCTAAAGAACCTGCTGCGTGGCGGCTCCCCCCCGCCCATGCCGGCAGATAAGGAGCAAGAACCTCAGCGGCCGCAGGTACCGGCCGCGACCGCGCCCGTGCCAGTGGAAGAAGGCCCGGAGCCCTCGGGATGGCGCCCCCGGCTCCTGGAGGAGTTGGACCCGGAGGTTCTGCGGCCGGTGCAGGAGAAGCTGTCCAGCCTGACCCGCATCTCCGGCAGCAATCCTCGCATCTACATGGCCGTGGCGGACCCAAACACGGATATCGAGGAGGTCACGCAGCTCGTCAGCAGCGATCCGGACCTGGCCGCGCGAATCCTGCGCGTCGTGAACTCACCCAGCTTCGGCCTGGTGGCGCCGGTGAAGGACCTGCCTCGGGCCATCGCTTTCATGGGCTATGGGGAGATACGGACGCTGGTTCTTCGCACCGGCGTGGACAACCTCCTGCAGTCGCCTCGGGCGGGCGCCGTGGGTGAGGGCCTGTGGCAGCACTCTTATGCCTGTTCGGTGGCCGCGCTGGACCTGGCCCAGAGCTGCCGGAAGGCGCCGCCAGCCATGGTGGCAACCATTGGGCTTCTGCACGACCTGGGCCGCTTCGCAGTGAGCGCCCTAGACCTCGACCTCTTCTTCGAGCTGGAATCCGGCGAGTTCGTGGA
Source organism: Armatimonadota bacterium (assembly GCA_036504955.1). Taxonomy (GTDB): domain Bacteria; phylum Armatimonadota; class DTGP01; order DTGP01; family DASXUI01; genus DASXUI01. The sequence goes on from DASXUI010000445.1 coordinate 2,573, forward strand.
GGACACCGAGGAGCGCTGCCGGCGTGAGGAGGAGCTGCTAGGCGTGAGCCACGCGACGCTGGGCGCGCTGCTGGCTCGCCAGTGGGGGCTGCCGGAGGATCTGGTGCAGGGCATCGGGCTGCACGGCCTGGGCCCCTTCACGCCGCCCTCCGGGCTGCCCGCGGAGCATCGGGCCGTGACCTGCATCGTACACTGCGCGAACAGCCTGGCTCATTGGCTGGAGGCCCAGGAGTCCGAGCAGGGCGCGGACCTTCGGGCGGCTCAGGAGTGGGTGCCCCCCGCCGCCTATCTTCAGGAGCTGGCGCCGGGGCTAGACGCCGCGAAGTTCGCCACCCCCGAGTTGCTGCGCAAGATCATCAAGTCCAGGCAGGTCGCCAAGGCGGCCTAGTCAGCGGCCAGAAACAGCTTCGCCACCATGACACTGCAAAAAGCGCCACCACAGAGATACAGAGGGCACAAAGAAGCACAGAGAAGAGCCCAACGTAGGTCAACTTGGTGGCCTGGCGATCTAGGAGCGTATAGACGCTGACTAGGAGGCGTCGGAGGGCCGCGGGGCCCCGGGCGGCTGGCGCGAGACGCGGCCTCCGGGCACCGAGGCGGTAGATTCGTGGCGATCGCCGGTGGGCGGGCGCCCCCGGCCTCATGTGCGTTGCCGGGCAGGGAGAGGGTAAGAGTGGAGATCTCCTTCGCGATAGCGGCCCTTGCGGGACTTCTGGCTTTGGTGCTCGGCTACCTGCTGCTGCGCGAGCCCTCGCTGCCGGCTTCCTCACGCGACACCCCGCCTCTGAGCCCGGAACCGGTCCGGCCGGCGGCTCAGGCCCCAGACGTGCCGGACGCCCCCGTCCGCTCCGCCGGCTTACGGACCCTCACCCGCACCGCCGCCAGCCTGAGCCAGGGCATCGAAGAGGCCCCCTCGCGGTCGCGCGCGGCCGTGATCGACCGCACGGAGGAGCCTCGCCCGGCCTACAAGGGCAGCGGACTCTGGGTACCCGCGCCCTTGGACGACCTGCAGCCGCTGCTGATCGCCCGGCTCAAGGACGACATCGGGTGCCTCACCAAGCTCTCGGGCAGCAACTTCCGCATCTCCGTGGCCGTCGCCAACCCCGACACGGATATCCAGGAGGTGGTTCAGCTTGTGAGCACGGATCCCGAGCTGGCCGCCCGGATCCTGCGGGTGGCGAACTCCCCTAGCCTGGGCCTGAAATGCCAGGTGAAGGAGCTCAGCCGGGCCATCGTGGTGCTGGGGTACGCGGAGGTGAAGGCGCTGGCCCTCAGAACCTGCCTGGACGGGATGTTAGATACGGTCTCCTTCCGCAGCATCAGCGAGCGGCTGTGGCGGCACTCCTACATGTGCTCCGTGGCTGCTTTGAACATGGCCCAGACCTGCCGCAAGGTACAGCCTCCTCTGGCCTCTACCTTGGGGCTGCTCCACGACTTCGGCCGGCTGGCCATCAGCGTGCTCGACACGGCTCTCTTCTATGAGCTGGAGCGCGGCAAGGTCGCCGAGGACAGCGAGATGCGGCTGCGCCGAGAGGAGAACGCTTTGGGGATCTGCCACGGCCCTCTGGGGGCCCTGATCACCCGCCAATGGGGCCTCCCCGAGGACCTGGTGCAGGGGATCAACTACCACAACCTCTGCCACTTCACGGACCCCGGCGCAGTGCCCAGGGAGTTCCGTCCGGCCGTCTCCATCGTCCACTGCGCCGAGAGCCTGGTGGAGTGGGTGGAAATCCACCGCCGGGAATCCTCCGTAGCCACGAACGCGGCCAAGCGCTGGAGTCCCCCCAAGGACTACCTCAAGGTGTTGGGCCCCTCCGCGACTCCGGCCACCCTCGCCACCCCCGACCTCATACAACGCATCCTCACCGCCCGAGAGCTCGCGTCAACGTAGGCGAACCGGGAACCCTACCAGCCGGTCCGTAGCGAGACGCGCCCCCGGGGGGAAATGAGGCATAGGAGCCTACCCCGCACGGTGCATGAGGCGCTTGCGCGTCGTGCAGGGCGTGGGTTTCTGCGCACTCTCGTGATTGGGGCAGGCCGGGTTCCGCGGGCCACCCAACCCGTCTCAGCCGCCGCCCACGCCTCCTCTATGTCCTCCCCTACCCCCTCTCAGCGCTTGTCTGCCCGCTCGTGTTCGCGTTTAGCTCCTCAGTCCCATGGGGGAAGAGCCCCTTGCGGGTGGACACCCGGGCGGAGTCGCGATTCGGCTGCTCAAAAGGGCCGGCTGGCGGCTTCGTCCGGTAGACGCCAAGGGTACCCCTTTCGGCGACGATCCCGGCAGACAGCATTCGGCTCTTGGGAAGGCCCCCTCATGGGCTGGCCCAGGATGCTTGCGCGGCTTGTACCGGCAAGGACGCCTCTTCGGGCCGCGTCCACAGCAGGACGAACGCTCCTAGGCATGGGACCAGGCGGCTTGCCGACTACCACACGGCCTAGGGCGTGGAGGGATCACCATGGCATGCAAAGTCACCCTACCAGGCCTCCTGGCCCTGACCGCGGCGACCCTGACCGCCTCCGTAGCTCTGGCGCCCAAACCCGCACAGGCCGGCGCGGAGTCGGGCAAGGCTCGCATCGCTCAGGCCCAGTCTACCGATACCAGCAACAGCGGCACCAGCGCGGGGGACGCGAGCAATCCCTCCGCGGACAACAACAGCCCGGCATCACCCACGCCTTCCACGGCGCCCTCCGGCGACGACGGCTCCTCCGCCAGTCCCGCGGCGCCCAGCAGCACTCCCGTTCCCGGCTCGGCGGCGACCGACGACGCCGACCGCCCAGACAAGCCCGCGATGGACGCGGCCACGCCAGCACCTACTCCCGCTCCCAGTGGGGAGACGCGCGGGGCGCGCCGGCAGCGTGAGCGCCAGGAGCGACAACGCGCCAGGGAGAGCGATACCTACAGGTCCGGCAGCTCGCTGCGGGGGGCTCCCGGCAGCGACGCGGGCATGGTGAGCGGCTCCGGCACCCACGGCGCCCGCTCTTGGGAACTGGTTCGCCCCGACGTTACCGAGATCCACGACAAGCTGATGGAGGCCGCTGACCATGCCGCGCAGGCCCGGAACGCGGTCGGCGTCGTGGACGCCAGTCAGCACCGCGGGATGGCCGTGATCGCGCTCCACGATGCCGCGCTCCTGGCGCAGGATGCCGGTGGCCGCCTGACGGACCCCACCATCAACGACGACGGTACCCGCCTGATGCTGATGGACGTAGCCTTCTGGGCCGAGAGGGTTGACCCGTTGACCGTGTCCAGCGACAGCCGGCTGATCCGGAAGCTGGGTCGCTGGCAAGAGGGTCGCCCTTGGGATCGCGCTGTCAGCACCCGATAGGCAGGGGCTGTCTTCTGTGTGAGACGGACCTGTGGCACTAGGATGGACAAGCGAGGGCCGCTCCCACTCCACATGTGGGGGCGGCCCTCGCCGCTGAGGAGCTACCAACGCCTCTTGCATCGCGCGGGATAGGAGGACCTCATGAGCACTGCCGACACCCAGAGCCCGATCCGGCGCGGGGAGAACCTTCTCGCGAAGGAGTCCAGCGCCTACCTGCGCAGCGCCGCGCACCAGCCGGTCTGGTGGCGCCCCTGGGGTCCGGAGGCCTTCCGCGAGGCCCAGGAACTGGACCTGCCGATGCTCCTGGACATCGGCGCGGTGTGGTGCCACTGGTGCCACGTGATGGACGGCGAGAGCTACGAGGACCCCGCGGTGGCGAAGCTCATCAACGAGCGCTTTGTGGCCGTGAAGGTGGACCGCGACCAGCGGATGGACGTGGACCGCCGGTACCAGGAGGCCGTCGGCGCCCTCTGCGGACAGGGCGGGTGGCCCCTAACCGGTTTCCTTACCCCGGGGGGCAAGGTGTTCTACGGCGGCACCTACTTCCCACCGCGCGCCGCCTATGGCCGGCCCAGCTTTCCCCAGGTGCTCCAACAGGTGTCCGACTACTACGCCGCCCACCGGGATGAGGCACTGGCCTCGGCCGACCACCTGAACGGGGAGATCCTTCGCCACCTCGCCCAGAGCCACGCCGCTGACGCCCTCTCCCCCGCGTCCCTGGAGACGGCGCTCCGGTCCCTTCGGGAGCAGTTCGACTCGGTGAATGGAGGCTTCGGAAGCGCGCCCAAGTTCCCCCACGCCTCCGCCATGGACCTCCTGATCGCCCGGTGTGCCGAAGCGCCCGAGACCTGGATGCGTGAGGTGATCGAGACCACCCTCACCCGCATGGGCGAGGGCGGGGTCTACGACCAGGTTGGCGGCGGCTTCCATCGGTACTCCACGGACGAGCGATGGATCGTGCCCCACTTCGAGAAGATGCTCTACGACAACGCGGAGCTTCTGGGCAACTACGTACTCGGCTTCCGCCTGACCGGCAACCCGCTGTTCCGGCAGGTCGCCCTCGGGATCGTGAGGTGGGTGGACGAGGTCCTGTGCGACCGCCAGCACGGCGGCTTCTACGCCAGCCAGGACGCCGACATCAACCTGGAGGATGACGGGGACTACTTCACCTGGACCGCGGCGGAGGCGCGGGAGGAGCTATCTCCCGAGGAGATGGCCGTGGTGGAGCGCTACTACGACCTGGGCGAGCGCGGCGAGATGCACCACAACCCGGCCAAGAACGTGCTCTACGTGGCGATGGCACAGGCGGAGGTCGCGCGGACCCTGGGGCTGGCCGAGGAGAAGGTGGGGCGCCTGCTGGAATCCGCGCGGGCCAAGCTGGCCAGGGCGCGCGGACGCCGCCCAACGCCCTTCGTGGACGCCACGTTCTACACCAACTGGAACGGGATGATGGTGACCGCCTACCTACAGGCGGGCCGCGAGCTGGAGCTTGAGGACTGCGTCGCCTTCGCGCTCAAGACGCTGGACAGGCTGCTGGACGGCCAGTACTCGCCCGGTCTCGGGTTCGCTCACGCGGAGGGGGTGCCGGGGCTGCTGGACGACCAGGCACAGATGGCCCGGGCGCTGCTGGAGGCCTACGAGGTCACCGGGCAGGGCCGCTACCTGGATCTGGCCCGCGAGGTGCTGGACGCCCTGCTCTCCGCCTACTGGGACTCGGAGGCCGGCGGCTTCTTCGACCGACCGTCGGATACCGGCGAGGCCCTGGGTATGCTGGAGGGCCGGCACAAGCCGATCCAGGACTCGCCCAGCTCCTCCGCCAACGCGGTGGCCGCCTACGCCCTGGACCGCCTGCACTACCTCACCGGCGAGGCGCGCTACCGCGAGGCCGCGGAGAAGACGCTGCTGGCCTTCGCGGGCATCACCGACTCGCTGGGCCTCTTCGCGGCCAGCTACTTCGCCGCCCTGGACCACCATATGAGCAAGCCACTGCAGGTGGTGGTCGCGGGGGATCCGGACAGACCGGACACGCGTGAGCTGGCGGAAGCCGCGCGGCGGGGGTTTCGCCCCAGGAAGATCCTGCTGAACCTGGAGCCCGAGGCGGAGGCGCCCGGCCTGTCGGAGGCGCTGGGCTCCATGCTGGAAGGGGCCGACGCGCTCGCCGGACAGGCTGTAGCCTACGTCTGCGCCGGAGACCGGTGCGGTCCGCCCACCCGCCGCCCCGCTGAATTGGAGCACCTGATTCGCACCTTCGGCACGCGGTGACCGAGGCGGAGGGACTGACAGTCCGCGCGCGTCGCTACGCCTGACTCACCCCTCGGGGGTCGCGTCCTGGCCCAGGCGGCCGGTGCGCTTCATCTCAAGGATGCCCCGCCAGATCACCACCAGGACCACGCCCGAGATCGCGAGCAACAACAGCTGGCCCGCGCTCTCGTGGACCGTGCGGTAAGCCAAGGTCTCCCGCGCCCAGACCAGCATGCAGCCCAAGCCGAGAGTGAGGAGTTGAGTGTGCTCCTTGCGAAGCACCCGCGCCCAGTCGAAGCGTCCGTCGGCGAGGGTCGCGCGGAGACCGCTCAGCCGGGGGATCCAGCGGGGAACCCTCCGGCAGTAGTCCTGGTACTGCTGCCCGAACCGGTTGAGCAGGAAGTCCTCCTCGGCGGCCACGATGGCTGAGTAGGCGAAGAGGGCCAGGGCGAGCCCGATCACGTAAGCCCAGGGGTTGTTGTAGATGATGAAGAGACCAACGTAGAGGAGCAGGTTACCCACGTAGAGGGGGTTGCGGCAGTGGGCGAAGAGCCCCTCGGTTACCAGGGAGTCCGCGTAGACCTTCTTGTTCAGGCCCCCGCGCCGGATGTACCGAGTGCCGATGACCAGGACTCGCAGGGACTCACCGGCGGCCGCGACCAGCAGGCCTACCAGGTTCCACAGGCGGTCCGAAGCCTCGGTGCCCCCCGCCTGCACTGGATGGAGACCGATCACCATGATCAGCAGCAGCATGGTGAAAAGCTGGTTTCGAACCTTGAAGAAGAACGCGCCTAACCGAACTAGCCACCGGGGTGGTGGCGTGCCATCTGCCCTCGACGAACTCACTTAACGGCCACCATCCCGCAGAAATTATACCACCGGAAGAAGGTCTCGAAGCCGGTGAAGCCGGCGCCCAGCGCCATGGCGCGGTTCTCCTCGAAGCGGTAGGGGATCAGCACGTTCTCAAGCGCCTCCCGCTTCTGAGAGATCTCCAGATCGGAGTAGCCCCGCCGCTGCTTCATGGCATAGTAGTGCTTGATGTACATGCGGTTGAGCAAAGGGTCCTGCAGGACTAGCTTCTCCACCAAGATGAAGCAGCCACCCGGACGTGTGGCGCGGGCAATCTCGTCCATCAGGC
>DASXUI010000446.1:0-2272 GCA_036504955.1 Armatimonadota bacterium
GTCTCGATGTTCCGCTCCTCCTCCACCTCCATGCGGCGAAGCATCGCCTCGGAGCCCAGCAGGCGGACCAGGGCGCGCTCGCGTGGGGTGGCGGAGCGCGGCGCAGTCGGCAGAGGGTGCCCCATCTCCGCGAGCTTGGCGCCGAAGCGCTCCGCGTGACCCTCCTCGGCGGCTGCAAGCCTGCCGAAGAGCCCCGCGCGCTTGGGGTCGGCCTCGTGGTCACCCAGAGCCCGGTACAGCCGAGCGGCCTCCACCTCCCTCCGCCACGCCTCCTTGAGGGCGACCACCTCATCACGCTGACGTGCCATACGCGCCACCTCCTTCGCCACTTCTTCGGTTAGTAGCATATCGAAAGGCAGGGGACTAAGAGGCAGGTCGTAGGGTCGTAAGGTCGTAGGGTCGTGGGGGAAGGGCCTCAGAGAGTCGGGGATGGTGGAGTTGGCGGGGCTGAGTGCCCGACGGCGGTCCGCCCGGCGGTGAAGGGGCTGTAAGAGTATTCGGCCCAGGCCTTGGAAGCAGGAGATTGGCTTGTATGGTAGAAGGATAGAGTAGACCCTCGTTTATAGGAGGCACACATGTCCTTCCGTCCCCATCCACCCCCGAGCCCCTTGCTCTTCGGCTACGACCCCTGCCGGGAACTGCCCGACGACCACCTCGTGCGCCTGGTGGAGTTCGTGGTCGAGGAGTGCGTCCCCGCCCAGGCCAAGGGCCGCGGGCGGGGCAACCCCGAGTATGACCCTCGGCTGCTGCTCAAGCTCCTGCTCTATAGCTACGCGGTGGGGCAGCGGTCCTCCCGCCAGATCGTGAGGCTCTGTCGAGAGAGTTTGCCCTTCCTCTTCCTCACCCGGGGGCGGTCGGTGCCCAGCCACACCACCCTGTGCGAGTTCCGGCGCCAGCAAGCGGAACTCCTGGAGCAGGTCTGGGTGCACCTCTTCCAGGTGGCCCAGGAGCTCGGGGTGCGGCGGCTGGGGCACCTGGTGGTGGACTCCAGTAAGCTGCGCGCCAACGCCAGCCCCGAGGCCGTGGTGGAGGCGTCGGAGTTCGAAGTGCTACGCCAGGAGTTCCAGGCGCTGCTGGCCGAGGCCGAAGCCCGAGACGAGCAGGAGGCGGAGGAAGGGACCCCCGAGACCCGGACCGGGCAGTCGACCTGCCAAGAACAGGTGCGAGAGATCCTGCGCCGCGTGCGCCGCGCGCAGGCCCAGAGGCGGCGAGGGAAGAAGCCTCGCCAGGAAGCCCCCCCGCCCCTGGGCCCCCAGATGAAGCCTCGGTTGCGGGAGGGCTTGGCCGCCTTGGAGGCGGCCCAGGAGCAGGGAGCCAAGCATCTGTGCCTGACGGATCCCGACTCTAGGATGATGCCGGAAGGTCGAGAGCGCAAGGTGCGTCAGTGCCACAGCTTCGAGGTGGCGGTGGACCGGGAGGCGGGGTTGCTGGTGGTGGCCCAGAGCAGTCAGAGCGCTCAGGACAACTCCCGGTTGGAGGGGCTGGTAGAGGCGGCGAAGGCTCAGGAGCCCGAAGGCGTCAAGGCGGTGGACGGAGACAGCGGTTACTATCAGGGAGCGGCCGTGGGGCGGCTGTTGGAACAGGGGATCGACGTCTGTGTGCCCGATAGCCAGCTCGCGGCGGACCTGCACCGAGGGCTGCCGCTAGGCACCCATCGCCAGCAGCACCGCAGTTCGGTGCCTCTGGTCTATGAGGAGGCGGAGGATCAGTACCGGTGTCCCCAGGGGAAGGTGCTTCCCTTTCGTAGCGAGCGTCAAGAGGCGGCCGGGAAGGTCAGGATCTACAAGACTCGGGAGTCCTGTGAGGGGTGCCCGCTGGCGCCCGAGTGCTTAACTCGAGGGCATGGACGCCACCGCCAAGCGGAACGCCGTCAGTATGAGGAGTCCCTGGAGGCCCAGCGGCAGCGCTTCGAGGGGGAGGAGTACCAGGAACGCTACCGCCACCGAGGCGAGTGGGTGGAACGGGTCTTTGGCTTCCTGCGGGCCAACCTGGGCTACACGCGGTGGCTACTGCGCGGGAAGGAGGGAGTGGCTTGTGAGAGCCGCCTCTTCAGCTTGGCCTATCAACTCCGCAAGCTCTACGGGACCTGGCGCCGGTCGCGGAACCGCCCGGCCCGCCTCTCGCTTTCGGCAACCGGCTAGGCGGTTTCTGGGACGCCTTCTGCCAGAGGCCAAGAGGGGGCTGGAGTCCCACCGGAGCGCACCACTCCTTCCCGAGGCTCGCCCAGGGATTGGCTCTGACTCCCAGGCCTCACCTTAGTCTGACACCCCCT
>DASXUI010000447.1:0-12424 GCA_036504955.1 Armatimonadota bacterium
GGAAACGCCGGGCCGCGTGGTACCGCGGTCCGGCGTTCCTGGGGGGAGGAGGGTTGTTGGGCGGAGCTAGCCCGCGCGAAGTGTCTTCACGGTCCGCTGGTTCAGCGCCACCACGCCCGCCGGAAGCGGCACGTACATGAGAGCGGGGGCCAGTTTCTGGCCGTCGCGAAGGGCCCAGTTCAGGAAGCCGATCAGCGCCTTGCCCCTCTCGGCGTCTCCGAGCTGCCGGTAGGCCAGCAGGTAGGTGAAGCCGGCGATGGGGTAGACGTTTGGGCCCTTGGCGTTCACGATGGAGACGCGGATGTCGCGCTTCATCGCGGGCACGGCTCCGGCGGCCGCGGCCGCCGTCGTTTGGAGGTTCGGCGCGGTGAAGCGGCCCGACGCATTCCTCATGGCGGCGTAGGTCAGGTGGTTCTGGAGCGCGTAGGCCAGCTCAACGTACCCGATGCCGCCGGGGAGCTGCCGGACCAGGCCCGCCACCCCCTCGTTGCCCTTGCCGCCCACGCCGGCCGGCCAGTTCACGGATTTGCCCGCGCCAACCTTCGTCTTCCACTCCGGGCTCACGGCCGCCAGGTAGTTGGTGTAGATGTAGCTTGTGCCGCTGCCGTCGGAGCGATGCGCCACCGCGATGGCGCGGCTGGGGAGCCGCAGGCCACGGTTCAGGGCGACGATGCGCGCGTCGTTCCAGTTCTTGATCTTGCCCAGGTAGATGTTGGCCAGGGTCGCGCCGTCCAGCTTCAGGCCGGTGCCCACGCCGGGCAGGTTGTAGACCACCGCCACCGCGCCGGCCACCGTGGGGATGTGGACCACGGGCGCCGGCATCTGCTTGATCTCCTCATCGGAGAGGGGTGCGTCGGAGGCTCCGAAGTCCACCGTGTGAGCCTGCACGGCCTTGATGCCGCCGCCGCTGCCGATGGACTGGTAGTTAATGCGCACGCCGGTCTTCTGCGCGTAGACGTCGAACCATTTGGAGTAAAGCGGATAGGGGAAGGTGGCCCCGGCTCCGTTCAGGGTGGGGGCCGCCAGGGCACCGGACAGGGCGCTGAGGGCCGCCAGTACGGCGCCCAAGCCCCACTTCACCGACCGTTTGCATGTCATGGATGCGTGTCCTCTTCGCAATACAGCTTGCCGCGAGCCTCTTAGGGTCCTGGGCTGCGGAACAGCACGCCTGCGCGCGCCAAGTCAGTGGCTGATGACCGCTTCACCACCGAGAGTCGCGTGCGAACACGCGATACACCAAGAGAGTCTACGCTTAGGTCTTCTCTGTGTGCCTCCGTGCTCTCTGTGTCTCTGTGGTGGAGCTTTCCTCGCCCTTCCGTGTCGCTGAGGGCGCGGGCTAGAAGTTCGCCTGGGCCTCGATACCGAAGGTGTTGTTGCCGCTGGCCAGCGTTGATGCTTCGTTGCGGACCAGGTTGTACTCCGCCGTCAGCCGGAACTGCTTCGTGAAGTCCCGGTACCACCCCAGGCTGGTGTTGTGCCAGTAGTCGTGAACTGCCTTGTCGTCTGGGTCGAACACGTCGTGGCGGACGTAAACGTTGCCGGTCTTCCCCAGGTTGTACTGAAGTTGCCCGTAGCCGCCGTTCAGGTTGTGCCCCGCCAGCCGGCCCCAAACGTACTCCGCCTGGGTGCTGAAGCGGCCGAAGGTCAGCCGGTTCTCCAGCCCGTAGGCGTGCTTGTCCAGGTCTCGCGTGCCTGTCGCGGGAGCCGCTAGGGCCACCGACGTGCTGCCGAAGTAGACGGAGCCGCCGATCACCGCGTTCTTGTTGATGGGGTAGAGGGCGTTGGCCGCGATCGCCTTGCCGTGGTTGGGGTCCGTGTGGTTGATGCCGTCACCATTCATCACGCCCGCCGCGAAGATGGGCGCGGCGGCGTTCTTGCTGGTGGTGGAGGCGACTAGGCCGATGTCGCGCTCGTCAGGAAACAGCACGCCCATGACGCGCGCGCGCTCCAGGCCGGCGCGGAACTCATCGCCCTCGCGGAAGACCTGGTAGCCGAAGGGGATCTTGGTCTGGCCCATCTTAAGGTCGAGGCCGGGATTGCCGTACTCCAGGAACACGTCGCGCGCGTTGACGCTCGCCGCGGCGGCACTGCGCGTGCTGGCGTTGAGCTGCACCTGCGCCTGGAAGTGCGGGTCCATGGTGTAGATGAAGCGAGGTCGGAAGCGGGTGACCTGGAAATCCACGTCGGTTCCCTTGATGTGGTCACCGATGGGGTTCGCGATGTTGGTCATCCGGGTCTCGGCAAAGCCGGAGACCGTCAGCTTACTCCCGTTCTTCACGGCAAGGGCCGAGGCGGTCGCGGCCGGGGCTGGGGGTGTCGCGCTAGCCTTCTTGGAGTCGGCCAGTTCCTTCTCGAGCTGCGCCAGGCGGCTCTCCAGCGCGTCGATTCGCTGCTGAAGGGCCGCTTCGTCAGCCCGGGCCGGAAGGCTCGTCAGTCCGGCTCCGAATGCGGTGATGACCATCGCGGTGTAGAGACCGGCACGTCGTAGGGGTGACACTCGGTGTATCTCCTTCCATCTGCCATATGCTGAACGACCGCTCTGTCGGTCGGCTGCCGGTCCTGCCCGCCTTGGGTAGACCCCGGTCTGGCATGGCCGGCTAGAGGCGGCCCGCGAGCCTGTCACGGGTGGCGAAGCGAGCCAGCAGACTGAACAGAGCGATCATCGCCACCAGCACCAGTGCCCCCGCCCAAGCCAGACTGTGCCAGTCCTCGTAAGGCGACACCGAGTACGTAAAGATCTGGACGGGAAGGGAAGCCGTGGGCTGGTCGAGGTTGAAGTTGAGGTACTGGTTGTTCAGCGCGGTGAAGAGGAGGGGCGCGGTCTCACCGCTCACCCTGGCCGCGGCCAGCAGCACTCCGGTGATGATCCCGGACCGAGCCACCGGCAGCACCGCGCTCACGGTGGTGCGCCATCGGGGCGCCCCCAGGGCCAGCGAGGCCTCCCGAATGGAGTTGGGGACCAACAGGATCATCTCTTCCGTGGTCCGAACCAACAGGGGAATCATGATCAGGGCTAGCGCCACCCCTCCCGCCAGGGCGCTGAAGCGGCGCATGGGGACGACGATGAGGGTGTAGGCCACCACGCCCAGCACGATGGAGGGAACCCCCGCCAGCACGTCGGCGGAGAAGCGGATCCAGTTGCCCAGCCGATGGGTTCGAAACTCCGCCAGGTAGACGCCGCCAAGGATCCCCACAGGTAGGCCAATCGCGCACGCGATGCCCAGGATCAGCAGCGTGCCGAGGACGGCCTGCTTCATGCCTCCCCCGGCCTCTCCCACGGGCCGGGGCAGGTGGGTGAAGAAGTCCAGGTTCAGCGCGCCGATGCCGCTGCGGACGATGTGAAAGAGCACCAGCAGCAGTGGCAGAAGCGCGGCCCCTGCCGCCAGCCAGCACAGCCCCAGGGCCGCCACGTTGGCTACGCCGCGCACCTTCCGCCGCGAGGTGACGCCGCCGCTCATCGCGCACCTCCCGCGTTCTTGGTCACACGCCACACCAGCCCCCGGGCCAGGCCGTTCACCACGAAGGTCATCAGGAAGAGGACGAGGGTGATCTCCTGCAGCGCGGCCACGTGTAGGTGCAGCGTCGCCTCGGAGAACTCGTTGGCCAGCACGCTCGCCATGGTGTAGCCGGGGTTGAGCAGCGACAGACTGGATTCCGGCCGGTTGCCGATGACCATGGTGACGGCCATCGTCTCACCCAGCGCGCGCCCCAGGGCCAGCACTACGCCGCCCAGAATTCCGGCGCGCCCAAAGGGCAGCACCGCGCGCCAGATGGTCTCCCAGCGAGTACTGCCCAGGCCGAAGGACGCCTCTCGCTGATCGGGGGGAACCGCCCGCAGCACGTCCCGCGTGACCGCCGTGATGATGGGCAAGATCATCACGGCCAGGATGACCCCGGCGGCCATCATGCTGACGCCATAGGGCGCGCCGGAGAAGAAGGGGCTGCTGCCCAGCGGGCTGGTGCTGAGCGGCGTCTCCACGTGATCACGCAGCCAGGGAACCATCACCAGCACTCCCCACAGGCCGTAGACCACGCTGGGGATCGCTGCCAGTAGCTCGACCAGAAAGGAGACCGGCCCGCTGAGCCAGGGGGGGCTGAGCTCCGCCAGGAACACGGCGCAGCCCAGCCCGATGGGCACCGCCAGCAGCAGGGCCAGCAGGGAGGAGTAGAAGGTCCCCCACACGAAGGGCAGCGCCCCGAACTCCCCCGCCACCGGGTCCCAGGTGCTGTTGATCAGAAAGCGCGGCCCAAAACGATGAAGGGCCGGCCAGGCACCGACGAGCGTGGTGCCAAGGGCCAGCACCACCACGAGCACCACCACCATCGCGAAGAGCTGCGTGCCCCGCATGAAGAGGGGGTCGCCCCAACTCAGACTCCCGGGCCTCTGGGCCGCGAGCGTCTCGCCCTGCTCCGGATCCGCCACGGCCATCTCAGCGCCCAGCCAGCAGGGGCTTGCCCTGGGACTGAACGGTCTTCAGCGCCGCCTCGTTGAGCTTGACCACGCTCTCCGGAAGTGGTGCGTAGTCCAAAGAGCTCGCCATCTTCTGGCCGTCGTGAAGGCACCAGTCCAGCAGGTCCACCACAGCCTTGCCCTTGGTTGCGTCCGTCTGGTCTCGGAAGAGGAGGATGTAGGTGAAGCCGCAGATGGGGTACGCCTGAGGGCTGGCCGCGTTGGCGATGGGCGTGCGGATGTCCTGAGCGAGCTTGGGTGCCGCCGCTTCCGCCGCGGTAGTGGTGCTGGCGACCGTGGGCTCCACGAACTGCCCGGCGGTGTTGCGCACCAGCGCGACCTTCAGCTTGTTGGTCAGCGCGTAGGCCAGCTCCACGTAGCCGATGCCGCCCGGCAGGCCCTTGATCTGGCCCGTCACGCCCTCGTTCCCCTTGCCGCCCAAGCCCACCGGCCAGTTCACCGACTTGCCGGCGCCGACCTTGGCTTTCCACTCCGGGCTCACGTCGCACAGGTAGTTCGTAAAGATGTAGCTGGTGCCGCTTCCATCCGACCGGTGAGCCACGCCGATGGCGGTATCCGGCAGCTTCACGCCAGAGTTCGCGCCCGCGATGGCGGGGTCGCTCCAACGGGTGACCTTGCCCAGGAAGATGCCCGCGATGGCTTCCGGGGTTAGCTTCAGCTTGTCCGGCACGTCTGGCAGGTTATAGGAGAGCACCACCGCTCCGGCGACCGTGGGGATGTGAACCACGGGGGAGGGCATCTCCTTCACCTCCTGGTCGGAGAGCGGAGCATCGCTGGCGCCGAAGTCGACGGTGCGGTTCTTGAGCTGCTGGATGCCCGCGCCGCTCCCGATGGACTGGTAGTTGACCGTGGCTCCGGGGTGGGCCTTGGAGTAGGAGTCGAACCAGCGGCTGTAGATAGGGTACGGAAAAGTGGCGCCGGCGCCGTTGAGGCCCGTACCCGTGGTTGCGCCGGAAGGCGCGGATGAGGTGGTTCCCTTCGGAGTCCCGCCGCTACAGCCCGCGAGCAGTATCGCGGCAGCGGCAAGGGCCATGGAGCGTACAACTAGCTTGGACAAGAGCATGCATCCCCCCCCGAGGTGCGTATCGTGGAGGCGGCGACACCGGACTCAACCGGGCCACCCGCCTGTGGCTCCCTGCCTGAGCCGGCCGGAGTGCCGGCTCCCAGGAGCCCCAAAAGATCGTCGCACCGGCAGGTTAAGGGGTGGCCTGGAAGGGTTAAGCCAAAGCGATGCGAGGGTTAAGGTGAAGTTAAGTAGGAGCGTGGAGGGGGCAGCGCGGCACCAAAGGTCACCGTCTGCAGGCCATGCCCTTCGCGCCGCACTGAAGGTTGGCGTTGGCAATCCCCTTTACTACAGCAACGCAGCGGAGGTTCTGAGGCAGTGGTGGCGCGGGTGTCCCGCCTGCGACTCGGCCGAAGGCCGAGTAGGTCCTCACAGACGTCTCCGGATCTCGCCACTCCCTCTTGGCCACCGGCCCGCTCCCCGTGGCGCGAGCGTCCCGCTTGCGACTCGGCCGAAGGCCGAGTGGGTCCTGATCTATGTCTCACTTCGCCCCGATTCCGCCACCCCTGCCACCAGCTACGACCGCAAGCAGTTGGGGCGCAGGCATCTTGCCTGCGCGATGTGGGAACTGCCTACACCCATCGACTGTGGGCAAACTCCGTGGGCGTGCCCAGCCAGCCCTGGCCTGGAGGTGGCCGCAGGTCGCGCAGGCGAGACGCCTGCGCCCCAACTGCCTCGGCCCTAGGCTGGAGGCCAGGAGGGCAGGCGTAGGTGGGCTTGAGGTTGGCTCAGGACCTGCTCGCGCCGAGTGCGACCCCCCTGCTCGCCCCACCAACGCCCCAAAGAGGTACCGAGCGCTCCTACCCTCTGAGGCCCTCCCCAACGACCCAACGACCCTACGACCCTACGACCTTACGACCCTACGACCTTACGACCTTAGGACCCTCCCCCAGAAGGTGCCTCCCGCCTCCTTCCCTAACAGGTAGATCGAGCAGCGAAGCGGCACCGGCCCGCCGCGGAATCGCGATCCGCGGCGCGGCCTTGCGCCCCTTGCTGTCGTAGAAGCCGGCCATCCTGCCGGCCCTCGTTGGCGCTCCCCGATCCCGCTCAGCCTCCGCCAGCACTCAGGCCCCTCTGCCACCTGTACGGCCAGGCATCCTCAGGAGCGACTCACTCATCACCGGGGCATGGCCCTGGCTTCGTCCGGAGGGATCCTATGCGACCCATCGCTTACTCACAGCTCCCATCACCGTCCATCCCATGGCGGCGCGTGCTCGTCGGAGCCCTGGCGCTTCTGTCGGCCGGTGGCCTGGCGACCTCCGCGGCTCGCGCGGACACCGTGCGCGGCGTCGCGCGCGTGGCCGCCTCAACCAAGAGCCTCTACACCAGCAATCGCGCTCCCCTGGCCGCCAGCCGCCTGGTCAGGCTCCCCATCGGCAGCATCACCCCCAAGGGCTGGCTGCGCGGCATGTTGGTGCTGGCGTCCAAGGGGATGACCGGCCACCTGGAGGAGATCTCGCCCTGGTGCAGGTTCTCCAACAACGCCTGGTCGGACCCCAAGGGCCAGGGGCACAGCGGCTGGGAGGAGCTCCCCTACTGGCTCAAGGGCTACGGCGACCTCGGCTACGTGCTGGGGAACAAGCGCATCATCCAGGGCGCCCGGAAGTGGATCGAGGCGGTGCTCAGCAGCCAGGACGAGGACGGCTGGTTCGGGCCCCGAGGGTTGAAGACCTCCCTGGACGGCAAGCCCGACCTCTGGCCGCACATGGTCATGCTGAACGTGCTCCAGTCCTACTACGAATACACCGGCGACAAGCGCGTGCTGCCCTTCATGACGCGCTACTTCCGCTGGGAGCTGGGGTTCCCGGAGGCCGACTTCATGGCCGGCTACTGGCCGCCCATGCGCGCCGGCGACAACCTGGAGAGCGTCTACTGGCTCTACAACCGGACCGGCGAGACGTGGCTGCTGGACCTAGCCCGGAAGATCCACCGGAAGTCGGCCAACTGGACCAGCGGCCTCATCAACTGGCACGGCGTGAACATCAGCCAGGGCTTCCGCGAGCCGGGAGTCTACTTCACCCAGGCCAGGGACCCGCGCTTCCTGAAGGCGGCGGAGCGCAACTGGCGCACCATCAAGGAGATGTACGGCCAGTATCCCGGCGGCGGCTTCGGCGCCGATGAGAACGCCCGGCCGGGCTACACGGATCCCCGCCAGGGCTTCGAGACCTGCTCTATCGTGGAGTTCATGCACAGCGCCGAGATGCTGACCCGCGTCTCGGGCGACCCAGTCTGGGCGGACCGGTGCGAGGAGATGGCCCTCAACACCTTCCCCGCCGCCATGACGCCGGACCAGAAGGCGCTGCACTACCTCACCTGCGCCAACCAGATCCAGTTGGACAAGGGCAACAAGGCGCCCGGCATCCAGAACGGCGGCACCATGTTCTCCTACAGCCCCTTCGAGGCCTACCGCTGCTGCCAGCACAACGTCTCCCACGGCTGGCCCTACTACGCCGAGGAGCTCTGGCTCGCCACCGCCGACCGCGGACTGTGCGCCTCGCTGTACGCCGCGTCCGAGGTCACCGCTAAGGTGGGCACCGGCACCCAGGTCCGCGTCTCCGAGGAGACCGACTACCCCTTCAGAGACACCCTCACCTTCCGCGTCTCAACGCCGCGCCCGGAGCGCTTCCCCCTGTACCTTCGCGTCCCCCGGTGGTGCGCAAGCCCTCAGGTCTCTGTCAATGGCCGAAGGCTGCCCCTGAAGGCGAAGCCGCTCTCCTTCCTCGTGGTGGATCGAACCTGGAGGCAGGGCGACCGAGTCACGCTGCGCCTGCCGATGTCCCTTGCGGTGAAGACCTGGGCGAAGAGCCGCGATGCCGTCTCCGTGTCCTACGGCCCGCTTAACTACTCCCTCCAGATCGGAGAGAAGTGGAGCCGCTGCGGAGGCACGAGGCAGTGGCCGGAGACGGAGTTGCGGCCCACCACCCCCTGGAACTACGGCCTCGTGCTGAGCCCCAGGAACCCGGCGTCTTCCTTCAGAGTGGTGACCGCTCAGGGTGCCGTGCCGGCCCAGCCCTTCACTCCCGAGGCGGCTCCCCTCCGCCTCTTGGCGAAGGCGCGCCGCATTCCCGCCTGGAGGCTGGACGAGAACGGGCTGGTGAACCCCCTTCAGCAGAGCCCGGCCCTCTCGACCCAGCCCCTCGAGACGGTGACGCTCATCCCCATGGGCTGCGCGAGGCTGAGGGTTACCGCCTTCCCCACCATCGGCAGCGGCCCGGGTGCTCACCAGTGGAAGGCGGCGGCGACCTCCGCTTACGCCGCCGAAGCCTCGCACGTGAACGCGTCGGACACCGTTCGGGCCCTCAGCGATGGACTGGAGCCGAAGAGCTCCTCGGACGGCAGCATCCCACGCTTCACCTGGTGGGACCACAAGGGCGGCACCGAGTGGGTGCAGTACCGGCTGCCGAAGGCACGGACGCTCTCCTCGGTCTCGGTCTACTGGTTCGACGACCGCCCCGGCGGCGGCTGCCGCGTGCCCGCTTCCTGGCGCCTGCTCTACAAGACCGGAACCCAGTGGAAGCCCGTAGAGGCGGCCGGCGACTACGGAGTCGCGCCCAACGCCTACAACCGAGTCGCCTTCACTGCCATCACCACCCAGGCCCTTCGCCTCGAGGTCCAGCTCCAGCCCGGCTTCTCCGGCGGCATCCTGGAGTGGAAGCTGAAGTAGGGGCTGGGGAGCCCGTATCCACCTGCCTCCGCCTGGGGCGCCTTGCACGGAGGTGCCCCAATGGCCTTGGGTCCGGAAGGGCGGATCGGTGGGGCCCGTCGCCTACCCCGTAAAGGGGTGGGCTGGTCTGGCGCTCCGCGCGGAGCTGCCGAATCGCACCGTTGCAGCGCGACGTGCCGCCCAGAGGCACTCTCGCGGATAGACCTGCCGCACCGGATCGGTGGCGCGGTGTCCCAAGGTTTCCCGCAAGTCAAGCATCGACCAACCGCTGAGGCGCTGTACCGAGGTGTCTGGGAGCCCTTGGGCCCAAACGCTGCTGCTCCACCGACCAACGGTAGCGTGCTGCAACGGCGTCGGGCGGCAGCTCCGCGCGGAGCGCCAAGCCAGCCCACCCCTTCACGGGGTGGGCGATCGTGACCACCGACCCGTTCCCCTGGACCCATCCCTTCTGGGGCACCACCGGGCCCGGGCATGTGGATCCCCTCGTGGCCTCTCCCGATCCATCCCCTTTTTGGGCACCACCGTGTCCGGGCGCATGGTCCCCCCGGTCCATCCGGGCGCATCCGTTCCGGGGGACCTTTGCCCATCGTTCCCGCGGATCTGGACGCCGGAAGGGAAGTACAACCAGACAGAGAAGCTAATGCTCAGCACTTGGTGGCGTGACCTCGGCCTGGGGGAGCGACTCCCGCCGCACTCCCAGGCAGCCGGCGTGTGCCGGCCTGCGCCGAGGCCGTGCCGCCCCCGCCGGTTCGCGGAGGCAGCCATGCTGTGCACCCGGTCGCGGTATCTACCCCCTCTGGTTCCTCTAGCGCTTCTCCTCTGCTGCTTCGCCTCGGTGCCGTGCCACGCACAAGCGCCCGGTACCCTTGCCACGGTGCTGGGCCCCAGGAGCCCGAGCAACCCGAACGGGCTCGTGGAGCCCTCCGCCCTCATGGTCGGGACCGACGGTACGGTGTGGATCGCCGATGCTGGGCGTCACCAGGTGCTGCGGCTGTCCCCGTCCGGCGCGCTGAGCGTGGTCGCCGGCACGGGCGAGTCGGGGGACTCCGGGGACGGCAACCTGGCGACGGAGGCGCGGCTAAAGGAGCCTTCCGGGCTGGCTTCGGACGGCCGGGGCGGCCTGCTAATAGCGGATCGGGGCAGTCACCGGGTGCGGCGCGTGGGGCCGGAGGGTCACATCGGGCCCTTCGCCGGCACGGGCAAGGCCGGCTTCAGCGGCGACGGGGGGCAGGCCGCCCTGGCGGCGCTTCGGGCCCCGGGACCGCTGCTCGTCGATTCCCAGGGAGTGGTCTGGATCGCGGACGTGGGGAACGGCCGGGTCCGCCGGGTGGCGCTCGACGGCACCATCACCACGGTGGCGGGCAGCGGCGAGACGCGGTACACCGGCAATGGCGGGCCCGCTGATCGAGCGCTCTTCACCGGTCTTCACTCCCTGGTGCCCCGGACCGATGGCTCGCTGCTCCTGGTGGATGACGGAGACCTCCGGTGCCTGGACGCCAACGGCACGATCCGTGCCTACCCGTGGAGCCTGGTCGGCGGCACCCGCGAGGTGCGCCTGGCGGCGACCGACGGCCGGGGAGGGCTGTACGCGGCCGGCTCTCGGGTGGACCGCATCTGGCACCTGAACGCCGAGGGTGAGGCGGTGCACGTGGCCGGAGCGGGCGCCGATACGCCCGGCGGCGACGGCGGCCCGGCACTGGAGGCCTCCTTCAAGTACGTGGCCGGCATGGCTGTGGACGCTCAGGGCCGGCTCTGCTTCACCGACCGCGACGCCCACGTGGTTCGAAGGATAGACGCGGACGGCACGATCCGCCGCATCGCGGGCACCGGGGAGGCCGGGTACCTGGGCGAGGGAGGCCCCGCCAGCGCCGCCCTCCTGGACACGCCCACGGTTCTTGCCCGCGACGGGGACGGAGGGCTCATCTTCTGGGACGGTGGGAACAGCCGCGTCCGGCGGATCGCTCCGGACGGCACCCTTGCAACCGTGGCGGGCACCGGCAAGGGGGGAAGGCCCTACTCGGGCGAGGGCGGTCCCGCCGCCGAGGCGACGCTCCCGGAGGTGACCGCGCTCCTGGCTCACCCTGAGGGCGGCTTCCTCCTCGCCACCAGCCGCCGCGTGCTGCGGGTGAACCGTGAGGGCACCATCGACGCCCTGGTGGGCACCGGAAAAGAGGGCTGTACCGGCGATGGCGGCCCGGCCGCGGAGGCCACCTTGACGAGACCCACCTGCCTCGCCTGGGACGCGGAGGGAGGGCTCCTGATCGGTGACGACGGCGCCGGCCGCATCCGCCGCGTGGCACCGGACGGCACGGTCTCCACGCTCGCCGGCGTGGCGGATCCCCTCTTCACGGGGGATGGAGGCCCCGCACTGCTGGCTTCCCTGCCGTCTATCGGCGGGCTCGCACTCAACGGCGCGGGCGACCTCCTCGTCTCGGACGCCCTGCATGCCGTGCTGCGCGAAGTCTCACCGGCCGGCATCGTGTCCACCCTGGCGTGGCCCAGCCCCGGCGCCGCCCCCTCCGACACGCCCACCGCTCCTTCCGGGCTCGCGCTATCCCCCGAGGGTGACCTGTACGTCGCCGACCCCGAGGGCCACTGCGCGTGGCATCGCTTCCCGGATGGCCGGCTCGAGCGCTGCATCGGTGACGGTAAGGCCGAGGACTCCGGCGACGGCGGCCCAGCCACCCAGGGACGCCTGCTGGCACCGACGGCCTTGGCGCTTGGGCCGGATGGCAGCCTGTTGATCGCGGACTCGGAAGCAGGCCGCGTGCGGAAGGTCGTCGGCTCATCAACCTCCGCCGCCCCCTCCGGAGACGTCACCGGAGATGCCAAGGTCACCATCTCCGACGCCCTGGTGCTGCTGCGAGCCGTCCTCGGCCTTGTCCCCACCACCCCTGAGCTGTTGCGGTCAGGCGACATGAACGGCAACGGCCGCCTGGACGTCCAGGACGCTGTCGCCGTCCTTCGGTTGGCTGCTGGGCTTGGGTGAGACGGGCGGGCATACCTGAGACGGTCGCCCGAGCCCGTCCGCGCCGTACAGAAGGTTAGCGTCCGCAAGCCGCTTGGCAGCCTGTAGCCTATACCGCCAGACCGGCGTCTGGTCCACCGTCGCGCCGCACTGAAGTGCGCCGCTTAGGGTACTGCAAGCCCCCCGCCGGGGCTTGGGTTGTGCCCGGTGAGGGCTGGAGATCCTGTCCCCCACAGGGGCCGGGTCCACAGCGGCGAG
>DASXUI010000448.1:0-5163 GCA_036504955.1 Armatimonadota bacterium
ACCGAAGCACTCCAAACTCCTCGGTGATCTTGCTTATCTTCAGAACCACCGGTAGGAAGTACATCTTCGCCAGAACTCGTCGGAGCTGCCGCTGCGACTTCGACTCCAGCTCCTTCGGCTCCACGATCACCCCCATCTCAACCTCCTCCTTCTCGTCCACCTCGTGGAGGAGGCTGATGTAATGGTCGGGGTCCGTAAGGGGGAAGTTGCGCGAGGGCTTCACCCGAATGGGCTCCGGGTCGTTCTCCTCGCGCTTCAGCAGCAGCGATCCCGGCTTGTCCCGCAGGAGACGAATCCTCTTCGGGTCCAGTACCACCAGCTCCATCGGATTCGGAAACTCAGGCATGCCACGCTCCTGCAGACCGCCTCACCACAGAGACACAGAGGGCACAGAGGAAAGACTGAAGAGGTGAAGGGGTGAGGAGGTGAAGAGGTGAAACCACCCCAGAAGCTGGCCTGTGTTCGCTAGAGTCACTAGGCTGAGGCCCTTTCACCTCTTCACCTCTTCACCTCCTCACGCCCTTCTCTGTGCCCTCTGTGCCTCTGTGGTGAGGCTGTTGCCACAGACTCACTCCTGGATGACGATGTTGGACGATAGGTCCGTTTGAATCTTGCACAGCTTCTGGTAGACGCCGCCTTCCAGGGCTAGGAGCTCATCGTGAGTGCCGGTCTCGACGATCTTGCCCTTGTCCAGGACGATGAGCTTGCGGGCGTTGCGCAGGGTGGAGAGGCGGTGCGCGATGGCGAAGCTGGTGCGTCCCTTCATCACCGTGTCCAGCGCCTCCTGGATCAGCCGCTCCGTCTCAGTGTCCACCGCGGAGGTCGCCTCGTCCAGGATCAGGATGCGCGGGTTGTTCAGGATGGCCCGGGCGATGGAGAGACGCTGCTTCTCCCCGCCGGAGAGCCGCACGCCGCGCTCGCCGACCTCCGTGTCGTACCCGTCGGTGAAGCGGATGATGAACCGGTGGGCGTTGGAGGCCTTGGCCGCCTGCATGATCTCCTCGCGGGTGGCATCCGGCCGACCGTAGGCGATGTTCTCCGCGATGGTTCCGCTGAAAAGGAAGGGCTCCTGAAGCACCACACCGATCTGCTGGCGCAGCGACTTCAGCTTCACGTCACGGATGTCCTTGCCGTCGATGTTCACGGAGCCGCCGGTCACGTCGTAGAAGCGCAGCAGCAGGTTGATGAGCGTCGTCTTCCCGGAGCCGGAGTGGCCGACGAGGCCGATCAGCTCGCCAGGCTCCGCGCTGAAGGAGATGTCCTGAAGAACGTAGTCGCCGGGCTCCATGCTCTCGTATCGGAAGGAGACGTCCGTGAACTCCACGCGGCCCTTGATGCGCGGGAGGTCGATGGAGCTGTGCTTATCCTGAACCTCCGGCTCCGTGTCCATGATCTCGAAGACACGCTCCGCCGCAGCGGCCGTGTTCTGGATCTGGTCCTGGATGGCCGTCAGGTCACCGATGGGGCCGTAGAACTGCCACATGTAGTTGGTAAAGAGGGACAGGCTCCCAATGCTCAGCGTCCCCCTCAGCACCTCCGGGCCGCCCACCGCCCAGATGATGACGGAGCCCACGGAGCCGGCCAGCGACATGATCGGGAAGTACATGGAGTGCAGCTTGTTGACCCGCATGTTAACCCGTAGGATGTCGTGGCTCTTGCCCCTGAACCTGCGATTCTCCCGCTGCTCCTGAGCGAACCCCTTCACAACCCGCACGCCGGACACCGATGAGGCCAGCACTGCGTTCAGGCTGGACACCTGGCGCCAGTAGCGCCGGTAGAGGGGGTGTACCTTGCGGGCGAACCACCGAGCGCCAAAGGCGAGGAAGGGGGTGGGCAGCGCCACTACAAGGAACGCCAGGCCGGGGTTGAGGACGAAAAGGTAGCTGCCGATGGCCAGGAGCGTGAGGAAGTTGATCATGAACCGCTGAAGGCCGTCCACGATGAACTGGTTCATCACGGCGGTATCGTTGGTGACCCGCGACATGATGGAGCCCAGGTGCTTCTTGTCGTAGAAGCTCAGCGATAGCCGCTGGAGGTGCGTGTAGAGCTGGGTTCGCACGTCCACCATGATGTTGTTGCCAAGCCACCCCATCACCCTGGTACGGGACCCGGTAACTACGGCGCTCGCCAGTCGGACGCCCGCCGAGGCCGCGACCAGGATCCACAGATTGTGGAAGCGTTGGTCCAGCGTGAGGTGAAGGCCTGCCCTCGGGGCGAGGCAGGTGTCCAGCAGGCGCGAGAAGAGGACCGGCGGGGCGAGGTTCAGCACCGTGAGGCTGATGCTGAGCATGAAGGAGAGCACCGAGAGCCAGATGTAGGGCCGTACGAAGCCGAACATGCGAAGCAGCAGCTTGCCGTGGGGCCGGCATGCTGGGCAGTGCTCCGAGCCCTTGGGAAGCCGGCGGCCGCAGGTGGGGCAGCGGGGCTTGGGTTCCGGACGCTTCCGCTCCCGCTCCTTGGCCTCTGCGTCCAGGCGCTCCTGCTCCTCGGGGGTGGGCTCTGGCTTGTTCTGCCGAACCAGCTCCTCCACCACGTTGGCGGCTTCCACGAACTTGTCCGCCAGGGAGCGCGAGAACTGAAGCTCCTCGCTGGCCCCCATCGCGGTGCCAATCTCCAGGATGCCCGTGCCCGTGAACTCGTGCGTCTCAACCGTATCGATCTGGCTGAGGGGTACCTCCAGGATCGGCATGGCGGCGACGGCCGTGCCCTCCAGGGAGAGAGCGGGGTCCTGGTCGGTGGCGCTGAGGATGAAGAGGCGCTTGTCGGTCGCAACCAACCAGCTCTCGCCGTAGGAGCCCTCTCGGGTGATATCGGTGGAGAGAACGAGTTGGGGGGTTTCGTCCGTGGAGAGGCGCTGATCGAGCTGCTCGGCGATGCCCTCGGGCAAGTCCTCCAGGAGGTCGGTCCCGTTGCCGGCTGGCCGCTCGTCGCGACGGTTGTCCTCTGAGGCCATAGGTGGATTCCCGTGAGGCCACGCCCTTCTCGCTGCGGGAGAGGCGCAACCGGTGCTCCGTCCTGGTTAGCAGTAAGCCTAGTAAGCTCTTCCCATTATGCGTAATGCCGCTGTAGATGGCAATACGGGCGCGCGATGTTCCGAGTCGGCTGGGCGCCGGCCATCAACCGCCCTCGCCAGGAGAACGGCGCCATCTACGGAAGGAGGGCTCAAAGGCTGTGCGGCTCCCACCCGCCCCAACCGAACCGCGAGGTGTCTCCATGGCGCTGACTGGAACAGGCTGTACCCATGGTTCCTCCCCCCTCCTTATCCTGCTGCTGCTCCTTCTGCCGGCGATGGCCTGCCTGGCGGCCGACACCCGGATCCGGCTGAACTCCCTGGGCTTCCTTCCTGGCCAGGAGAAGCGTGCCTCCGTCGCGGCTCAGTGCTCGGAGTTCACGGTGCGCCGCGCCTCCGATGGCGAGACCGTGCTTACGGGGCGGGCTACCGGCCCCATCGACAACCCCGACACCAAGGAGAAGCTCTGGCTGGCTGACTTCAGTTCCCTGAAGGACGCCGGAGCCTATGCCCTGGACGTCCCCGGCGTGGGCCGGTCAATCCCCTTCCGCGTGGGCGCGGACGTCTACAACGATGCCCTGCGGACCGCGCTCAAAGCCATGTACCTGTGGCGGTGCGGCTGCGCGGTGGAGGCGACCTACCAGGGCAGCACCTTCGGCCACGCCGCCTGCCACACCAAGGACGCCTACCTTGACTACGTGGGCGGCGGGCACGTGGTTCGGCCCTCGGTCGGCGGCTGGCATGATGCCGGCGACTTCAACAAGTACGTGGTGAACGCCGGCGTGACCGTCGGTGTCATGCTCATGGCGTGGGAGCAGTACAACGACCGCCTCCGCAAGCTGGAGGCGGGTCTCCCGGAGTCGGGCAATGGCATCCCCGACTACCTGAACGAGCTCAAGTGGGAGATGGATTGGCTCCTGACGATGCAGGCGGAGGATGGCTCCGTCTACCACAAGGTCAGCACGCTGTCCTTCGGCGGCTTCATCCCCGCGAACGAGGAGCTCACTGACCGCTTCATCACCCCTTGGAGCAGCGCTGCCACCGCGGACTTCGTGGCGATGGCGGCGAAGGCGTCCCGCGCCTTTCAGCCCTACAGAAGCGGCTACGCGCGCCAGTGCCTCGAGGCGGCTCGCAGGAGCTACACCTTCTTGCAGGCCCATCCTGAGAACCATTCGGCGGACCTCCGCGGCTTCAGCACCGGCGGATACCAGACTCGCGACGATGACGACCGCCTATGGGCGGCCGCCGAGCTGTACGAGACGACAGGTGAGGAGGGCTACCTCAAGGACTTCGAGGCCCGCGCGCGCCGGTATCAGCCGCTGGTCGACCCAAGCTTCGGCTGGTCAGACGTGAAGGACCTGGGGATGCTCACCTACCTCCTGTCACGCCGCCCTGGCCGGGACCCGGAGCTTGTCTCACAGGTGAGGGCATCGCTGCTGTCGGCCGCGGACGGCATCGTCCGCACCCGCAACGCCCACGGCTACGCGCGGCCGCTGGGCACCACCTACTTCTGGGGCTGCAACGGCGACGTGGCCGCTCAGACGGTGCTGCTCCAGGCGGCGAACCGGATGCGTCCCAACACGGACTACGTGAACACCGCGCTGGACGCTCTGGGCCACCTCTTCGGGCGCAACTTCCACTGCCGCTCCTACGTGACCGGGCTGGGGTACAACCCGCCGATGCACCCGCATGACCGAAGCTCCGGCAGCGACAAGGCCGAAGCCCCCTGGCCCGGCTACCTGGTCGGCGGCGGCCACCCCGACGGCACGAGCTGGCGCGACGAGCAGGGCCGCTACGACCTGAACGAGATCGCCATCAACTGGAACGCCCCCCTCATCTACGCCCTGGCCTCCTTCGCGAGCCGGTGACTGGGAGGACGGGCCGTAGGGTCGTAAGGTCGTAGGGGCGTGAGGGGCTCTTGACCCTCCCCTCGCATTTCCCACCCCCTTGACGCCGGCCAGCCGCGCCTGTAGGCTGGTGTTATAGAGTTCTAGAACACCTCCCGGAGGCCGCTCCCTTGCGCTCTGCCATCCCCCGCCGAACACGCTTCCAGGGTCTCTGCGCGCAGGTCACCGAGATGGCGCGCGCGCTGGGGCCCGACGCCCGGCTTCCCACCGTTCTGCAGCTTCGCGACACCCTCTGTACCAGCGTGG
>DASXUI010000449.1:0-6668 GCA_036504955.1 Armatimonadota bacterium
CTACGGAGCCGCGAGGGCGTACACTACGGCGCGCTCCAGGCGCATGGCGGCGCCTCGGGCTCGGGCGGCTTCGAAGGCGAGGTGGCCCAGGGCCTTCCGAAGGCGGGCAACGCAGGCGGGGTAGTCCCAGAGGACGGCGTCAGGAGGAAGGCTGACGGCGGGCAGCAGGCCTTCGGCCGCGCCCAAAAGCGTGGCCGCGCGCTCCAGGTCTCCTCGAAGAGCCTCAAGCACAGCTAGCCGCCCCAAGGCCTGCGCGCAGGCGCGGCAGTCCCTATCTCGCGCGGCGACCACCAGGCAGTTCCCAAAGCAGCGCCGCGCCAGTACCTGGTCGCCCTCGCTCGCGGCGGCCACGCCCCGCTGGTAGAGTCCCTCGGCCGTTTCGGCTCCCGCCTGAGTGACGCCTGGGGCGCCCGGCGGCAGTCCGGCGGAGTCCGAGAAGACTTCCGGGCCGGTGGTGGGCGGTGCCAAGAAGCGGTCCCTCAGGCCCTCCAGAGACTGGAGGGTGGCGCCGGCACCAGCTCCCATGCGCTCCCCCAGGTCCTTGGCCAGGTCCAGACCGCGCGTCACCAGCGAGAGCGCTGGTGGCCTGGGGCCGGTGAGCCACGAGCGGGAGAAGTCGCCCAGCAGCTTGAGCGCGGCGTCTATCCCCACGGAGGGGCTGAGGCACCACCCCAGCGCGACGTAGAAGTTCTCGCGCTCCCGGGCCAGGCGCGATAGCCATACGGCCTGGTCGGTGCCCACCAGCTTCAGGGCGATCTCGAGGGACAGGGAGACGAAGTAGTCCCTATGCCGCGCCCGTAGGGCCTCGTCGTCACCCGCCTCAACCAACCGCTCCCAGGCGTAGTCCCTTACCGTCTCCTGCAGGGAGTAGCGCCCGGCGCCGTCCTGGGAGGGGTCGAAAAGCACCAGAGACCGTTCCACGAGGCAGCCCAGGTGGCGAGCCACGCTCTCACGGGCGAGCGCCGGCGCCCCCTCCGGCGCGACGGGAGCTCCCGCCGGCGTGGCGCAGACTGCCTCCGCCGCCTCCAGAGTCCACCCGCCGGAGAAGACGGCGAGGCGGCTTAGGAGCAGGCGTTCCTCCGGGCAGAGGAGGTCGTAGCTCCAGTCGATCAGGGCGCGCAGCGTCCTCTGCCTCGGCAGGGCGGTCTCCGTGCCTCCGTCCAGCAGGTCGAACCGTCGGTCGAGACGATCGGCGATCTGCTCCAGCGGCATCACCCTCGCCCGGGCGGCCGCCAGCTCCAGGGCCAGCGGGATGCCGTCCAGCCGACGGCAGATACCTGCCAGAGCGGGAAGCCGGTCCTCGGTCAGCTCAAAGGCAGGGTCGGCCACCTTGATGCGGTCCGCCAGGAAGCGGAGGGCATCGTAGCGGGGCACGTCCGCCAGCGACAGGGCGCGGTTGGCGCCGGGCACCGCGAGGGATGGCAGCCGGTAGGCGCACTCGCCGTTGAGTCCCAAACACTGCCGGCTGCTCACCAGCACCTTCAGGTGGGGGCAGTGGCGCAGAAGCTCCTGCACCAGCTCAGCGCACCGCGCGACCACGTGCTCGCAGTTGTCCAGCAGAAGCAGCATTCGGCTCTGGCCGATAGCGTCCGCCAAGGGCCGGGTACCCTCATCCCGCGCCTCGGGGCAGGCGCCTCCTTCACGGAGACCCAGGGTACAGGCGACGGCCCCCGTCACGTGCTCCGGCCGGGACACCGAGGCAAGTTCCACGAACCAGACGCCCTCCGGGTACTCCCCGATGCGGTCCGCGGCCAACTGCAGGGAGAGGCGGGTCTTTCCTACTCCGCCGCTTCCGGTAACGGTGACCAGTCGTTGGGCCTTCAGCAGCTCTCGGAGCTCCGCGTGCTCCCGCTCTCGGCCGATGAAGGCGGTGAGCTGCCGGGGCAGGTTGTTCGGCACGAAGCTGAGGGAGCGAAGG
Organism: Armatimonadota bacterium; assembly: GCA_036504955.1. GTDB lineage: Bacteria > Armatimonadota > DTGP01 > DTGP01 > DASXUI01 > DASXUI01. The sequence goes on from DASXUI010000449.1 coordinate 1,919, forward strand.
GGTGGGTAGTCGTAGGGGAGCCCCTCCTGGCAGAGCTGGTAGACGCGCTCAGCGTCCATCAGATCCTTGAGCCGGTGCTCGCCCAGGTTCCGCAGCCAGACGTCGGAGGGCAGGTCCTCCGCGAGCTGATCGTGGGTGGCCCCGGAGAGGAGGGCCTGGCCGCCGGAAGCCACTACCCTTAGCCGCGCGCAGCGATTGACGGCAGAGCCGTAGTAGTCGCCGTCGCGCAAGTCGGCCTCGCCGCTGTGCAGGGCCATGCGGACCTTCATCGCAAGGCGATCGGGCCAGGGTTCCTCGTGAAGGGCTCGGCGGAGGAGGGCGGCGGCGCGCAGGGCGCTTGGCGCATCGAGGAAGACCGCGAACCGGCTGTCCCCCTCGCCCCGGGGGCGCACAAGGACCCCTCCCTCGCGCTCCACGCACTCCGCCACCAGCTCATCATGGCGTATGCAGGCAGCCCGCATGGCCTCCGGGTTCATCTCCCAGAGCGCCGTGCTGGCCTCTATATCCGTGAACAGGAAGGTCACATACCCGGTGGGCAGATCCATGGCTCCAACTACTCCCTCCGGTGAGACTCACGGGATCGGGGATCCGGCCCCCTAACCCGAAGAACGCCCGAGGCGCTTGCGTGTCGTGCAGGGCACGAGCTTCCGCACGCTCTCATGAACAGAGCGGATTCGGTGGTCGCGGGCGGAACTCCTGAGTCCGCGAAGGCCGCCGCTCTCGAAGCTGGCCACCTGGGGTCCGCGGCCCGGGTCTCACACTGCCGCGCCCAGCGCACCGCCGGGTGCCCGGCCCAGTACGGGCAACGCCCTCCCTCGGAGCGACGCGGTCTGCCGCCAAGGCTTTGAGGACGCCCGTGTACGCTCGCATGCGAGGGTACGGTGCTCACTTCCATTCCACCTCACCAGGGCGTTTCCTGGGTGATCGGGGGCCATGCGGTGCCCACTCCGAGCCTGCTCTGCCCGATCCGGCGCTCGACAGCGACCAGGGGAGCGTGATAGCACCAGGAATCTGTCTTTGGAGGCGCGCTATGGGCATGGCTGTAAAGGTTGCGCGTTGGGGCAACAGCCTGGCTGTGAGGATTCACAAGTCGGTAGCGGATGAGACCGGTCTGGTTGAGGGTGGCACCATGTGGGTTACTCTGGAGGCAGACGGCTCCCTCCACCTTCACCCGGCGCGACCCCGCTACAGCCTGGACCAGCTTCTCGAGGGGTTGGACCCAGAAACCCTTCACCCTGAGTGCGACTGGGGGCCGCCCGTGGGCAGGGAGGTATGGTGAGACCCGGCGCGCCGAGCGCTGGCGACCTGGTATGGCTTAACCCTAGTCCCCCTGTGGGCCACGAGCAGACGGGGCGCCGCCCTGTGCTGGTCATCTCGCCCCTTCGGTACAACCGCCTCGTGGGGCTGGCTCTTTGCAGCCCAGTCACCTCCAAGCGCAAGGGCTACGCCTTCGGGGTACCGATTCCGCCGGGCCGCGGGGTGGACGGTGTGGTACTGGCAGACCAGTTGGGGAGCCTGGACTGGGCCCATCGCAAACCCGGGCCAGCAGGGCGAGTGCCCGATGCCACACTGCGTGAGGTCCAGGCACGCGTGACCGCGCTGCTGGGCTAGCCTGCTCCGGTACCGAGGCCCGCAGAAGCCCGGTCGGTAAGCTACACGCGGGCGGCTCACACATACCGGGGGATGGGTAGCACTACGCTCCTCCCCGCATCCCGTGCGCCAATCGGCGGGCGACAGAGGACGCGACCACACAAGCAGGAGATCCCTTCCCAGGCCACCGAAGAGTGACGCCGGAAGCCGAGCGCCGGAAGGTCTGCAGCGCCGGCTGGCTCAGGAGCCCTCGGAGGCCTGCATGTACCGCATCCACGCGCTCAGCAACGGTCGCTGCGTCATCGCCGGGAACCACGCCTTCCTGGGTGGCGATCCAGAGGAGCGGCACCCCTACCAGCTCTTCCTCTGGCTGGTGGAGGGAGGCCCCTACCCCATCCTGGTGGACGCCGGCCTTCGCCGCGTGGACGAGATGAACCAGGGCGCCGCCCACGTTCTCGCGGAGCCCATCACGCAGCTGCCCGGGGAGACCGCTGCCGCGCAGCTCGCCGTCAAGGGGGTTCGGCCGGAGGATGTGGGCGCGGTGTTCATCACCCACCTGCACTTCGACCACGTCGATGAGCTGGGCCTCTACCCCAACGCCCGCCTCATCGTCTCCGGCCGGGGGCTGGCCGCAGCCACTGCCTTCCCCGGCTGGCAGGGCTCCTGGGCGCCCCACAAGACGCTGCAGGGCCTAGCGCACGACTGGCGTGACCGCGTCAGCGCGACCGACGACGCGGAGATTCTGCCCGGCATCCGGACTATGTGGCTGGGCGGCCACACGCCCTGCAGCCAGGCAGTGATCGTGACCACCTCCCTGGGCCGCACCGCCCTCACCGGCGACACCGTGTCCCTGATGGCGAACCTGGAGCGCGATATCCCCGTGGGCGTGGCATCAGACTATGACCAGTGCCGCGCCGCCATAGCCCAACTCCGAACCCACGCGGACATCCTCCTCCCCAGCCACGATCCAGGAGTCCTGGAGCGGCATCCCTCAGGCGTGATAGGGGGATGAGGAGGGTCGTAAGGTCATAGGGTCGTAAGGTCGTAAGGTCGTAGGGGAAGGGCCTCAGAGGGTGTGGCGTGGTAGATCCCAGACGAGGGATCGGTGGTACCGATCACCCACCCCGTGAAGGGGTGGGCTGGTCTTGCGCTCCGCGCGGAGCTGCCGCCGGACACCGTCGCAGCACGTTACCGGTTGCAGGAGGAACCGTGGCGTTTGGACCCAAGGGCCTCAATGCGCCTCGGTGCAGTGCGTCTGGGTGCTGGGCAGAGGCTCATCGGCGGTGAGGTTGATGGATTGGCGGCGCGCCCGTTGCCTTCGGATACAGCGCCGACCATCCGGAGGTGTGGGGCCCTCCACGTGGGGTCGCCCCTGAGCTACACGTCGCGGCTCCTCCGGTGAAGGGAACCATGCTGCGACGGTGCCCGGCGGCAGCTCCGCGCGGAGCGCAAGACCAGCCCACCCCTTCACGGGGTGGGTGATCGGTACCACCGATCCTTTGGGATCTACCACGCCACACCCTCTGAGGCCCCTCCGGCATTCGACACCCGCCTCCCGCCCTTTGAGGCCCTTCCCCTACGACCCTACGACCTTACGACCCTACGACCCGCCCCAGAGGAGCTCCAACATGACCCAGCCCAGCTACCGCTTGAGAGCCTTGAAGTGCGGAGAGTGCCAGGTCCGCGACTACATCACCTACGCGGACGGCGGGGAGGAGACATCCACCTTCTACCTCTACGTGTGGCTGATAGAGGGGGGCGAGCGGCCTATGCTGGTGGACACGGGCCCGAAGGACCTGGGCAGCTTCAACGCGGGGACCTCCCAGTACATCCCCGGCGGCGTGATTCAGCGGCCGGAGGAGGTCACTCCGGAGCTCCTGAGGCGGGCCGGCGTGGCGCCGGAGGAGGTGAGCCACGTCTTCGCCACCCACCTACACGCCGACCACTACGAGTACTTCGACCTCTTCCCGAACGCGCGGCTGGTCGCGAACCGTCAGGGGTTCCTGGAGGGGCTGCTGGGCGTTCGGCCCTCGGTGATGGCGGCGCTGGCACGCCGATGGCCGGAGAGCCTGCTGCTGGTGGAGGACGAGGAGGTGCTTCCGGGCATCCGCACGCTGCGGCTGGGATGCCACTCCACCTGCAGTCAGGCGATCGTGGTAGACACTGCCCGGGGACGCGCCGTGCTGGCCGGTGACGGTGCCTACACCTACCGCAACCTGGAGGAGGACCGCCCCATCGGCTGGGCGGACCCCCTCGAGAGCCGTGCGGCCCTCGTCAAGCTCCGCTCCGCCGGAGACTTCGTCCTCCCCGGCCACGACCCGGAGATCCTCCGTCGCTACCCGAGTGGAGTGGCAGGGGCTTGAACTGGGGACTGCGGTCGGCGGCACCAGTTACATCGCCGCGACGTGCGGCCTACCCTCTGAGCCTGGATTCGAGGGACCGCAGAAGCTCGGCGCTCATGTGGAAGGATGTGCTCCGGAGCCTCGTTACAGCGTCTCTCAGGTCCACCAGGCCCATGTCCGCGGCGACACAGAGCACGCCCAGCGTACCAGTTACCCTGATGCCCTGCTCCTTGGCGGCCTGCCTAGCGCGGTAATCGTCTAGCAGGAGCACGTCCGCCGCAGTCTGAGAGGCGAGGGCAAGGCAGGCACGCTCCCCGCGATGCAGGGACGCCGAACCCAACTGCTGGACGCCTGTCTCCACAGGAGTTACCCGAACCCATGGTGGCGGAGCGATGGCCCAGCCTCTGACCGCAGGAGGCGCATCTGCGTGGGTGAGCTCAGCCACCACCTCATCATGCACTAGCACCCGCTCGTATAGCGCTGGGAGCAGGTCGATACAGCCGATGAGTATGAGGTAATTGAGCGGCGATGTGTCCGAGACGGCCGTCAAGGCTCCGGGTGCAGCAACTCAGAGGTCGTTCGGAGATCCTCATCGAGGTCCCGCGGACCGTAGAGGTACGGCGCATCACGCTCCTTCAGCAGCGCCTCACGAGCGTGGAAGCCCAGCCCCAGCAGCTCCCCCACCTTGCCCCTGGAGATGGCACCCTCGCGGTAGGCCTCCAGCACCAGGGCCTCCAGCGCCCTGCGGGGAAGCTCCGATTCGCCCCACAGGTCACGCAGTTCCTGGGCAAGCTCCTCCGGCACATCCAGCGTAAGGC
>DASXUI010000450.1:0-10239 GCA_036504955.1 Armatimonadota bacterium
GGCCTTCCAGCAGAAGTGCTACCAGAAGATCGAGGGGTTCCAGCGCTCCGGCAAGACCATCCTCTTCGTGTCGCACGACCTGGAGGCCGTGCGCCGCGTGGCTCCCCGCACCATCTGGATCCGCCACGGCCAGGTCCAACAGGACGGCCCCACCGACGAGGTCCTCCAAGACTACCACCACTGGGCTCTCACCGATGGAAGCTGATCGGCGGCAGATAACCGCCTCACCACAGAGGCACAGAGGCACAGAGGGACACAGAGAGGACCAAGCCAAGCCTTTCCTAGTGCCTTGGTGCGCCATGCGTTCGCGCACGGCTCTTGGTGGGGACGCTCCCTTGGCACCGCCTTGCTCTTCTCTGTGCCCCTCTGAGTCTCTGTGTCTCTGTGGTGAGGTCCTTTTCGCAGGCCCCTGGCCATGCTGAGTACGGAGGTCATTGGCCGCTGGGATGAGCTGCTGGCGTTGGGGCCGGAGTGGGAGGCGATGGAAGACGCCGGGGGGGCGCCCACGGTGTTCCAGACCTACGCCTGGCAGGGGGCCTGGGTTCGGCACCAGCGCAAGGGGCGCTGCTGGTCGCTGACCTTTCGCGACGGACGGAAGCTGGTGGGGCTCGCGCCGCTCTTCGTCAGCCACCCCTACCGTCTGCCGGTCACCCGACTGCAGCTTCTGTCGACCGGGGCCTCCGACTACCTGGACCTGCTCGCCCTGCCGGAACGGCGCGCGGAGGTCTCTGAAGCCTTCTTCGGCGCGTTACGCGAGCGGCGGCGGGGCTGGGGACTGGTGGACCTTCACCAGCTCCGCGAGGAGTGCGAGCTCTTGCCAAGGGAGCATGTCGAGCAGCAACGACACGGAGGTCCGTGGTGGCGCTTCCACCCGCAGGCGGTGGCACCCTACACGGACCTGCCGCAGACGCGCGAGGCGTTTCTGGAGGCGCTCGGCAAGAAGACCCGGAAGAACCTGGGCTACTCCCGGCGAGTGCTGGAGCGGGAGCACAGCGTGGAGCTGGGCTTGGCCGATGAGGGCTGTCTGGTCCAGGAGATGGAGGCGTTCTTCCGGCTGCACCAAGCCCGCTGGAACAAGCGCTGGATGCCGGGCCAGATGGCGGGAGCCCGAACCCGTGCCTTCCACCTGGAGGCGGCTCGGGGCCTGCTTCGGCGGGGCAAGCTGCGCCTCCACTACCTGCGCTTGGACGGCGCCACGGTCGCCAGTCTCTACTGCTTCAGCCACGGCGGCGTGGGCTACTACTACCTGGGCGGCTTTGACCCGGCGCTCTCCCGCTACGGCATCGGCACCCTGCTCACCGCGGAGGCGATGATGTGCGCCATCGACGAGGGCTGCCGGGAGTTCGACTTCCTCCGCGGCCAGGAGAGCTACAAGTACCGCTGGGGCTGCCTCGAGCGCATCAACTATCGGCTGCTGGGCACCTACGCCGGCCCTGGTCCCCGAGCCACGGAGCGCCTCGCCAACCTCGAGCAGCGCGTGGCGGACTGGTATGAGGCCCGCGCTCACGGTGGCGGCCACCAGGCGCCTCCCGGATCGGGCCCGGCGCCCGGAGCACCTGAAGACGGGTCGTAGGGTCGTAGGGTCGTAGGGTCGTAGGGTCGTGGGGTCGTGGGGTCGTGGGGGAAGAACCTCAGAGAGTGGGAGGGGTCCGAACGCCTAGGTCCGGTGGTCACGATGGCCCGCCCCGTGAAGGGGGTGGTTCCAGGAGGATCGATCGGTGGTCACGATCGCCCACCCCGTAAAGGGGTGGGCTGGCTTGGCGCTCCGCGCGGAGCTGCCGCCGGACGCCGCCGCAGCACGCTTTCGTTCGTCTGAGGGGCCGCGACGCTTGGATCTAGGGGACCTGAGGCGCCTTGATACAGAGCATCGGGCAGAGCCGCAACATTTGGTGGATTCAGGGCCCGGCGGCAGCCCTTGAACACCGCGCCACCCAGCCGGTGCTAAGGTTTCTGTCGCGCGAGGCTGCCCCTGTGCCCCTGGGTGCAAACGCCGCGGTTCCTCAGGCCAGGAGTGACATGCTGCGGCGGCGTCCGGCGGCAGCTCCGCGCGGAGCGCCAAGCCAGCCCACCCCTTTACGGGGTGGGCGATCGTGACCACCGATCGATCCGTCTGGCCCCACCCCCTTCACGGGGCGGGCCATCGTGACCACCGGACCTCGGCGTTCGGACCCCTCCAACCCTCTGAGGGTCTTCGCCCACGACCCTACGACCCGCCCTTTTGTGCCCCTTGACCCCACGCGCTTCCACAGGCTACATGCGTCTACGTACAGGGAACATATGTACCCTATACTGGCAGGCAGCACCGTGTCCGGCGGCCACGCGGCGCCGATAACACCCGTGTTGAGGCTTGCACGTGACCCATGAATAGGAGCCCCTATGGATAGCAACCGAGTCGTTCACTTTGAGATCCCAGCTGAGGCCCCGGAGAAGCTGACCGAGTTCTACCGAGGTCTGTTTGGGTGGCGGATAGACAAGGCGCCCGTGCCGGAGGTCGAGTACTGGCTGTGCGACACGGGTGACTCCCAACCCGGCATCAACGGCGGCATCATGAGGCGGCAGAACCCTCAGCAGCCGGTCATGAACTACGTGGGGGTCGCCAGCGTCGACGCGGCCCTGGAGAAGGCGCTGTCGCTGGGGGCCACCGTCGCGATGGGCAAGATGCCCGTCTCCGACATGGGCTTCGCCGCGGCGATCATCGACCCTCAGGGCAACCTCTGCGGCCTCTTCGAACCGGCCTAGCGCCCAAGAGGCCCGCTTAGTCGGCGGTAGGGGACTGCGCCACCACAGGGGACACGGTGGGGGCGCAGTTCCTGGTGTCTTGGTGTATCGCGCGCAAGCGCACGACCCTTGGTGGTGAGGTAGTTGGTGGCCGCTAGCTAGGCCACAGCGGCCGCCTCCGCGGTGAGGTAGTCGATGAACTGGCGGGCAGTGCGGCCGGAGCGCTCGTTGTGCTGCTGGACCCACATGATGGCGCGGGACTCCAGCTCTTCAGGCGGGAGCAGGATGCCCCGCCGCTCCGCCAGGCCGCGAACGATGCGCAGGTAGCGCTTCTGGTCCGGCGCTAGGAAGACCAGCGTGATGCCGAAGCGGTCGCTCAGCGACAGCTTCTCCTCCATCGTGTCGTTGTAGTGCACCTCGTCGTCGGCCAGGCCCAGGTGCCGTTCCGAGAAGCGCTCCTTGATCAGGTGCTTCCGGTTGGAGGTGGCGTAGAGCAGCACGTTCTCCGGCCGGGCCTCCAGACCGCCCTCCAGCACCGCCTTCAGGTCCTTGTAGGTGGTCTCATCCTCCTCGAAGGAGAGATCGTCCACGAAGAGGACGAAGCGCTCGCGGCGGCCGCGCAGCCGGTGCAGGATCTCCGTGAAGTCGCTGAGGTGAGCTTTGGGCACCTCCACCATCCTCAAGCCCCGGTCGGCATAGGCGTGCAGCAGCGCCTTCACGGTAGAGGACTTGCCGGTGCCCCTCTCGCCGTAGACGAGGACGTTGTTGGCCGGGAAGCCGCGAACGAAGTACTCCGTGTTCCGAAGCAGGAGCTCCCTCTCCGCGTCGTAAGCGATGAGGTCGTCCAGGCAGATGGGATCGGGCTCGGCGATGCCCTGCAGGTCACCATCGAGCCACCGGAAGGCACGGTACTCCCGGAAGATGCCGGCGCCCTGAGAATGAAAGTAGGAGGCCAGCCGGGGCACCAGCGCGGACCAGTCCGCGGAGGACAGGAGCTCCCGCTTCATCTCGGCCGTAGCGGGGTCCTCGGGGCGCGTGGGGCTTAGGGGCCGGAGTCCGTCCGGGCTCGCGGCTCCGTCCGGCGAAGAGAGCACATCCAGCGAGATCCGGAAGAGCACCTGGAGCGCCGAGAGGTCGGCGGCGGCCGCGCGCAGCAGGGCGGGGCTCAGCTCCTCCGGCGGCACGAGCTGCGCCTTCAGGCTGAAGGGGTTCTCGTCCTTCAGCAAGCGGTTCAGGAGGTGCGACTGCCACGGGTTGCCGGCAAGGGGCTGGCGCGAGAGCTCGATCTCCTCCGCCAGGCTCTTGAACAGCTCGCGCGTGAAGAGCTCGGGGTCCGGGACGGCCCCCTCCTGAGCCTGGCGCCGGACCACCGGGTCCAGGATCCCCTGGAGGGCCCAGCCTACCTCACCCTCGGCGATCCCATGAAAGAGGACGAGCGACCTTAGGGCCTCAAGCAGCCTGGATCGATCCTTCTCGTCTCCCCAGGTGTCCGACAACTGCATGTGGATCCATCCTTTCGTTCCGCACGCGGGCCGCACCGAACCGGGCACGGTTGGCACGGGGGGCCGCGCCGCCTCTCTGGGGGTTCGGAGACAGGCAGCGCTCCTCCTCCGAGCTGGGAGGGTGGCGCCACGCCGCCCGTGGTACGCGCTCCTTAGCCAGGATGGGCCTGCCCTACGTTGGTCTGAGGGAACCGTGGGTTCGGGCGGCGAAGGGGACCTTAGTATGCCCCTCCGCCCTGCCCATCTCCGCGCTCTCTCTTGGCTTGCGACTCTCCTGTGCTCAGCCGCGTCCGCTTCCGCCGTCTCCGACGAGGCCGCGGCTCTGGCGGAACAGGCCTTGGGCGCCAGGGCACTGGCCGTCGCCAATGAGCTCTCCGACGACTCCTATGAGGGACGGCGCTCGGGTACCCCCGGGGGCGACCTGGCCGCCTACCGAGTGGCGGGGATGTTCCGCGAGGCCGGGCTTACCAACGTAAGGTTGGAGCGCTTCCCCGTCGTGCCTCTGCCGCCGACTCCAGCGGCCATCTCCTGCTCTGGCGAGGGTCTGAACGGCAGCTCACTGACCCCAAACTCACCTTGCGGCGAGGTCCCCGCTGGACGGTACCTTCTCGTCTCGGTGGGGGACGCCACCAGAGAGGCTATCTACCAGGCCTCCGCGGCGGCGGCAGGAGAGCCCTGGCTTGCCGTGATGGGCAGCGCACCCCAAGCGTCAGCCTATGACATCCTCCTGTGGTGTCAGGACGCGGGCGCGGCGGCGGTGCTGACCCCTGGGGTAGTTGGCTACCCCTATCAGACCTTCGTGATGTGGTCCCGGGAATCGCACCCCAGCTACGGCGTGACCATAGGATGGCTCACCTCAGGCTTCAGTACGTGCGCCATGCTCCAGTCACGGGTGCTCCCCTCGCTAACCCAAGCCAAGCGGAATACCACCCCTGGGCTAGAGGCCAGGGCCTACCTGAACCTCTTGGTGCGGGGCCTCGACGGGTACAACGTGGTGGGCGAGGTGAAGGGCGGCGCCCTGGCTGACCGGCAGATCCTGCTGGGAGCGCACTACGACCACATCGGCATGGGACCGCACCTGCGGGAGGCGATCGGCGGTGGGCTGAGGGATCAGGACACATCCGATGTCCTGTACAACGGGGCAGACGACAACGCCTCCGGCGTGGGAGCACTGGTCGAGGCAGCGCGGGCACTGGCTGTAACCAAGCCGGACCGTACGCTCCTGTTCGTGGCCTTCGGCGGCGAGGAGGAGGGGCTCTACGGCTCTCAGGCGCTCATGGCCCGGTACCCAGGCCTGAGATCCACGCTAGATGCGGCCCTGGTGATGGATATGGTCGGGGAACGCGCTCCTGGCCCCCGAGACGCGGGGGCGGTCCTGACCCTTGGGCCCGGCAAGAGCAAGGCTGTTGAACTGGCTTCAGCCGCCCAGGGCGAAGGATGGGCCTTGTCGCGCTCTGGCGCCCTCCAGTTGGGGGCCGGGGGCCAAGGCGGCTTCGACTCACTGCGCCTCGCATCCGGTGCGGAGCCCACCGATAGCATCACCTTCGGGGTTGAGGGAATCCCCTCTCTCTTCATCACCAGCGGCACCCCGGAGTACAACGCGTGGTACCATCGTCCCACCGACACGGCGGACAAGCTGAGGGCGGGGATGCTCGAAGGGGCCGCGCGGCTCGCGGTGGGCACCGCCTGGGTGGTGGCGGAGCAACCTCCGGGGCGGCCCAGCTACCGAGTCCAGGGAGACCTGGACGGCAACGGCTCCTTCACCATCAGCGACGTCATCCTCGGGTTGCGGCGGGCGGCAGGACTGCTGCCGGCACCAAGCGACGATCTGGAGCTGATGGCCGGCGACCTGGCTCCACAGCTTCCCAACGGCGTGCGCGGAGACGGCCGTTTCGGCATTGACGATGTGGCGGCGATGCTTAAGCTGCTTTCGGCTCGTTAGCCCGGGGCTCGCCGGCCGTCAGCCCAGGACCGAAGGAACCCGGCCGCTGGCATCGAAGCGAAGCCTGTCCCGCGCGATGGCAGGGCTTGCCTTCCTGTCCCTGGCGGGGCCCACGACCTATGGCGACTCGCCCGCCTGCTGCCACTGACCCGACTCCATCCCCCACCGGATCCCCTCCCGAATCCGGCGCCAAGCCTCGTGCCGGCCGGGCCGCCACCCCAAGGTCCCTCATCCTGGGCCTGCTGCTGACGGTGCTGGTGGACCTGTGGATCCACTACGCGGAGCTGGTGCTGGGAGGCCAACGGGGCCACACCGCTCTGGTCAACAGTTCCATCCCAGTGGGTCCCTTCAGCGCCTTCTTCCTGGTGGTGGTGATCAACCTGCTGCTGGCGCGCGGCGCCCGCCACCACCGCACTTGGGCTTGGCTGCGGCTGACTCCCGCGGAGCTGCTGACCGTCTACACCATGATGACGGTCTCCGCCGTCCTCTCCTCCTCCGGCTCCCTGCACTTCCTGATCCCCTCGCTCACCGCGCCAATGCAATACGCCACCACCGAGAACAACTGGACGGGCGTCTTCTACCGGTACATCCCCTCCTGGTTCGCGCCCCGAGACCCGGACGTGATTCGCGCCTTCTACGAGGGCGGCTCGCCCATCCCCGTGCGTGCCTGGATGGGCCCCGTGCTTGCCTGGACCTCCTTCGTGGTCGTCTTCACCTACGCCACGCTGTGCATCAACAGCATCTTCCGGCGCCAGTGGGTGGACCGAGAGCGCCTCACCTTCCCCACCGTCATCCTCCCAGTTGAGCTGATGAACGACAAGGTTCCGCTCTTCAGCAACCGGCTGCTGTGGATTGGCGCCATGATTCCGGTGGCCCTCGGCACCCTCAACAGCCTGGCCCTGAACATCCCCACGCTGCCGACCCTGAACATCCGGGTGACGGACCTCTCTCAGAACTTCGTGACCAAGCCGTGGAACTCCATCGGCACCTTCGGGCTGAGCTTCTACCCCTTCGTGATCGGCATCGGCTACCTGCTGACCACCGACGTGACCTTCAGTTGCTGGTTCTTCTACCTGATGACCAAGGCGGAGGCGGTCTTCGGCTCGGCCAGCGGGCTGAAGCAGGAGGGGGTCAGCAGCCCGATGAACGACTTCCCCTTCATCGGACACCAGGGAGCGGGCGCCTTCCTGGCGATCGTGGTGATGGCCTTCTACGTGAGCCGGGGGGTGCTGAAGGACGCCTGGCGGACCGCCTTCAGCCGTGAGAAGCCGACGGACCCGGCCACGGGGGCGCCGCTGGACGATTCCGAGGAGGCGATGCCTTACCGCACGGCCTTCGTGCTGCTGGTGCTGTGCTTCCTCTACATGGTGGGCTTCTGCGAGCTGGCCGGCATGACGCCGATGGTCGCGGTCATCCTGCTGCTGCTGGCCATCGCCTTCCGCGTGGCGGCCACGCGAGCCCGCGCCGAGGCCGGCAACGCCTGGCTCTTCGGACCGGACGTGGATACCGGGCAGCTCATGACCACCACCTTCGGCACCCGGCCCTTCGGCGGCGCCGACCTCACCATCATGGCCTACCTCCGCAGCATCTCCTCCTACGACCTGCGGACTACCTCCATGCCGCACCAGTTGGACGCGCTGAAGATGGCGGACATGGTGGGCGCCAGCAAACGCCGACTGATGGGCGCGCTGATGCTCTCGGTGGCGGTGGGCTGCTTCGCCTCCTTCTGGATCGCGCTGGGCGTGTGGTACCACTATGGCGCGGCAGCGAAGACGGACGTCTGGCGGACCTTCATGGGACGGCAGCCCTTTGACATCCTCCAGAGCCAGCTTCAGAGCCCGGTCCAGAGCAACGCTCCAGGCACGCTCTTCGTGGGGGTGGGCTTCCTGACCACCGTGGCGCTCAGCCTGCTGCGGATGCAGTACACCTGGTGGCCCTTCCACCCCATCGGCTACGCCATCGCCAACACGGCCACCATGCAGCAGATCTGGCTCCCCTTCATGATCGCCTGGTGCGCCAAGGCGATGACCCTGCGCTACGGGGGCCTGAACCTCTACCGGCGCTTCATGCCCTTCTTCCTCGGCCTCTGCCTGGGCGACTTCCTGATCGGCGGCCTCTGGACCCTCATCGGCTGCTTCACGGACCTGAACGTCTACCCGATGAACTGGTAGGCCTCAGGTCGCCGGAGGATGACCCGACAACAGGCGGGGCCAAGTCAGCGACCGGGAACTGCCTTACCACCAAGACACCAGGAGGGGCAGGAAAGGCCCTACCACAGAGACACAGAGGGCACAGAGGAACGCAGAGAAGGACCCAGCGTAGGTTCTTTTGGTGTCTTCGTGGTGGGGTGGTTGCTGGACGCTGCCCAAGGACTGGTCAGCTATCCTTGAGCCACCGGCCGATGAGCAGCCCCATCGCGAGGCCACCGATCCACCACAGCCCCAGCAGCGCCCAGGGAACCGCATCCAAGGGCTTTCCCGACCGGCCAATCCCCAGGTACCAGGCCAGGCCACCAGAGATGGTCTCGGGTCTGCCTCCCCCGGGACCCAACTCCGCGTACCAGGTGACCACTCCGAGGAGCGCCCCGATCCCCAGTGAGAGCGATGCGACCGTCCACGCCCCTATCCGCCCGCGCCTGTGGGTCTTTGGATCCCCCATCGCGTCACACTCCGCCGCGCGCCGAGTAGGTGGGGGAGCGATGCGGGACTCAGGACTCAGGCCCCCCGATGGCGTGCGGGTCTGAGCCCAACCACCCTCTCTTGGGGATACACCCTTCTGAGCTAGCCTATGCAGCCACCTGTTAGTCATGGGATCGGCCAGGGACTGGGGCCGGCGCGGCCCGCGTCGCCCCAGAGGAGCTGGCCGCCAACCGCCCGGGGGCACCCCACCCAGGGGGGCCTTGAGGCGGCGCGGCAGGTTGGAAGTGCTACACACTGGTCTTGGGTGCTACGCCCCTCAGTACCAGCAGGAGGAGAGCGGCCCCCACGCAGGCCACAACCACGCTTCCCACCAGGCCGCCAGAGGAGAGGCCCAGCCAATAGAAGAAGGCTGTCCCTCCCAGCAGCGCACCCACCACCCCGATGATTAGGTCGCCGACAGTGCTTGTGGCTCCCCTAACCGGTACAGTCTGGTTCGCGAGGGCGCCGGCGATAAGGCCGACGATGATCCAGAGCAGGAACTGCATGACTCGCTCGACTCTCTCAGGCAGAGCGACGCTGCCTGCCGCACCCCAGGTGGTCTGTTGCAGCCGTTCTGACAAGCAACGTGGTTCGTCGCCAGGGTGCCGGAAGCCTGGTGGATGGGGATGCCCGAGCCGTTAGCCTTCAGGCCGGTGCTCGTGCGCAACAGTGTCCTCTAGGATGATGTACCCTTAACACAAGCGGAGTGAACAACCCCGCGCTCCCGTGCCAAGGAAGCCAACAACAGGGCGCGCGCCCATCTTAGGGCCCTCTGTTCGCCCAGAGCTTCGCAGGTAGGGGTGGACGGCTGCTCAGCGCCTGCTCGACTGAATGTCATCACACAGCATCCCGGTGGAGAGGACTGAGGGTGTGCCGGGCCTGAGCGGCTCGGGCTACGGCGGGCTCGCGGTCACTCGTCGAGGCCGGCGCATGGACCGGGAAGGGGCAGCGACGCGGATCGGCGGGGCCAGCCGATACAGCCGGCGCCAGACCTGCCCGCTTGGCCTGCATCGTCTTCCGGAGCCTTGCGGAAGCCCGCACCATGCACGACGCGCGAGCGCCTCATGCATGGTGCGGGCCAGGGACCGACCGAAAAGGACAGCAGCACAGCCAAGCTAGTACCGTACGTTGCATCCGCTGTAACTGCCGACTATTGCTACTATCTGTAGGGTCTGGCCGTCTGTGCTGCCGTCCTTCTCGGCCGCGCCCCTAGCCTGCATTATTCACGAGAGCGGGTAGAAGGCCCCGCCATGCGCGACGCGCAGGCGCCTCGTGCATTACGCGGGCTAGGGCAGAGCTCTTGGCTGTCTCTGTCGCGGGCCCTTCCGGGGCCGCCTCACGCTCAGCGTTGGGGAAGCAGGACGCTGGTGTCCGATGCCACGTAGGCGTTGAAGGGCCG
>DASXUI010000451.1:0-8548 GCA_036504955.1 Armatimonadota bacterium
CCTGTTGGCGGGCACGGGCAGGGCTGGCGCCCGGCCCCAGGGGTCGCTCTCTGAACTGGTATCGGCCGAGGCTGTCGGCGGGTTAAGCATGCGAGGGGACCGTGTATCACCCCGGCCGCCCGGTCCACCTACTAGGGGGCGACGGCTTGCTGAACGCGGGCGAGTCCCTTGTCGCGCTCCCGCGATCGTGCGGTGGGGCAGCGATGCCGCGGGGCCTGAGTTGGCGTGAACGGCTACCGCCCCCGCGGGTTAAGAGCCGCTGGCGGCGGCCGATGGAGTAGGTGGGCGATTCGGGGGGGCGGCTGGGTCAGCCGCGCTGGCAGAGGAGCTCAGTCGCTCTGCTGTCGTGGCCGAGGCCGTCCTAACCGATCTGGTCCCAACCCCCAAGGGGAACGAGTCCCGAGTGGGGAGGAGCGGATCTTGGTAGGCCCAGGCGATAGGCTTGGTATAGAGATTGCAGCAGGTCTAGATTGACGGGGCACGGTCAGTTTGAGGTGCCTGGAGGGGACGTATGAAGCGGTTCGAGTTTCGGCTGCAGCCCGCTTTGAACCACCGCCAGCGGTTGGAGGATCAGCGCCGGGTAGAGCTGGCGGAGCTGGCGTCAGAGAGCTTCAGAGTTACCACTGAGATAGACCGTCTTGAATCCACACTAGCGCAGGTCCTGACCCAGGCACGCCACGAGACCAGGGTGGACCTGGACGCCGCGCAGCGGCGGGCAGACTATCTGGTGGTCCTCGATCTCGACCTGCGTTACAGGCGGCGCGAGCTGGAGGACCTGGAGTCGGCGATGGAGCTGAAGCGGCAGGAGGTGCTCCAGGCCAGTCAGGACCGCCGAGCCCTGGAGAAGGTGCGCGAACAGCGCAAGGACGAGCACCAGAAGGCCGTACTGAGGGAGGAGCAGCGCGCGCTCGACGATTTGCGAGTCTCTCCCGCCAACGCACCCGCATAGGCTTCACCACGAAGAGGCCTGTCGCGGAGCCCGCACCCTTCGGATGGACGCGGGGTAGGGGAAGGAAGGGACTCAGGATGCTGGAGGGTCTGCACGCCGTACAGGCGCGCATCACGGAGATCAGGGCACGGTTCGGTGAGACGGATCCTGTTCAGCCGACACAGCCCGTACAGGTAGCCGCCTCCAGCCCTGGGGAGCTTCTACCCGCCGTTCCCAGTTTTGGGACGGAGTTACAGCTCGCCCTGCGCGGCAAGCCGGAGAAGCTGGCGATGGCCGCCAGCAGCCCCCAGGCTCTGGAGCCGCTGATCCGCGAGGCGGCGTCGCGAAACGGGCTGGACCCCAAGGTCCTGGAGGCCGTGGTGCGCCAGGAGTCCGGCTTCAACCCTACGGCCGTCTCCCCGGCGGGGGCCCAGGGACTGATGCAGCTCATGCCCGGCACCGCCCGAGCCCTGGGCGTGGCCGATCCGCTGGACCCTGCCCAAAACCTCGAGGGCGGGGCCCGATACCTGCGGCAGCAGCTCGATCGCTTCGGTGAGCTTCCGCTGGCCCTGGCTGCCTACAACGCCGGGCCTGGCGCGGTTCAGCGGCACAACGGCGTTCCACCCTTTCAGGAAACGCGGAACTACGTCGATAGTATCCTTGGTACCTTAGGGCAGACGCCCTGACTCTGGTGGTCGGGGAGCTTCATTCTTAGGCCACCCTCCCAGCTCTGCTGGGCAACCCTCCATCCTGATCTGCCCGCGCGGGTACCCGGGCCCTGGGACAGCCATGACCAACGCTACCATGGGAGGCGCCGAACCCGTCCAGCGCAGGCCGGAGCCTCGCGAGCCCAAGCTGGGCCGCGAGGAGGCCCAGGATCCTGGCTTCGCGACGCTACTGGCAGGTCTCTGGCCTCCCGCTACCACCCCCTCACTTCAGGCCGCGCCGCCGGCGGCCCAGGGCCCTTCGGGGTCTCCCGCCGCCAAGCAGGCTATGCCCAAGGCAGCCTCCGGCCCCTCCGTAGCGGCGGCCTCTTCGAAGCTGCTGCCACTTGCCGTGGCGTTGAGACGTGATGCTTCGACCGGCGAGGGCCAAACGGCCGAGCAGCTCCAGCCCAACGAGCAGCCGGCGGGGACCACGGCGGGAGCGGCCACCAAACCTGGCACTGAGGCTACTCAACCCCAGGCGCAGCCGTTGTCGGCGAGGCCACTCGGCTTCACGACACTCCTTGGAGACCAGCTCAAGGCTTCGCCTGATAAGGGCATCCTATCCACCGACACGGCTCACCCTCAGCAGGCCGGCGCGCCGGCTGGGGATCGGGACGCTCCGCGCCTGGGGTTGGGGCTTCAGTCCGCGGCCAAGGGTGCCCTGAGGCTTCTCGGCTCCAACGGTGAGGCCATGGCCGCCCCTGCCGTGACGCCGCCGGATGCCTCGGTCGCCACGGTGGTCGCGGGACAGCTAGCGGCAAGAGGGGGGCCTGACGCGGCCTCCGCTGAGCCAGCGCCGCTCGACGCCAAGCCAACCCTAACGGAAGAGGAGGCCCCCGTGTCGCGCGGGCCCAGCCGCGCGGAGCCAAAGGGCGAAGGGGCCCCGGTCCTGGCACGAGCGGAAGGGGCCAGAGGCGCGGATGTCGTGCAGCCGCCATCGAAGGTGGAGGAGCCGGCCGCGCCGCGAGTGATTCACGAGGTGGCCGAGAAGACGGCCCTGGCGGTACGGGCTGGCAAGAACCGCGTGGAGGTAGTACTGGACCCGCCACAACTCGGCCGCGTCCACGTTCAGGTGGCCACCGAGGCCGGGCGCATCCAGGCGCGGATCGAGGCCACCACCGAAGCCACTCGGGCTCTGCTGGAGTCCCGTATCAGCCAGCTTACGCAGGCCTTCGAGGGCGCCGGCCTGCCCGTGCAGGGCGTCTCAGTCTCACTTCACATGGATATGAACTCTCAGATGCTAGATCAGCAGCCCCGGGGCGGTACGGCCTCCTACCAGCATGAGGACGGGCGTCCGGCTGCGAGCGAAGAGGCACCCGACCCTGCCCGCCCCAACCGGAGTGCGGTCCTGGGCTTCAGCTACCTGGCGTGACGGAGGGTCTTGACAGCCCAAGGATGGGCGCGGCCACGGCGCTTTCCCCGAAGGGGGAAGGTGTCGGGAGGAACACCGGTGCAGTACTCAACGAACAGCGTTACGAACACCCCTACTAGCACTTCCGGCACTGCTTCGGCCGGCAAGAACCAACAGATGGATCAGCAGGCCTTCCTCAAGCTGTTGATGGCACAGCTCCAGTACCAGGACCCGCTCGAGCCCATGGACAACACCGCGTTCCTATCACAGACCGCCCAGTTCAACGCGCTCAGCCAGCAGGAGCAGTCCAACACGGCCCTCCAGAGCCTGTTGTCCCTCCAGTCCCTTACCGGTGGGTCTGACCTCATCGGCAAGAACGTGGAGCTGAAGGACCCGGATACCGGACTCGGGGTGGAGGGCGCCGTTACCAGCGTGGTACTGCGGGAGGGCGGCCTGTCCCTGGTCGTGCAGCCCCAGGGTACACAAGTTACGAAGGAGTACCCGCTCAGCGCCGTCGTCGCCGTGGGGCAGCAGTCGAAGAACTAGCGGGCACGCAGCACACCTTTCCTCGCAACCCAGAGCTGACAGGAGCGCCCGCGCTTGGGGCCGCGACATCCTCGGGTGTCGCGGCCCTTCCTGTTGCCGGCCTCCCTACGCCAAGCGCGAGACGATCTCGACCGCCTGGCCCAACTGGGCCGAGCCCGTGGCAGCCAGCAGGATCTCGGTCACGTGCCGCGCCGTCTGGGCGTTGGCCAGTGTCGGCTGGACTCCCTCGCGGATACAGCGCACGAAAGCTGTGTGCGCGTCGCCCACAACGATTTGCGTCAGGTCGACCGCCGTCACCGTGGGAGGCGCGTCGTCTCGAGTGTAGGAACCCGGTACCCACTGAGCCAGACGCTCGCCTCTGGGGCCGGGGATGGTCAGCTTGCCCTGGGTGCCGTGAGCGCTCAACTCCCAAGTGCGGGCCGGGTCGCACCACCCTGTCTCCACCGTTCCCAGCGCGCCGTTCTCGAACTGAAGCAGTAGTGACGCCGTGTCCTCCAGGGTCGTCGGCTTGTTCAGGGTCGCCGTGAGCCCCATCACGCGTACCACCGATCCCAGCACGGAGACCAGGGCCGAGACGGCGTAGACCCCGGCGTCGAAGAGGGCTCCGACCGCGCTGCGTCCCGCGTCGTAGTACCACTGGTCGGTGGTCACCTCGCCAAAGACGTCCCGAACCCCCGCGTAGAAGACCTCCGGCCCACCGTGGCTGACTCGACAGTGGCCGCCGGAGGGTCGCCCGATTTCCCCCTTGACCACCGTCTCCCTGGCCCGATGCACCTCGGGACCAAAGTGGGGAAGGCACATCACCGTCCGGCCCGCGGTGCCTGCCGCGGCCGCCAGCGCGTCTGCCTCGGCCATGGAGGTAGTGAGCGGCGTCTGGACCAGCACGTGCTTGCCGGCCGCCAGGGCCTCCAGCGCCGTGGTGACTCGCAGCGGGTGGGGTACCGTCAGGATCACGGCGTCCACGGTGGGGTCCGCCAGCACCTCTCGATAGTCTAGGGTCCATCTCTGGACGGAGTACAGGTCCGCCAGGGACACCACGCTGTCACGCTGGTAGCCGGCCAGCCAGGTGACCTTCACGTCTTCCATCTTCTGCAGTTGGGGCAGGTGCAGCTTGTTCGCCAGCCCACCCACCCCCAGAACACCTACCCTCACGGGGTCCATGTCTCTACTCCCTCCATCTCAGGCGCGCCCATGGGTCCCCGCCCCGATCCGGCGGAGCCCCTAAGGTCGGTTCCCCAAGCCGCGCGGTTGGCAAACCAAGGGGCCGTTGAGGGCGGGTCGTTGGGTCGTGGGGTCGTAGGGTCGTTGGTGAGGGCCGAGGAGGGTGGGGATTGGGACCGGTCGGACGGGTCTGACGGGTCGGACGGTGAGGGCTCCTGGCGATGGTTTGGCGCCATCGCCCGGCGCCAGGGGTGTTACCCCTGGCTGACATAGAGGCGCCCGTCCGGGGCTGAGGCGGGCCGGCGCAGGCGCAACGGAGTGTGCCACAGACGGCGGGAAGCCCCGGAGGGGCGCCTCTATGTCAGCCGGGGATAGTATCCCTAATACTAGTGAACGCGAATTAGGTACTATGGAGCGTCTATCGTCCGACCCGTCCGACGGGTCCCGACCTCCCACCTCCTGAGGCTCTTCCCAACGACCCTACGACCTTACGACCCTACGACCCGCCTTCAGTGGACAGGTTGGGGGCGGTTTGGTAGAATGCTGCTAGCGGGACAGGTAAACTCCCGTTAGGGCACCCACTCTACCGTCGCCGGCAACGGCGCTTTTTTGTTTTGTGGGGCCGATTCTGGCTGCCGTTTTGCGCCGAGGACATCCGCGTGACCGCGTCGGGGTGCCCCAATCCCTTGGAGGCAATCCAATGACCACAGACAGACTCCCTCCCGTTCCCGAACATGTCGATGCGGACCAGGTGCTGTCCTGGAACCGCCAGTACATCATGCAGACCTACGGCCGTCTGCCTGTCGTTCTGGAGCGTGGCGAGGGCGTCCGTGTGTGGGATGCCCGAGGGATGAGGTACCTGGACCTGGTCAGCGGAGGAAGGGCCGGCAATGCCCTGGGGCACGGCAACAAGGCCGTGGCCGAGGCGTTGTACCAGCAGGCCCTGCGCGGCGCCTTCTTCTCCAACGACTACTACCACTACCCTCAGGCGGCGCTCGCCAAGAAGCTGGCCGAAACCACGCGGTGCCAACGGGCCTTCTTCGTGAACTCCGGCGCCGAGGCGTCCGAGACCGCCATCAAGCTGGCTCGCAAGTGGGCCAAGAAGAAGCATGGCGCGAACCGGACGGAGATCCTGACCGCGGAGATGTCCTTCCACGGCCGGACGCTCGCCGCCATCACCGCGACCGGGCAGGCCAAGTTTCAGCAGGGCTTCGAGCCGCTCCCTGCCGGCTTCCGCTACGTGCCGCTGAACAACGTGGCCGCCCTCGAGGCCGCCATCTCGCCCCAGACCTGTGCCATCTTCATGGAGCCTGTCCAGGGGGAGAGCGGAATCCGGCCGGCCTCTCAGGAGTACCTGAAGGCGGTCCGCCGGCTGTGCGACGAGCACGGCCTGCTGATGATCCTAGATGAGGTGCAGACCGGAAACGGCCGCAGCGGACGGTTCTGGGCCTATGAGCACTACGGCATCGAGCCCGATGTCCTGACCACCGCCAAGACCCTGGGTGGCGGGGCTCCGATCGGCGTCTGCCTCGCGACCGAGGACGCGGCAACCGGCTTCGGTCCCGGCGACCACGGCTGCACCTTCGGCGGCAACCCGCTCTCCTGTGCGGCCGCTCTAGCCGCCCTCGACTACATCGAGGAGCACAAGCTGGTGGAGCACGCCGCCGAGATGGGCGAGTACTTCCAGTCTCGGCTGCGGAAGATGGGGGAGACCACCGGGCTCATCAGCGAGGTGCGAGGCCTCGGGCTGCTGATCGGCGTGGACCTGACCCAGCCGATGGCAATGGACGTGGTTCAGCGCGGGTGCCAGGAGGGCCTCCTGATCCACGCCTCCAGCGACAAGACCCTCCGGCTTCTCCCTCCCATGATCATCCAGCGTGAGGAGGTCGACGAGGCCCTGTCCCTGTTGGAGTGCCTTCTTCTGCGGAAGCCGAGGTAGCCGTGAACTCCACATCCTTCACGCTGTCCGGATTGCTGGCGAACAACCCGCTGCGGGGACGCAGCCTGCTGTCCATCGCGGACCTTTCGGGCGAAGAGGCGGAAGCCGTTCTCTTCTGCGCCGAGAAGCTGAAGGCCCGCCGGAAGTCGCACCTTCATACCGATGAGTTTCGCACCTCGCTAGCCCACAAGAGCGTGGCGCTCATCTTCCAGAAGCCCTCGCTTCGCACGCGCACTACCTTCGACCTGGGCGTGGCCGAGCTTGGGGCGCATCCCGTGTATCTGGGCCCGGAGATGGGCTTCGGCGTTCGCGAGAGCGCCTCCGACATTGGGTGCAACCTGTCACGCTGGGTTCACGCCATCGTCGCCCGGGTCTACGCTCAGTCCGACCTGGAGGAGCTGGCTCAGACCAGCCGGCTGCCCGTCATCAACGCCCTCAGCGACTTCGAGCATCCCTGCCAGGCCCTGGCGGACTTCCTTACCCTCCGGGAGCGCTGGGGGAGCCTGCGGGGGCGCCGGCTGGCCTATATCGGCGACGGCAACAACGTGCTGCACTCGCTGATGTACCTGGCCGCCCTCCAGGGCCTCGATCTGGTCGCAGCCTGCCCCGAGGGGTACGACCCCGAGCCGGCGGTGCTGAAGCGCGCCACCGAAGTGGCGGCCTCCCACGGCTCCTCCCTGAAGCTGGTCCGCGACGTGCAGGAGGCGGCCGCTGGGGCGGATGCGCTGTACACCGATACCTGGATCTCCATGGGCCAGGAGGAGGAGACGGAGCGCCGAAGGCAGGCCTTCCGGGGATACCAGATCAACCAGGAGCTGCTGCGCGCGGCGAGAGCGGACGCGGTCGTGATGCACTGTCTACCCGCCCACAGGGGTGAGGAGGTTACCGCCGAGGTCCTGGATGGCCCGCAGTCGGTCATCTACGACCAGGCGGAGAACCGTCTCCACGCCCAGAAGGCCGTGCTGCTGCTGACCATGCACAGCGGGCCGGGAGCATAGGGGCGGGTCGTTAGGTCGTTAGGTCGTTGGGTCGTTGGGGAGGGGCCTCGGCGGGTTCACCCTGGGTCCCTTCTGCCCCTGAGGCCCCTTCAGCGAAGGGACGTAAGGGACCCAAGGGACGCAAGGGACCTAAGCGCACCTCTGAGGCCCATCCCTACGACCCTACGACCGCATAAAGTCACTGTTGAACGGAGACATCCATGTCCAGGAAGGTTGTGCTAGTCTACTCCGGAGGTCTGGATACCTCCGTGTGCATCCCGATGATGCGGGAAGAGTATGGCTTCGATGAGGTGATCACGGTCACCGTGGACGTCGGGCAGCCCGAGGCGGACCTGCGCCAGGCCGAGGAGAAGGCGAAGGCGCTGGGCACCAAGCACTTCACCGTGGATGCTAAGCGGGAGTTCGTGACTGACTACTGCTGGCCGGCCGTGCGTGCCAACGGCGACTACCAGGGCTACCCCATCAGCACCTCCATCGCCCGGCCGCTGATCGCCAAGAAGGCGGTCGAGGTGGCCCAGCGGGAGGGCGCCAAGGTCTTCGGACACGGCTGCACGGGCAAGGGGAACGACCAGTTCCGTATCGAGTTCCAGATCCGCGCCATGATGGCCGACGCGCAGATCCTGGCGCCCATGCGGGAACGGAACCTGACCCGAACCGAGGAGATCGAGTACGCCAAGGCCCACGGCGTGCCGGTCGCGCAGTCCATCGCAAAGATCTGGAGCATCGACGAGAACCTCTGGGGCCGCAGCATCGAGGGCGGCCGGCTGGAGGAGCCCGACTTCGCGCCTCCGGAGGAGATCTTCATCTGGACCAAGAGCCCCCAGGAGGCCCCCGACAAGGTACGAGAGCTCGTCATCGGTTTTGAGGAGGGCGTGCCGGTTTCCCTAGACGGCCGCAAGATGGATCCCCTGGAGCTCG
>DASXUI010000452.1:0-14014 GCA_036504955.1 Armatimonadota bacterium
GCTGCGGTCTGCGATCCCGTTGCCGAGAGGGCGAAGGAGGCCGCGGGCCTGTATGGCGCCCAGTCCTTCGCGGACTATGAGGAGATGCTGAAGCTCGACGGCCTCAACGCGGTGATGGTGGTGACGCCACACGCCTGGCACTCGGGCCCCAGCATCGCCGCCGCGCAGGCCGGCATGCACGTCTACTGTGAGAAGCCCATGGCGCGGACGCTGGAGGAGTGCGACCAGATGATGGCCGCCGCCGATGCCGCGGGTGTGAAGCTGATGATCGGCCAGGTCCTGCGCTACTTCCCTGTTTTCCACAAGACGCACGAGGTAGTGGCGTCGGGCCAGTTGGGGGCGCCCAGGTTGGTGGTGGTGCAGCGGATTGGTAAGGTGGACGACCCCTTCAACGTGGGCTGGCGCGCCCGGTTCGATCTTTGCGGCGGCATCCTGATGGAGGTCAACGCGCACGAGCTGGACTTCCTGCGACATCTCTGCGGTCCCGCCAAGTCCGTCTACTGCCAGGGTCTGCGGGTCGTTGACGCTGGGTATGACTATGACGACAGCCTGCTGGTGCAGATCGAGTTCGAGAGCGGCGCCATCGCGACGCTGCACTCGTCAATCGCCGTCTCTCTGGTGCGCTACCACATGACGGTTCAGTGCTCGGAGGGCACCCTGAACCATGAGGGTTTCGACGGCCTCCTTCGGTACGCGCGGTTCGGTGAGGAGCAGCAGGTCCTTCAGGCCCCGGATATCATGATGGAAGATCCCTACCGCCACGAGCTCCGGCTCTTCTTTGACGCCGTGCGTGGTAACCAGGAGCCGCCGATCACGGGGCCGCAGGCCCGCGCCGCCGTGGAGCTGGCCCTAGCGGCCTATCGCTCCGCCGAGACCGGACAACCGGTGAGCCTTCCGCTGACCTGAACCGAGCCTCTCGGCCCGATGGGGTGGAAGGAGGAGGGGTGGCTACGCAAGTCGAGGGTGTCTACGTGATCACGGGGGCGGGGCTGTGGCCTGGGAGGGGGCACGCGGACCTCGCTCGCGCGGCGGTGGAGGCCGAGGCTTCCCTGCTCCAGCTTCGGCAGAAGGAGGGCTCCACCGCGGAGCTGCTGCGCATCGCCGAAGAGCTCCGCCAGATCACGCTGGGCACACCCACCCGCTTCATCGTGAACGACCGTGTTGATATTGCCCTCGCCGTGGGCGCGGACGGGGTCCACCTCGGCGATGAGGACCTTCCGGTGCATCACGCCCGTCGCCTGATGGGTCCCAGCGCCATCATCGGTGCCTCAGTGGCGACTGAGCAGGAGGTCCGTGAGGCGGAGACCGATGGCGCTAGCTACCTGGGGGTTGGGCCCATCTACGCCACGGGCACCAAGTCGGACGCGGGCGATGAGGTGGGGCTAGAGCAGATCCGGCGGTTCCGAGCCATCACCCGGCTGCCCATCGTCGCCATCGGGGGCATCACGGCGTCGCGAGCCGCCGAGGTGGGCGCTGCTGGCGCGAACGGCATCGCGGTCATCTCCGCCGTAGCCGCCGCAGAGAGCCCCCTGCGCGCCATACTGGAGTTGTTGGCCGCCTTCCGGTATGGGCGCTCGTTGGCGCGGGGGCCGGGTGTGGGGGAGCCCACCGGGTGACTGGGCCCGCGTGATGTCCCCACGCGAAAGGACCGGGCCGCGGGGCGAGCCGCCGAAGGGTGAGTTCGGCCTGATCCGCGAGCTTACGGCCCTGCTGCCTCCGCTGCCCCAAGGGGTGCTGGGAGCTGGCGATGACACCGCGGTAGTCCCGTGCGGCATGGGCTGGGACCTTCTGGCGACCACCGACATGATGGTCGAAGGCGTCCACTTCCGGCGCGACTGGTCGTCGGCGTGGGAGGTCGGCTGGAAGCTGATGGCCCAGAATGTGAGCGACGTGGCGGCGATGGGCGGCGAGCCGCTGCACGCGCTGGTGTCCTTGGGCGCCCCCTCGGACCTGCCTTGGGAGTGGATGAAGGAGGCTTACCGGGGGCTCAGCGACATGGCCCTGAGCTGCGGGACCCTCGTTCTTGGCGGTGACACCGTCTCGGCTCCCCGGGTGGTGCTCAACGTGGCCCTGTACGGCCGCGTGAAGGCGGGAAGCGCTCAGCTTCGCTCCGGTGGCCGCCCCGGCGACTTGCTGATGGTCACCGGCACTCTTGGCGACTCCCGAGCCGGACTCGAGCTGCTGTCTGCCGGCCGCGCCGACGAGCGGTTCGGCCGGTGCCTTCGGGCGCATCGTTGCCCCCAGCCCCGCCTCCACGAGTCCCACGCCGCGTCCTCCACGGGTGCGGTCCACGCAATGATGGACCTCAGCGACGGCCTCTCCGGTGACCTGCGGCACCTCTGTGGAGCTTCCGGCGTTGGAGCTTTGGTGGATCCCGCGTCCCTTCCCATCTCGGATTGCTGCCGCGCCGCGTGTGAGCTCCTGGGTCTGGATCCCGTCCAGGTCGCTCTGGCCGGGGGAGAGGACTACGAGCTGCTGATGGCCGTTCAGCCGGAGGACGCGCAGGGGGTAGCCTCTGCGGTGCGTGCCACGGGGACCACCCTCACCCCCATCGGTGAGCTGACCGAGGAGCAGGAGCTGTGCCTTCGAGCTCCAGGCGGCTCGCGGCCTCTTCCCAGCACGTCCTGGGACCACTTTGGGGACAGGGGGGGAGGGGGCTTAGGGGACTGAAGGGGCTAAGGGGACTTAGGGGACCAAAGGGACTCAGCCCACGCCATGCACGACGCGCAAGCGCCTCGTTCACTATGCGGGTTAGGGCGGCTTGGCAGCGGGTGCCACAGAGTGGCCGCCGCTGCGGTGCTAGTTGACTGTGGTCCGTCGGGAGGGTAGATGAGAGCAGTCAGGCTTAGGGGTGGCGCTCTGCGGTTGGAGGAGATGCCGGAGCCGGTGGCGGGCCCGGGCGAAGTGGTAGTGGACGTGGCGGCGGTAAGTGTCTGCGCTTCTGACGTGCATTATGTTGAGCAGGGCGGCATCGGCGGTCTGGTTCCTCCCGATGGCTTCCTGTTGGGCCACGAGGTCTCGGGCGTCATCGTGGCCGTCGGGCCGGGTGTGTCACCCGAGCGGGTGGGGGAGCGGGTGGCGATTGAGCCGGGCCGCTCCTGCGGCGAGTGCCGGGAGTGTGTCTCCGGCGCCTACAACCTCTGCCGGCAGATGGCCTTCTTCGGTACCCCTCCCACCGATGGGGCCCTCTGTGACCGCGTAGTCTGTGATGCCCGACTGGCGTTCCCTCTTCCGGAGAGTCTCACGCTCGCGGAGGGGGCTTTGATGGAACCCTTGTCCGTCGGCATCTACTCCGCCGAGCAGGCGGGGATCCGGCCCGGAGAGACCGCCGTCGTGCTGGGCTGCGGAGCCGTGGGGCTCTCGGCGCTTCAGGCGCTGCGAGTCTACGGCGCGGAGCGGGTGTGGGCCCTTGACCTCCTGCCGGGACGCGTTGAGCTGGCCTGGAGCCTTGGCGCGGCCCCAGGCGAGCCGCCTGAGGGAGGGGTGGACGTAGCCGTGGAGTGCGCGGGTACCCCGGAGGCCGTAACGCTGGCCCTGGAGCTGGCGCGTCCCGGCGGCCGCGTGGTTGTGGTGGGGATCCCCGACGTGGACGAGGTCCGAGTGCCTGCGGCGCTTGCCCGGCGGAAGGGCCTCACGCTTCACTTCCTGCGCCGCTATCGCAACTGCTTCCCCCACGCCCTTGAGTGGACCGCGCAGGGGCAAATCAACGTGAAGCCCTACCTCACGCACCGGTTCCCGCTGGAGCAGACCCCGGAGGCCTTTCGTCTGGCGGCCACCCGCGCGGACGGGGTGATACGAGCCTGGATAGCGGTCTCCTGATCCCGCGAAGGGCCCTGGCCCCTTCCATGGCGCTGGTTGACTCCCCCGGTCGCCCCATGGGACGATGGAGGTGCCGATGCCTGACCCCGCCGAGCTGGTCCTGTCTCTGAAGAACGAGGAGCGCACGCGCGTCCTCGGGCGCCTTCTTGGCGAGCGGGCCACTCCGGGCTTGGTAATACTGCTCTTTGGCGAGCTGGGTGCCGGCAAGACCACGCTGGCTCAGGGGCTTACTGAGGGGCTGGGCTGCGCCACTCGGGCCAGTAGCCCCACCTTCAACCTCCTCCACCTGCACTCCGGGCGCCTCCCCTTGGTTCACGCCGACCTCTACCGCCTCGATGACGCCGACTCCGTGGAGGACCTGGGCCTTGCGGAATTGGTGGAGGCCGGTGCCGTGGCCGCCGTGGAGTGGCCGGAGTTGGCCGGCGATGCCCTGCCGGAGGAGCGGGTCGAGGTCACTTTGCTGGAGTCAGGTGAGGGACGGGAGGCACACTTGCGGGCGGTGGGTCGGGAGGCAGGAGAGCTGCTTGCGGGGCTGGCGGATGCGTATTCTGTCGCTTGACACAACGACCGACCTAGCCACCTTCGGAGCCGCTGACGAAGTGGGAGTTCGGTCCCTGCTGAGTTTCCGCCAGAAGATGGACATCTCCCGCCGGTGGCCCCTGTGCGTGCAGGCCGTCCTTCAGGAGGCCGGCTGGGAGCTGGACACCCTGGACGGGATCGGAGTCTGCTCCGGGCCTGGGTCCTTCACCGGGTTGCGTATTGGGATGGTCGCCGCGAAGACTCTGGCCCAGGCGCTGGGGCTGCCAGTTGTCGCCCTCAGCAGCCTCGACCTGCTGGCCCGGCCGGTACTGCCCCTGGTCACTGGCGCGCTGGTCGCCGTACTGCCCTGCCGCAAGGGCGAAGTCTATGCCGCGCGGTACCTACCCGCGCCATGCTCCCCCGGCATGCCGCAGGCTGAGAAGACGTGGGTGGCGCACACCGAGCTGCTGCTTGAGCGCGCCGCTCAGAGCCCGGAGCCGGTGGCGTTCGTGGGAAACCTGGGTGCCGGCGTCGAGCCCCCCGGCGGAGTGACGTACCTGCGTCGCCCGGGCCCGGAGGTAGAGCTTCTTCCACTCCTCACGGTTCAGCGTACGCTCTCAGGGCTTGGTGAGGACCCCCTCCTCGTGAAGCCCACCTACCTCAAGCGCTCTCAGGCCGAAGAGGCCCTGGAGGCCGCCGAAGCCGCCGCCAGAGGGTAGCAGTTGGAGGTCTGGCTGGGGCCCCGGAGGCCCGGCGTCTAGCCCGCGAACCCCCCAGGCCGGCATGGATGGCTCCGTTTCCTCTCACCGCCTGCTAGCGCAGGTACCCGCCCGCCGCGGACTGTATGCCTACCGAGTGGCGAGTGTGAGGCTCTGGTGGCGCGGGCGTTTCGCCTGCGACTCGGCCGCAGGCCGAGCAGGTCTGCGGCCTGGCGGTGTCACGCGCTCGTCTTTGGGCCACCAGGTGGCACCCAGGCAGTTGGGGCGCAGGCATCCTGCCTGCGCGACCTCGCGTCGAGCCGACCCAGACGGCTGCGAGCTACGCCATGTTCAGGTAGGCTGCAACCGGGGATGCAGGCCGTGTCAGGTCGCGCAGGCGGGTATGTCCCGTGGGCCCCGGTGCCTCGGCGCGTACCTGCTTGGCCTGCGGCCGAGTCGCAAGTGGGACGCTCGCGCCGAGTGCGAGCGTCTGGCTCGCGCCACCAGGGCTGGGTCGGTGGTGGACCATCACCGGGTGGTCGGACGGCGCCGCGCAGACGAGACGTCTGCGCCCCAACTGCCTGGGTGCCGCTTGGTGGACTAGGAGCAGGCGGGTGCCACCGTCAAGCTGCGAACCTGCTCGGCCTGCGGCCGAGTCGCAGGCGAGACGCCCGCGCCACCCGAGAGTCAGTTCCGCCGTGAGCCTGGCCCCTCGAGTGTGCGGTAGGCAGCGCGCTACCCAACCTCAGAGGGGCCGGGGCCACAGCCCTGGGGGCGGTCCCCCCGCTCAGGCCAGAGCGCGCTTCAGGACGTCGAGGAAGGGCGGAACCCCCTCTCCAGGGTCCTGCGGTTCCTCGAACTCGACGTTCAGGTAGCCCCGGAAGCCGGCCTTTCGGAGGGTCTCAACGACACGCAGCCAGTCCATGACGAACCGTCCGCTGGGGGAGTCACTGCTGACCTTGGCGTGGACGGTCACGGCGGAGCGCGCCGTGTCCGCAATCTCCCGATAGGGGTCTACTCGGTAGTTGCCGCAGTCCAGGTTGAGGCCGACCCACTCGTGATCGATGGCCCGTAGAAGGGTGAGCGTCTGCTCCGCCGTGGCCGTGAGCCCCCCGTGGTTCTCCAGCGTGACCATCACACCGCGCAGGGCCGAGTAGTCCGCGCAGCTTCTGATGCCGTCGGCGACCCACCCAGCCGCGATCTCCTCAGTCACGCCCTCGGGAGCCGCCCCGGCGAACACGCGCAGGCAGGGCGCTCCCAGGAACGCGGCACGGTCGACCCACTCTTTCACCGAGGCTACGTGGGCGGCGCGGGCCTCCTCGGTGGGTTCGCAGAAGCTGCCACCCACGGCAGCGCCGCTGGGCGCGAGACCGGTTCGGAAGAGGTGCCGCCGGAGACGGGCCAGGTAGTCCGGTTCCACGGACGGGAAGTAGTAGGACGTGAGCTCTACCCCATCGCAGCCGAGGTCGGCGCAGAGCGTAACGAAGCCCTCCAGGTCCATCCTGCCCGTCGTTAGCCAGTCACGATACGAGTAAGCAGCACACCCCAGTCGCATAGCATCCCCTCTCCAGCACCCCAGGTCCGGCGAGGCGCTGACTCCCTCGCGCCCTCCGCCAAGGCTATCAGAGGGCGATTCGTCGCTCAGAGCGAAAAGCCCTTCGGATCTGAGGCGGGTCGCTAGGTCGTTAGGTCGTGGGGTCGTTGGGAGGGGCCTCAGAGGGCGTCCCTTGGGCCCCTTGTCTGTAGGGACCTAAGGGACGACAGGGATCCAAGAGACCAAAGGACGCCCTCTGAGGCCCCTCCCAACGACCCCACGACCTAACGACCCCACGATCCAATGGGGGTTGCCCTTGGAACGGCATCGCATAGACCGCATCTTCGTCGCGCACCTCTGGGCCTGCATGCCCTTTGGGGTGGTGTGGCTTTGCGTGCCGGCGGCGAGGCAGCTTCGCGACCCCGTGGTGTTGGGGCGGCTGTGGGCCATCGCTGGGGGCGTGGCGGTCTACCTCGTCCTTCGGACTTGGCTCGCCTTTACGCGAGGGCGGCCGGCTCGGTGGCGCCCCCTACTTCCCGTGGTGGACATCCTCCTCATCGCCGCCGTGATAGCGGCTGGCGGCGACCGCAGCAGTGTGGTCTTCCCAGTGTTCCTGCTCCCCATCACCTATGCCGCGCTCAATCTGCCCTTCCGGGCCTCTCTTGTGGTGGGTGGGTTGGCAGTAGTGTGTTTCGTGCTGGCCTCCCAGGGGTCTTGGGCCGGCAGGACTTCTCCCTACCTGTGGTTGAGCTACATGGTCTTCTATCTGCTGCTCATGACCTCGCTGATCAGTGCGCTGGGTCGGGAGGTGGGGCGCCTTCGCGAGCGCCTGGCTCTGACGGAGTACCAGCGGGAGCTCTCGGCCGAGGTGCATGACGGGATCCAGCACTATCTCGTCCTGCTGGCCCGGCAGTTGGATCTAGTGGAGGCGATGCGGGAGACCGATCCGGCCAGGGCGGCGGAGCTTGCCGCTGAGCAGCGGGAGGTGGCCCGCAGCGCCTCTGACGAGATGCGCTTCATGGTGCGTCGCCTTCGTGACGGCGCCCGGGGGCACGCCAGCCTTCCGGAACTCATGGGACCTTCTTTACAGTCCCTCTGCGAGCGCGCGGGCATCAGCTTGGAGTACCGCTGCGAAGGGCCTCTCCAACAGATGCCTCCGGAGTACCACCATCCGCTCTACCGGATGGCTCAGGAGGCCGTCACGAATGCCGTGAAGCACGCTCAGGCGTCGCGCGTGTCGCTGTTGCTAGCCGGCGATGCCTCGGGTTGGCGCCTTGTTGTGCGGGATGACGGTAGGGGCTTCATGGTGGATGAGGCTCTACGGTCCGGCGGCGTGGGTCTGGCCAGCCTTAAGGAGCGCGCGGAGGCGCTTGGTGGGATCTGCGGGATCACCAGCGGCTCTGGCGCGGGTACGGAGGTCGCGATCAGGCTTCCCGCGAAGTACCAGGGCAAAGGAGGGCACGGGCATGGAGCGCATCCGGGTGCTGATCGCGGAGGACCAGCGCGGCCTGCGTGAGAACCTGGTCGTCAGCCTGGGCCTCCAACCGGATATGGAGGTCGTGGCACAGGCGGGGGACGGGGAGCAGGCGCTTAAATTGGCGCGCTACCAGAAGCCGGACGTGATGCTGACGGACCTGGGGATGCCGGTGATGGACGGCATCGAGGCGACACGACGCGTACGGCAGGAGCTTTCGGCAACGGCCGTGGTGGTTCTTACCGTCTTCGACGACGATGAGCGGCTGTTCAGCGCCCTCAAGGCCGGTGCCCTGGGGTACATCCTGAAGGACGCGACCATCGAGGAGGTGGCGGAGGCGATTCGCGGCGTTCATCGGGGCGAGGGCATCCTTCATCCGCCACTGGTGGGGCGCGTGATGGCGGAGTTCGCCCGGGTGTCCCATGCGCTCCAGCGCCACCGAGATGCCCTCGCGGAGCTGACTCACCGCGAGGTGGAGATCCTGGAGCTTCTGGGGCAGGGCCGCCGCAACCGCGAGATAGCCGGCCGCCTCTTCATCACGGAGAGGACCGTGAAGAACCACGTGAGCGCCATCCTCTCCAAGCTGGAGGTCAACAGCCGAACCGAAGCGGCACTTCTCGCGAACCGCTATGGCCTCGCACCGCAGGATCGGGGGGACGGACGGTGATGCCAGTTCCATGCCTGGAGGCGGCGCCCTTGCCGCGCGTGCAGTTCGCGCCGATCGCTGGTGCGGCCTCGCGGGCGACGCGCTACCTTCTGCTCCTGTGCGGCATCTGCTTCGGCCCGCTCCTCACGTCGCCTGCGGACGCCGGCGACCCCGGCCGGTGGAAGGACCCCAAGCCCGACCTGCCGGATCTCTCGGTCCGGTTCATCGAACGCCTTCCTCGCTATCCCGGTACCAAGGTCATCTACCGAAGGGTCGACGAGGGCCCGCGGGGGAGCAAGGGCGACGGGCTTCCCGCGAGGGTCGCCACCGGGAAGCAGCAGAAGTGGCCCAGACCGAAGCAGAGGGTTACCTTCGTCGCTCACCTCCGGAACGCGGGCACTCGCCCCACTCCCCGTTACGACTGGCACTGGGTGATCGATGGCGTCGACACTGCCGGCCCTCGGGGTTCCGGCTGGGCCGGGCCGCTGGCGGCCGGTGACGAGCGCGAGTACCGGCTGACCTGGCCCTGGAAGCCCGGGCGCCACTACGTAGCCTTCGAGGCGAACCGCGGCCGCCTCTTCGCCGAGGTCACCCACAGGAACAACGCGGTCGTTGACCCCACGGACGCCCTGGCCTTCCACTTCTTCGTGCAGCCGCGTGTCTACCAGTACCTGTCCACGGTCAAGAGCGGCCTCGACTCCTACTCCTGGGATGACTGGGCGCAGTTCCAGGTGCGCGAGATGAACCGCGAGTTCCGCGACGAGATCCACCCCGCAACGCCCGCCGGGATCACGGTGAGGGTGCGCCTGGGCCGTGTGGTGATGCTGCCTGAGGACTTCAAGGACCCCGGGGGCACCCACGCCCCGGAGGACAACGTTACGGGCGGCTCCGACGGGGTCTGGGGATTCACGAACGGGCTGCTGGAGAGAAACGACCGAGGGCTGAGCTTCTACCAGGCCAATCCGCAGTGGCTCCTTGGGCCGGAGTGGCCGCTGCACCATGAGCTGGGGCACCAGCTTGGACAGCCCGACTACTACCTGCTGCCGGTCACGGCGGAGCGGAACGAGGCGCTTCCCGGCGTGCCCTACTCGCCGCCCACCTGGTTCCAGGCCCAGATGATGTTCAGCGGCAACTACGCCCACGACGATGCGATCGGCAAGGGGAAGGGGACCTGGGACTCCGGTTACCGCTTCTGGGGGGAGCACGCCGCCCGCGCCTTCAACCGCGACAGCACCGTGAGGCGGGGCTTCTTCGGAACCTTCCTGGCGGACCTGCCCGCCGCCACCCGATTCGTGCTTCTTGATGAGCAGAACCAACCACTCGCGGGCGCGAAGGTTGAACTCCACGTGGCCCGCTCTCGCGAGTACGGCAACGCGTGGTTCGCCGTCAAGCCGGACTTCGCGGGCACGACCGACCGTCGAGGCGGGTGGCTGCTTTCCCGGTGGCCGTGGCGCAACGTGCTCAACTGGACTAGCAACGGCGCGCTGGAGGTGGTGGTGCAGCCGGCCGGAGACCGGGCCAGGCGCGTGGGGTTTGCCAACATAACCGACCTCAATCTGGCCTACTGGCGGGGGCACAGGGAAGTGGGTGTTGTGCCGGTATCTACGAGGCTGGTGTCGGACCTCAGGAAGACGTCTGCTTCCGGTCGGTGAGTGGGCCGTGGGGCCATCCACCGCCCCTAGGATCGCGCAAAAAGAGTTAGCCCGATACCCTTGACGGGGGGTATCCGGATCGCCATAATAGGCTCAGACATGAAGGAGGTGATGGCTGCATGAATAGTGACAGTCGAGGTGACTGGGGGGCCTGACACCCCTGAGGCGCTGGCCTCCAATTTACACAGATCACCGGGGCGGACGTAAGGCGTAAGCTTTGCGTCCGCCTTTTCTCGTCTGTGGCGGCCTGTCCGTCCTGCCTGCGGTGCCGTACTCCTGGCTTCATATACGTGCTGCCCCGTCCAAAGGGTTACGCGTGGCACCTGATGCATCCGGCGGGCTCGGACGTGCGGGAACTGGGGGTGCGTGTGGAGAAGATGGCTGCACGGGTAAGAGGCACCAGGCCTGCGTCGCCTGCAGCCACGAGCAGCCACGGCCACTGACGCTGCTCCACGAAGCGGGCCTGCCCCGGCCTCCGCTCACGGGAGTCGGAGATGCTGTCGGCCTGCACGCCTGGGTCTCACCAGGCACAGGCGAAGGAGGGAACTCCCCACAGCAGGGGCACGATAATCAGCACAAGCAGCAGTGTTGCCCCGCGCGTAGCCGTACGGTGGGCTTCGACCGCGCGGGCGGTCCGACTTCCGTCCGTACAGCGGTGGGGTCTGCGGAACGCTATCATGAGTACTGATCATAGATAGCAGCTAGTTGTCTGTCTGGTTGTAGGGGGTATGCCACCTAGCAGGGCGGAACTAGCCGGTGCTGTTGCCGCTTGTTTCTTTTGGTCCCGCGAGCCTACAAAGGGGTAGCTCCGCCTGCCGGCAGCCCATGGCTTGGAGTGTTCGTCGAGTGAGGCCCAAGGCGAACGGTCGAGGCATGGGGATGGTTGGCGAGCAGGGAGAGAGTGCCCCGTCGATCGATCGGGTTACAGGAGCCCAGGGCCGTTGAGAGCGGCTCGGGAGGAGGGAGGGGCAAGGGTGCAGGAACGCTCTCGCATGTGGGTAGTGGGCTTGCTTGCCATCATCATCATTGCCGTAGGGTCGATTGTTTGGGTGCAGAAGCAGCGATCTGCCCCCGTCGCGCCTGCGGCCCCGGACATTAAGATTCAGCCGCCGCCTGGCGTGCGCGGTCCCGGCTAGGGGAGACGAGAGGGCCTGAGGGCGTTCCCACGAGCGCCAGGCGGGGCGGCCAATGGGCCCACCGCTCCAGTCAGGCCGGTTCCCATGCTCCTCGCTGCCGGAAGCTTCGGTCCCGTGCCATGGCTGGGTCCTGGAAGAGGGTCTCGTCAGGCCATGGCGCGGGAGAACCCATCGGCATGGTCCTGGTGCTGAGATGCTGGACTGTGTCGCAAACCCTCCTATCGAGAGAGGAAACACTATGTGGACCCACCACAAGGGTAACCAGGCCGGCGGTTCGTCGCGGAGGGCTTTCACCCTCATCGAGCTGCTGGTTGTCATCGCCATCATCGCCATTCTGGCGGCGATCCTCTTCCCTGTCTTCGCACAGGCCAGGGAACGAGCTCGACAGACCTCCTGTCTGAACAACCTCAAGCAGATCGGACTGGGTCTGTATCAATACCTGGGGAACTGGGATGACGCCTTCCCTATGAACCGCTTCCCAACCACCAAGGCTCTGGGCACCAACACCGACGGAGGCGACCTGCAGCCCACCTGGTACAACTGGAAGCGCGCGCTCTCCTCCTACGTGAAGACTGCCAAAGTGTACGAGTGCCCCTCCAACC
The DNA here is from genome assembly GCA_036504955.1 of Armatimonadota bacterium. GTDB lineage: Bacteria > Armatimonadota > DTGP01 > DTGP01 > DASXUI01 > DASXUI01. Next base: position 12,081 of record DASXUI010000452.1, read on the forward strand.
CGACATCCTGGTACTCCGCATCGCAGAACGGCGGGTGCGGCAGTGCCCCTGCGGGCGATGAGAGCAACAACCAGGGCCCGTACAAGAACCTGCCGGACGCCCAGCTCCCCAACAGCTACGCCTACAACGGTGGCTTCTTTCACGAGAACGCCCCCTTTGATGGCTCGCCGCGGCGTCCCAGGGAGCTCAGCGAGATCAAGGACCCGACCAACCTGATCTTCCTGTTGGAGACAACCTGGGGTTGTCCGGACCTGGGGGACTGGGCCTACACGTCGGTCTACCATCACCCCAACAAGATGTCCAACTGGCTCTTCGCCGATACGCACGCCCGGGCGATGAAGGAATCCGCAACCTTCGCGCCCACCTACATGTGGGGTGACACCCAGACGTCTCAAGGTCCCAAGCAGGCCCAGGGAATTGCCAACGCGCTGGCCAAGCAGGGGCTCTAGGCCCAGTCAGCCTGCGGGCGGGACATCGGTGATGGTTTGGCCGTAGCGGGGAGTGTGCTCTCGGCTAGAGGCCATGTAGGCACAACGTACGGCCCGGAGGGGGCAACCCTTCCGGGCCGTACGTGCGTTTGGGGAAGGGGCTGGGCCAGGTTCCGGGGAAAGCAGACCTAGCGCTTGTGCCTGCCTGTGCCGATGGGCGGGCCAGCGCCATCGGCACGAGCCGCCCACGGCGGACGGCCCTTCCTGGCTAGGGCACGCCCGGCACCGGAGCCAACCATAGGAGCAGGAACCTAATGTCAAACGTCTACTTCGCCTCGGCTCGCGTTCAGCGGCTCGAGGCTAACTCTACCCTACCCGCCAAGCTCCAGCGTGTTCTCGAGCAGTTCCCGCTGAAGTCGATGGTTGGCGGCAAGCTAACTGCCGTGAAGATGCACCTGGGCGGCCATCTGGGCTACACCACCATACATCCGCTCTTCGTCCGCGTTCTGGTTCAGGCTCTGAAGGATGCCGGGGCCGACGTCTTCATCACCGACAGCGAGGGCGCCGTTCGCAACGCCAAGGCCCGGGGGTACACGGAAGAGACCCTGGGCGCTCCGCTGGTGAGCGTCTCCGGCTTCCGAGATGGCTACCGCTACTCTCGAGAGGTGGACTACCGCACACTCAAGGAGATCCAGATCGCCGGCTATGTCCACGACGCGGAGGCTTTCGTGGACTTCTCCCACGTGAAGGGACATGGGGCCTGCGCCTATGGTGGCGCCTGCAAGAACATCTCCATGGGCTGCGTGACGGGGAAGACTCGCGCGGATATCCATCACCTCGAGGGCGGCATGACCTGGGACGCGGAGACCTGCACCCACTGCGGCCAGTGCGTTGACGCCTGCCGGCACGGCGCGAACAAGTTCAACGATCGAGACGAGTACGAGGTCTTCTACCACAACTGCGTCTACTGCCAGCACTGCGTGAACGCTTGCCCCACCAACGCCCTGACGCTGGACATGGAGGGCTTCCAGCACTTCCAGGAGGGCATGGCGCTCTGCACCAAGACGGTGCTGGACACCTTCGAGTCCAGCCGAACGCTGTTCGTGAACCTCCTGGCCAACATAACGATGTTCTGCGACTGCTGGGGCTTCTCCACGCCGGCCCTGGTGCCGGACATCGGCCTCGTGGCAACGACGGACCTGGTGGCGGCGGAGCAGGCATCGCTGGACCTGATCAAGGTGGAGGACTTCCTTCCCAGCGGCCTGCCCAGCGACCGCGCTCTAGGCGAAGGCGAGCATCTGCTGCAGAAGATCCACGGAAAGGATCCCTTCGTGCAGGTGGCCGCCCTGGAGCGCCACGGTCTGGGGTCAAGGCAGTACGAGCTGGTAGAGGTGGCATAAGGGCAGGTCGTAAGGTCGTAGGGTCGTAGGGGAGGGGCCTCAGAGGGTGGGAGCGTGTGCCAGGAGGCCCTCACCCCCTACCCCCTCTCCCGCGCGCGGGCGAGGC
>DASXUI010000453.1:0-4330 GCA_036504955.1 Armatimonadota bacterium
TCTTCACGTGTGCCAGAATGCCCTGATACACGCTCTCCCAGAGCCTCGGCGCGGAGACCATCAGGGTCGGCCGGACCTCGGCGAAGTCTTCCTTTAGGGTTCGAATGCTGGAGTAGTAGGCGCAGGCCCCCCCGGCGATCAGGATCATCTCGTAGACCCGCTCGAGGATGTGCCAGATGGGGAGGATGGCGATGGCGCGGTCCCTCGGCGTCACCCGGATGGGGACCAGCCGCACCTGCGAGATCATGCTCTGGTGGGTGAGCATTACGCCCTTGGGGATTCCCGTGGTGCCGGAGGTGTAGATGAGGGTGAACAGGTCATCGGGGCGGATGCTCGCTACTCGCGCCTCCGCAAGGCGGTCGCCCGACGAGCGGAGCGCCCGGCCCTCGACCACCAGATCCGCAAGCCGCAGGTAGGAGTCGGAGGGCTCCGCGCAGGGGTCAAGTACAACGATCAGCTCCAGCCCGGGCAGGCTGCCCCGAAGGCTTTGGACCCGCTCCGCCAGGGCGGCATCCTCCACGAAGGCGACCCGCACTTCGGCGTGAGGCAGGATGTAGAGGATCTCCGCGTCCGTCACGTCTCTGCCGCGGGGAACGCTGGCGGCGCCGCAGGTTTGGAGGGCGCAGTCCGTGACGATCCACTCGAACCGGTTGTCGGAGAATATCGCCACGTGCTCTCGGGCGCCGAGGCCGCGGTGGATGAGCGCGGTCGCCACGGCGAGCCCCTGCTCGTAGAGCTCGGTGAAGCTCGCCGTCTCGTAGCGCTTGTGCGCGCCGCGAGTGGCGAAGGCGGGCCGCTCCCCGAACCGCTCGGCGGCCTCGCGGTACAGCTCCGCTAGATTCCCTGCCCTAAGGGCCTTTTCCACGCTGCCCCCTCCCAGGAACAAGGCGCGGTTCATCCGACGACACGAGGGCTAGCCCCACCCCACGCGGAGATCCTATCACCACCGCCCACGCGCGCCCATAGTCCAAAGGTACCAATCCGGCCGGCGGCGCCGCAGCGGCGGAGACGCACTCTCCATGAGGCCTGTTCTTCGCGGCCAGCCGGGAACCCTATCGCGCCCCAGTCTCATGTGGTCACGCGGAGGGACTACACGTGGAGACGGCCCGCAAGCGCCCGGCGCGAGGCCGCCTGGCGGCACAACCCCAAGCAGCCAATGTCGCCCGCGCCTGGGGGGTTCCGCGCCACGCCGGTGAGGCCCTCCGGGAGGAGCCCGGCCACCGACCGAGTATGCAGCCAGAGGACCCACGCGCCCCAAGAGGCCAGGAGACTCGCGGGGCGGCTCGCCCCCCAAGCGCCGACCGGCCTCCGGCCCCCCATAGGCCCGGTCGCCCGGGAGTGAACTCCTCGGGCTAGTGTCGAGCCGTCCCTCAGCGGGACGGCGTGGCCCCGGGAGCCGGCCGTGTCACCGCATTGGGTCCAGGGACGGCGGTGCCGTCGGACGGGGCGGGAATCGCCCGAGGAGTTCACTCCCGGGCGACCGGCGCTACAGCCGAGCGGCACCCGATGACACGGGCGCGGGCGCTGAGCCCAGTCGAGGCCCGGGCGGCAACAGGTTTCGGGAGCCGCAAGCAGGAAATGCTGTGTGACACCTAACGAGACAGCCCTACGGCGAAGGAGACACCCGTATGACAGAACAGAAGCTGCCCAGCCAGCGGCTGGGAACTGATGGCCCCGTGGTGAGCCGCATCGCCCTGGGCTGCATGGGAATGACGGGCACATGGAACCCGGCGGAGATGAGCCCCGAGCGCGAGCGCCGCGCCATCACCGCCTACGAGGCCGCGCTGGACGCCGGGATCACCCTCTTCGACCACGCCGACATCTACGGGGGCGGAACTTGCGAGGAGGTCTTCAAGGCCTGCCTGGCAGCCGTGCCCGGCTCCAGAGATCGAATCGTGATCGCTACCAAGGGCGGCATCCGACCGGGCCACTACAACCTCAGCGCACCCTACCTGCGGGAGTGCGTAGAGCGCTCGCTCACCCGCATGGGCATCGACCGAATCGACCTCTACCAGCTCCACCGGCCGGACCCGCTGACCCATCCGCGCGAGACGGCGGGCGCGCTGAACGAGTTCCTTCGGGATGGCAGGGTGCTGCACGTGGGGGTCAGCAACTACTACCCGGAGCAGGTGCGCGCGCTGCAGGCGTACCTGGACGCGCCCATCCTCAGCAACCAGTTCTCTTTCAGTCTGACCAACCTGGCGCCCCTCTACGAGGGCCTGGACTGCGGCGACGGACGGCGCGGCGATGGGACCCTGGACCAATGCCTGGCCCTGGGAATGACGCCACTCGCCTACAGCCCTCTGGGCGGTGGACGGCTGACGCGAGAGCCCGACCAGGAGGACGACCGCGCGGTGGCCCTTCGTAAGGCCCTCCAGGCGATGGCGGACCAGCACGACGCCACCCCGACGCAGGTTGCTCTCGCCTGGCTGCTGGCCCACCCCGCGGGCGTGGTGCCGCTGGTCGGCAGCGCGGACCCGGCACACATTGGGGAAGGCGTCGGCGCGCTGAAGGTGCAGCTCACGCGCGAGGAGTGGTACGAGCTCTGGGTCGCGGCCTGGGGGCACCGGGTGCCTTAGCGGACGGCTTTGGCTGTGGCCGAGGGGACGCCCGCCGCACTGGAGGTTGGCGTTGGCAATCCCCAGAGCTTCCCCTGCAGGGCCAGCCCGGAGGACGAGTGACCGAGACCAGACCGACTCGCGAATCAGCGGCACCGGACCGGCGGTGCAGCCCCTCGGCGCGCCGCACTGAAGGTTAGCGTTGGCGAATCGCTTGTGAGTATGGGTGCTATGCCGCCAGTTGGGCATCCCCCGGGCTGAAGCCACGGGGCGACAGTTCGCTGAAGCGTGCTGCAAACCCCTCGCAGGCCCAGGGTCGCCCCGAGGGATCGTTCTAGGGCTGTTAGCCGGCTTAAGCCGGCTGCTGCCAACTGTAGCCCCGTGGCTTCAGCCCGGGGGTGCTAGGCAGGTGGTGCAGCCCCCACACTCACAAGCGATTCGCCAACGCTAACCTTCAGTGCGCCGCTGAGGGTACTACAAGCCTGCCTTCGCAGGCTGAGGGAGTGCCGGCAGGAGGCCGGCAGCGCTCCCTGGGGGGTAGGACTGCGGGAGAGATGCCACCTTAGTGCTGGCACCGGCCGAGCCCCCGGAGGGGGGCTTGGGGCACCCTCTGCGGCGTACTTCAGTGCGGCGCGACCCTGCGGCGCCCTACGACGGGCTCAGAGGCCAACCCCCTCTCGGCCTTCGGCCGAGTCGCAAGCGAGACGCCTGCGCCACCAGGGCTGCAGTTTGGTCCGCGGGGCAGCGGGGGCGAACAGGCAGATTGCCAACGCCAACCCTCAGTGCGGTATGACCGGTGGCGGAGCTGCCGCCACCTGGGGAACACCGCGAGGCTGAGCGGCGCGGACTCAGGGTCTATTGGACATGCAAGGGACTACCACAGACGAGGAGAGACCGATGCAGCTTGGGTTCCTGACTGATGGCAGAGTAGAGGATGTGGTCTTCGCCAACGAGCAGAAGTTCGACTGTCTGGAGCTTGCGCTTTTCGGCGACACGCCCCTGTTCCAGGACCACGACGCGCTCAAGCAGGCACTGGCGGAGCGAGGGGTCTGCCTGGCGGCCGTAAGCCTCTTCGGCCTCAACTACTTCACGGAGGACGCGGCGGAGGCGGACCGGCTAAGCGGGCTCCTCCGGAGGGCCATCGAGCTCGCGGCGGCGCTTGGGAGCCCCGTCCTTGTCGCTGGGACGGGCACCCCGCCCGGCGGCACCGAGGCTCAGCAGATCAGCGCCGCTATCGAACGCTTTCTTCCGGTTGTCGCCGAGGCCCAGTCGCGCTCGCTCAAGTTCGCCTTCTACAACTGCCACTGGGAGAACGTGATCGACCGCCCCCCCGCGTGGGAACTGGCCCTTCCGCAAATGCCGGGGGTCGGCATCAAGTTCGACCCCAGCCATCCTACCCAAGCCGGCCGGGATTGGAAGGTGGAGCTGCTGGCGGCGGGCTCGCGCCTGATGCACGCGCACGCCAAGGATGTCCTGAAGGTGGGCAACGAGTTCGTGGCGGACCCCAACCCAGGACTGGGAGACATCCGCTGGGAGTCCTTCTTCGGCCTGCTCACTCACCTGAACTACCAAGGTGCCGTCTGTATTGAGCCCCACAGCGCCCAGTACACCGGTGAGAGGCGCTACGCCTACCTTGAGCTCTCCCGCCGGTACCTGCGGCAGTTCTTCCCGGCAGGATAGGAGACTGAGGGGACTGAAGGGGCTGAGGGGGAGGGGCCTCAGAAGGAGTGCGAAGGGGGCGGCTAGTGGGCGCCGGGAATGCCATTCCCGGC
>DASXUI010000454.1:0-1616 GCA_036504955.1 Armatimonadota bacterium
AACCGGCAGGCGGTTGGCGCAGAGGGCGTTCACCCACTCGCGGGTGCTCTGGGGCGTGTAGAGCCAGTCGCTGCTGAAGGAGGTCACCAGCCAGGCGCAGCGCGCGCGGGCGGCCGCCGCGGCCAGGTCGCCATCGCCCCACACGGCGGCGTCGTAGTAGTCCATCGCCTTCGTTATGTAGAGGTAGCTGTTGGCGTCGAACCGCTCGCCGAAGGTGCGGGCCTGGTGGAGCAGGTAGCTCTCCACCTCGAAGTCCACGTCGAAGTGAAAGCCCAGCTCCTCGCGGTCACGCAGCCTGCGGCCGAACTTGCGCTCCATCGCCAGCTCGGAGAGGTAGGTGATGTGGCCGATCATCCGGGCCACTCCCAGTCCCTTGTCCGGCGCGGAGCCGCCGTTGTAGAGGCCGTCTCGGAAGTTGGGGTCCGTGCGGATGGCGTGGCGGGCCACGGCGTTGAAGGCCAGGCCCTGGGCGCTGAGGCGCGGGGAGGACGCAAGAACGATGCTGGAGCGCAGCCGCTCCGGATAGGCCAGCGCCCACTCGATGGCCTGCTGCCCCCCCAGCGAGCCCCCCACCACCGCGAGGAGCCTATCGATGCCCAGGTGGGTGACCAGCCGCTCCTGTAGCCGAACCCAGTCCCCAATGGTCACCACGGGGAAGGTGAGGGCGTAGGGCTGGCCGGTGGCGGGGTCGGTCGAGATGGGGCCCGTGGTCCCGTAGCAGCTTCCCAGCACGTTGGAGCAAATGACGCAGTAGCGCGAGGTATCCAGCGCCTTGCCGGGGCCGATCATGGTGTCCCACCAGCCGGGGCGGGATGCCAGCCAGGCCCGGTTCTGCGACTCCGCGTCCGCGAACCATCCGGCCGCGTGGGCGTCGCCGCTCAGCGCGTGGAACAGCAGGATCGCGTTGTCCTTGGCGGCGTTCAGCTCGCCGTAGACCTCGTACTCCACGTCCACCGGCGCCAGAGACCGCCCGCACTCCAGAGGTAGGGGATTGGAGGCATCCGCCAGACGAGCGGCCTGGGACCGGGTCCACCCCACGGACGTAGGGGAATCCGGCAGGTCATAGCCCTTACTGGCAGCCTTGTCGGGCAAGGCGTTGAGGGTGTCGCTCATCCCTACTCCAGGCAGGCGCGAGGGCACGGGGGCACTCTTGGGGGAGGTGGACAGTCTCATCCTAGCATCGCGGGCCCGCATCGTCAAAATGTAGGGTCGTGGGGAAGAGCCTCAGAAGGTGGGAGGCGGGTGTAGACGTGGAATCTGAGGGGCCGGTGCCCCGGGCTGAACCCCGGGGCGACAGCTAACGAAGCCGGCTGGAGGCCGGCTAACGACCTCAGAACGCCCGATCTTGGTCACCAGATGCCTATTGGAGAGTTCGCAGCGCGCTTCAGCGTGCTTCGGGAGCTGTCGCCCCGGGGTTCAGCCCGGGGGGCAGGGGCGCTGGCCCCTCAAGCCGTCTCCCCCCAAGTCCGACCCCCGCCCTCCGAGGCCCTCCCCAACGACCTTACGACCCTACGACCTAACGACCCGTCCCTATGCAGGTCCGCCCTCCCCCCACCGGGAACACCTTTCTGAGGAGACCGAATGCTTTTCCCCATCATCGCGCTCGCGGTGACGCT
>DASXUI010000455.1:0-25552 GCA_036504955.1 Armatimonadota bacterium
ATCATCAACCAGTGCGAGTTGATGCGCTACCGGTTCGCCGTGCTCGACTCCATCGTGCCGCCCATCGACACGATGTCCGACGTGCAGAACCAGCGGCAGCAGTTCGACACCAAGTACGCGGCGCTCTACTACCCCTGGCTGCTGATTCCGGATCCCTTCCCCACCAGCCTGAACCGGATCGCCGAGTACCCCGTGCCGCCCAGCGGACACATCGTCGGCGTCTACGCCCGGACCGACATCGAGCGCGGGGTCCACAAGGCCCCGGCCAACGAGGTGGTGAGAGGGATCGTGGGTCTGCGCCGCACCCTGAACAAGGAGCAGCAGGACATCCTTAACCCCTACCCGGTGAACATCAACGTCATTCGCGACTTCCGCCCCAACAACCGCGGGATCCGCGTGTACGGCGGGCGCGTGATGACCAGCGACCCGGACTGGAAGTACGTGAACGTGCGGCGCCTCCTCATCTTCCTGGAGGCGTCCATCGACCGAGGGCTGCAGTGGGTGGTCTTCGAGCCGAACGCCGAGCCGCTCTGGGCCCGGGTCCGTCGCTCCATCTCCAACTTCCTCACCCTGGCCTGGCGCGATGGCGCTCTGGAGGGCACCAAGCCGGAGGAGGCCTACTTCGTGAAGTGCGACCGCACCACCATGACGCAGACCGACATCGACAGCGGGCGCCTCATCTGCCTGGTCGGCGTGGCGCCGGTGAAGCCGGCCGAGTTCGTCATCATCCGCATCGGTCTCTGGACCGCCCACGCGGAGGACTGAGGGAGGATAGGCACCAGACATGCCAACCGGAGAGCGCAGGGATCCCTATCGGTCCTTCAACTTCCAGCTCATCATTGACGGCGTGCCGTTGGGCGCCTTCAGTGAGTGCGGCGGCCTTACGGCGGAGGGGGACGCGGTCGACTACCGCGAGGGCACGGACCTCATCTCCAACGTGCGGAAGCTGCCCGGGCTTCGGAAGTACACCAACATCACCCTCAAGCGCGGCTACACGCAGGACAAGTCGCTGTGGCAGTGGTACGCCAACATCGTCAACGGCGTGCCCGATCGGCGGGACGTGACCATCGTGCTGATGAACGAGCAGCGCCAGCCGGTGCTGCGGTGGCACGCGGAGAGCGCCTGGATCAACAAGATCGAGGGGCCGGCTTTCAAGGCTGCCGGCAACGAGATCGCCATGGAGTCCGTGGAGCTAGTCCACGAGGGGCTCTCGCTGGAGGTCTAGGTGCTCTCCTACGAAACGCCGGGACTCTACTACGAGCGGGTGGATGCCAGCCAGCCGACCATCTCTCCTATCCGGATGGATGTCGCGGGCCTGGTGGGCATCGCCACGCGCGGCCCCCTGCACACTCCCGTGCCGGTGGTGTCCTGGCGCCAGTTCCTGGCCTACTTCGGCGAGTTCACCGGCGCGGGCTACCTGGCCTACGCCGTGCGCGCCTTCTTCGAGAACGGCGGCCAGCGCTGCTGGGTGGTCCGGGTTGCCTCCGAGGCGGCGGAGACCGCGGGCACGGACCTCCGGTCCCCCGCTCCCGGGAGCCAGCCGGTCTGGCGCGTCGCGGCCGTGAGCCCGGGCGTGTGGGGCAACGACCTGGACGTGGCCCTATGGGAGACCCACCGGGCCCAGACCCGCGCGCTCCCCTCGGGGGATTCGCCCACCTACTCCACCGTGGAGTCCATATCCGGCTTCCAGCGGGCCACCCACGTGTGGCTCTCCCAGCCGGGGGCAGCCACCGTCTGGAAGGTTGTCTCCGAGGTGGACGCCGCCCAGAGCCGGCTGCTGTGGGTTCACCCGAAGCCGGAGTCCCGCCTACCCTACGACTCCCCGTTGACGGGCTTCGACGTGAACCGCCCCATAGTGGTAGAGAGCGTGGAGTACACCCTTCTGGTCCGGCAGCTCGGCCGGATGCTGCGGTTGTACGAGGGGCTGTCGCTGGTTCCCGAGCACCCCTCCTACGGCCCCGCCGCCCTCGCCCCTCCGGTCTTCTCCAAGGACTCCGGAGGCACGATCCCGGCCGCGCCGGAGCCGGTGGTGCTCGACGAGCTCCGGCCGCTGGAGGCCCTGCCCCTGACCGGAGTGGCGCCCATCGCCGTGGTGCCCGGCGCCTCGCTCCCGCTGGAGGGCGGCGCCGACGGATTGGCGCTGCTTACCGTGCACGACTTCACCGGCGAGGAGGTAAGCGCGGCCGACAGCGACGAGGTCAAGGCCGCCAAGCAGCGCGGCCTTCAGGCTCTGGACGAGGTCTCCGAGGTTGCGGCCCTGGCCGTGCCGGACATCCATATCCAGCCCATCCGGGTCGCGCCGAAGGCGCCTCTGCCTCCCTGCATCCCCGACCCCTGCCTGCCCTCGCCGCCTCCCGCCCCGGCCAAGCCCCGGCCTCCCGCCGTGGGGGACCTGCCGCCGCGCTTCTCGGAGCAGGAGGTCTATCAGGTGCAGGCCGCGATGGTGGCCCAGTGCGAGAGGAGGCGCGACCGGATCGCGCTGCTGGACCCACCCTTCGCGGCCGCCCGCGACGACGCCCTGGGCGTAGGCGCCATCCAGGCCTGGCGTGGCCGCTTCGACTCCAAGTACGCGGCCCTCTACTACCCCTGGATCCGCGTCGAGGACCCGCTTCGGTCGCCTGCCGGGCTCACCAGAGCCATTCCGCCCAGCGGCCACGTGGCCGGCCAGTACTCGCAGAGCGACTTCCTGGTTGGGGTCCACAAGGCGCCCGCCAACGCGCCGCTTGACTGGGCTCAGGACGTGACCGTGGCCGTGAACGACCCGACCCACGGGCTGCTGAACACGCTGGGCATCAACGCCATCCGCACCTTTGCCGGACGCGGGATCCGGCTGTACGGGGCCCGCATCGTCAGCAGCGACCCGGACTGGCGGTACGTGAACGTGCGGCGGCTCCTCATCATGGTCGAGAAGGCCATCGACCTTTCGACCCAGTGGGCGGTCTTCGAGCCGAACGACCACCTCACGCGCGCCAAGCTGCGGCTGGCGCTGACCAGCTTCCTGCTCTCGCTGTGGGAGCGCGGGGCCCTGATGGGCGCGGCAGCCCAGGAGGCCTTCTTCGTCCGCTGCGATGAGGGCAACAACCCGGCGGACCAGCGCGACCGTGGGATGCTGCTCGCGGAGGTAGGTGTCGCCCCATCGAAGCCGCTGGAGTTCGTGATCCTCCGCGTCGGACGCGCGGACAACGAGTTCGAGATTACCGAGGGCTCCGCGGGGGCCGCGAGGAGGTAGGTCGATGGCCGCTCTTGGCGCACTCGGGGTTCGCAACGACCCGCTGCTCAACCACAACTTCCTGGTCAGCCTGGTGGATACCAGCAGCACCCTGGCCGCGGTTGCCTCCATCGCCCTCTCGGCGATCACGGACGTGGCGGTGGGCGGCTTCAGCGAGTGCTCGGGACTGGAGATGACCCTGAAGGTCGAGGAGTACCGGCAAGGCGGAAGCAACGGCAAGGTTCTGAAGTTCCCCACGCGCGTGGAGTGGGGCAACATCACCCTCAAGAAGGGACTGGGGATCAGCCAGGCCCTGTGGGACTGGCACTACGGGTTCGTGGAGGGACGGGGCAAGCGGCGCGACGGCATCATCACGCTGATGAACGACATCCACGTGCCCCACAGCATCTGGTACTTCCGGCGCGGCCTGCCGGTGAAATACACGGCCCCCGCGATGAACGCCACCCAGAACACCGTGGCCATCGAGGCGGTCGAGATCGCCCACGAGGGGATCTGGCAGGTCCCCTTCACCGGCCTAGGCGCCTCCATCGTCACCGAAGCCGTCGGTGCCGCCGTCACTGGGGGGCTATCCGGGTCCTTCTAGCGAGCAACCGGCTTCACCACAGAGACACAGAGGCACAGAGAAGGGCAGGAGGCAAGAAGAGCTTCACCACCAAGACACCAAGAAGGGCAGGGGACTGAGGGGATAGGGGACTGAAGGGGCTGAGGGCACAGCCGAACCTGCCATCGCTGGCCCTTCCCCTAAGCCCCTTCAGCCCCCTGAGCCCCTTCAGTCCATTGCTCTTCTCTGTGCCCTCTGTGTCTCTGTGGTGGGGCAGTTTGGGGGTTGGCTGATGGAAGTTGAGATCGGTGAGGTCGTTAGCACGGTGCGGGCGGTGGACAGCGATGGGCTGCTGTCGCCGCAGCTCTTGAGCAAGATCACGCGCATCGTGATGAAGGCGATGGACGAACGGGACGCCCACCACAAACGGGTGCGTGCAGAGCAGCGGATCACCCCCGGGGTGAGCCACGAGCAAGAGGGCGAGGGGCGGTAGGCAATGGAGCAGCTCACCAAGGCCGGGCTTCTGGTGCACTGGTACAAGAAGAAGCCGCAGCTCGTCCCCTTCCAGTTCAACCCGACCGAGGTCAGCTACGACAAGGGGTCACAGATCGCCGAGATTGCGATCCCCGGACTGGATTCGCCGCTGCAGCAGTTCGTACGCGGGCACGCTGAGAAGGTGACGATGGACCTCTTCTTCGACCGGACGGACGATGGGATGGGGGCCGGCGCCAAGAGCGTGACCGAGTGGACCGACACCGTCTACCAACTCGTGAAGATCGAGCCCAAGCGCCACGCGCCGCCCATCTGCACCTTCGTCTGGAACGACCAGTTCCCGGGCAGCTCCTTGGGGCGCCGCTCCAACTCCAAGGGAGACATGGCGGCCGGCGCGCTCGCGGGCGCCATCGCGGCGGCGGACCCAGGCGGCGGGGCGATGGGCAACCAGCGTCGGAACGGGTTTCAGTGCCTGGTGGAGAGCGTGCGGTCCAAGTTCACGCTCTTCAGCCCTCAGGGCGTGCCGCTTCGGGCGACCCTGAGCGTCACGCTTCGCGAGTACAAGACCCTGGAGCAGCAGCTCAAGCACCTGAACAAGACGTCACCGGATCGCACCCACAGCCACGTGGTCCAGCGGGGCGAGACCCTGTCGGGGATCGCCGGCGACTACTACGACAGGCCCGGCGAGTGGCGCCCCGTCGCCCAGGCCAACGGCCTGGAGGACCCCCGGCGTCTGGCGGTGGGGGTCTTCCTAACAGTGCCGCCGCTGGAGTAGCGTCGGCGGACGCAGGGGCCCCCGGCCCCATACCGGAGTACACGGATGCCGCTGGTCGAGCTGCATGAGGAGTCGCCCCTACAGGGGGGGTTCTACGTACCGCGCTTCGAGGTTCGGATCGAGGGCGTCGGCCTGCCTCGCGACGTCCTGCGCGACGTCACGCAGCTCACCTACAAGGACAGCGTCAAGGAGCTGGATAGCTTCGAGCTAACGGTAGGCAACTGGGACACGCGAACGCGCTCCTTCAAGTACGTCGGCTCCGAGACCAAGGAGTCGCTGGAGAAGAACCCGCTCCACCGGCTCTTCGAGCCGAGCACGAAGCAGGTGGACGTCTACCTGGGATACTTGGACGAGCTGAAGCTGATGCTGAGAGGACACTTCACGACCATGGAGCCCAGCTTCCCCAGCGGCAGTGCGCCCACGCTCACGGTGCGCGGCCTCAACGTGCTGCACCGCCTGCGCCGCAAGCAGTACACCTACGCCTGGACGGACAAGCGGGACAGCGACATCGCGGAGGACATCCAGCACCTTACCGACCCGGAGACCCACAAGAAGCGCTTTCCCTTCCCCATCATCACCGACGGCAAGGCGAAGGGCCGGGAGAAGCCCATCAAGTACGTGGCGCAGCAGAACCAGTACGACATCGACTTCCTGCTGGCCCGCGCGCGGCAGCGGGGCTACGTCGTCTTCCTCCAAGAGGCGGACACGAAGGCCAAGCCGCCGCGCCCCAAACCCCAGCTCTATTTCGGACCCTCTCAGGAGGGACAGGTGCCCGCCCTGCGAGACGTCACCTTCGTCCTGGAGCTGGGGAAGTCGCTCATGGACTTCAAGCCAACGCTGACCACCGCCAACCAGATACGCTCCGTGACGGTGAACGGCTGGAACCGCGCGACCAGGCAGCCGATCCACGAGACCGTCACCATAGACGACAAGCGCCTGAACGTGAATCGGGACCTGCGGGAGGTCCTGGAGCGGTCCGACCCCCGCGAGGAGGTTGTGGTGGACGAGCCGGTCTTCACTCCCACGCAGGCCCGGGAGCGCGCCCTGGCGATTCTTACCGACCGCCACAAGGAGATGGTGAAGGCGAGTGTCACCAGCATCGGACTGCCGGACCTGCGGGCGGGCCAGTGGGTGGAGATCCAGGGCCTCGGGGTGCGCTTCAGCGGCACCTACTTCATCACGGACACTACTCACACCCTTGGCGAGAGCGGCTACACCACTCAGTTCAACGCTCGCCGAGAGGAGAAGGGCCAGGGAGGAAGCTCTTGAGACGCTTTGACGGGGTGGTGACCGGCATCGTGAAGAGCCTGGAGGACCCGGAGGGCCAGGGCCGCATCGAGCTCCAGTTCCCCTGGCTCTCGGAGGCACAGCGCAGCGCCTGGGCTCCGGTCGCATCGCCCCTGGCGGGGAAGCAGCGCGGCCTCTTTTTCATGCCGGAGCTAGAGGATGAGGTGCTCGTGGCCTTCGAGCACGGCGATTTTGCCCACCCCTACATCCTGGGCTTCCTCTGGAACGGCGTGGACAAGCCCCCCGAGGGCACCAACCAGAACCGGGTCATCCTGACCCCCGGCGGCCACACCCTGCGCTTCGAAGACAGGGCGGGAGAGCGCAAGATCATCATACAGTCGGCCGGCGGCAGCAAGGTGGAGCTGAACGACCAGGACCACTCCGTCACCGTCAGCGGCGAGGGGGGCGCCAACAAGGTCACCATCCAGACCCTGAGCGGCACGGTCACCATCCAGGCGGCGGCTCAGATAGCGGTGCAGGCCCCCTCCATAGCCGTGACCGCGCCGCTGGTCACGCTGGGCTCGGCGGCGGCGCATCCGATGGTCTTCGGCGACCAGCTCCTCGCCTACCTGGGCCAGCTCGCGGCCGCGGTACAGGCGCACATGCACCCTGGCGAGACCGTGGGCGTCACCCCCGTGACCCCCGCGGCCCCGCCCCCGGGCACCATCCCGATGCCCACTCCAGCCCTAGTCTCAACCCAAGTCCGTACAGGATAGCCCCATGACCGAGTCGGCGGCAAGGAAACGTCACCACCAAGACACCAAGACACCAAAGGGGGAAGGGGCTGAGGGGACTCAGGGGGCTCAGGGGAAGGACCGGAGCCGTCCGCCTGAGGCTTCTCCCCTAAGCCCCCTAAGCCCCCTAAGCCCCTTGCCCCTTGGTGGAGCACTCTGATGCCTGCCACCCAGCGTGAGTTTTTGGGGGTGGGGTGGAAGTTCCCGCTGCAGGTGACGCCGAGCGGGAGGATCGCGCTCGCCCGGTATGAGCAGCGGATTGAGGAGTCCATCTACCTGATCCTGAGCACCGCGCGGGGCGAGCGGGTGATGCTGCCGGAGTTTGGGTGTGGGATACACGACCTGGTTTTCGCGCCCAACAGCTCCATGACGCTCACGCTGGCCGTGCAGATGGCGCGGGAGGCGCTGGTGGACTACGAGCCGCGCATCGACGTTCTGGAGGTCAGCGCGGAGAGCGCGCCGGAGCAGCCTAACCTGCTCCTCATCCGAATCGACTACAGGATCCGCGCCAACAACGCGCTGGGCAACCTGGTCTATCCCTTCTACATCGGTGAGGGCGCCTGACGATGCCGCTCAAGAGCTACCTGCCCCAGATCGATGATCGGCGCTTCGATGACATCATGGCGGAGGTGCGGACCCGCATCGCCCGCTACACGCCGGAGTGGACCGATGTCAACGACAACGATCCCGGCATCGCCATGGTGCAGGTCTTCGCCTGGCTCTCCGATATGCTCCTGTTCCGGATGGGCCAGGTGCCGGAGCTCAACTACCTCAAGTTCCTGGAGCTGGTGGGCATCGAGCTGAGGCCGGCCGGGCCCGCCCAGGCGGAGATCAGCTTCCCGGTCGTGGCCGGCTACCCGCAGGCCTCGCTCATCGTGCCCTCGCGAACGCAGGTGGCGGCCGACTCCCCGGAGGGCGGCCCGCCGGTGGTCTTCGAGACCGACCGGGCCCTTATCGCCCTGACCGCACGACTGGCCTCCGTCCAGGCCTTCGACGGCTACTCCTACACCGACGTCTCGGCGGTCAGCCAGGAGGCGCGCGCGGGGTTCCTGCCCTTCGGACAGCTCGCCGCCGACGGCAGCGCACTCCTGTTGGGCTTCGACCACCCCTCGGACTTCCCGGCCGCGACCGAGGTGAACCTGGCCGTCTTCGCCTTTCAGGACACCGCCAGGACGGCCGCCTTCCAGTGCGGCCTCCCGGTGTCCCCGGCCTACGGGCCGGCGCGGCTGCTCTGGGAGTACTGGGACGGCGTGGAGTGGAAGTCGCTCAGCCTCCTGAAGGACGAGACCCGGGCCCTCACTCGGAGCGGGCACATCTACCTCAAGACTCCGGTCGCCAAGGGCGCCATGCAGCGCGTCGCCCTCGGCGAGGTGGCGGACCCCCGCTACTGGATCCGCGCCCGCGTGGACCGGAGCCAGTACGAGCGGGCGCCCCGGCTCCTGGCCGTGCGGACCAACACCGTGTCGGCGGTGCAGGCGGAGACCATTCAGGACGAGGTCCTGGGGGGCAGCAACGGCCGGCCCGACCAGACCTTCCAGCTCGAGAACACGCCCGTGCTGCCGGGCAGCCTGCGCCTGGAGGTAGACGAGGGTAGCGGGCCGGAGGTCTGGACCGCGGTGGAGGACCTCTTCGGCGCGGGGCCGGACGACCCTCAGTACGTGCTGGACCGCACCAGCGGGGAGATCCGCTTCGGGGACGGCGTGAACGGCCGCATCCCCGTCGCCAACGTCAACAACGCCGTTGGCAACGTCATCGCCCGGGAGTACCGCTTCGGCGGAGGCAAGGCCGGCAACGTACCGGCGATGGCGCTCAAGACCGTGGTGACCCCCGTCACCGGCGTGGACGACAGCGGCGTGGGCAACCTGCTGGCGGCCTACGGCGGGCAGGAGGAGGAGACGCTGGAGGAGGCCAAGAAGCGCGCCCCCCACGCCCTTCGAAGCCGTTGCCGCGCCGTGACCGCCGAGGACTTCGAGTTCATGGCGACCCAGGTCGCCGGCATCAAGCGCGCGCGAGCCCTCCCTCTGTTCCATCCGGACTTCCCGGACGTGAAGGTGCCTGGCGTCGTGACCGTCATAATCGTGCCGGACGCCGACGCCCAGACGCCCAACCCCACGCCCAGCGAGGGGACGATCCGCACTGTCTGCGCCTACCTGGACCAGCGGAGGCTCCTGACCACGGAGCTCTACGTGGTGAAGCCCGACTACCAGCAGGTGGAGGTGCGGGGCGAGGTCGTGGCCGCCGACGACGCCGACCTGGCGGAGGTGTCACAGGGCATCGAGGGGGCTCTGCTGAACTACTTCCACCCCCTGAGGGGCGGGGAGGACGGACAGGGATGGCCCTTCGGCGGCACCATCTTCTACTCGAGGGTCTACCAGCAGGTCTTCTCCGTGCCGGGGGTTCAGAGCATCACCAGCCTGGTTGTCCTCCTGGACGGTCGGGAATCCCCCGCCTGCACGGACGTCCCCATCCGCCCCGGCGCGCTGCTCTACTCCACGCAGCACTCCGTGCAGGTCGGCTACAGCTTCGAGGGCGCGTGATCTGATGAGCCTCAGCGACCTTCTGCCTCCCATCCCCCGCCCACCCCACGACCCGGAGTCGTGGCTGCTGAACGGCCGCGTCGGCTGGCAGGAAGCCGTCCTCCAGAACGTGGTGCGGCTTCCGGGAGACCGGTCTCTGGCGTTGGCGCCCGCGCCGGGCACGGTGCCGCCCCTAACGGACTCCGGTGGCAGCTTCGGCGGCCTCACCCTCCCGGCGAACGTGGCCCTGGGGCCCGACGGCAGCATCTACCTGTTGGACCCGGCATCGCTTCAGCTCAAGCGGTTCGACCCCTGTGAGTGCCGCTTCGACCTCGTGCCCTGCTTCGGCGGGGAGGGTGGCGGACCCCGGCAGCTTCGCAACCCGCACGGCATCGCGCTCTGCGCGGGCAACCTGTTCGTCTGCGACACGGGCCTCAGCGGGAGTACCGTCACCGACCCCTGCGACACGCCGGAGCTGAAGCAACGCCGCGACGAGCGGGTCCGCCGTGAGAACCACCGGGTCAGCGTCTTCTCCCTGCACGGGTTCCTGACGCGCGGCCACTGGGCGCCTCCGGCCTCGGCGTACCAGGGACCCCAACCGGCGCTGGCCAACCTCTGGGAGCCCTGGGACATCGCCTTCGACGGTCGAGGTCACGCCTACGTCACGGACCCCGCCAACGGCTGCATCCATCGCTTCAGCCCGCGCGGCGCCTGGCTGGGATGCCTGCCGGGCTTCGGGCGCGTGACCTGGATCGCCGTCGACTGCCAGGATCGGATCTACGTGGTGGTCGAGGGCGCGCCGTCCATTGTTCGAGTGATTGACGCCGAAGGCAGGGATCTGGGAGCCCCTGGCTCGGCGGCGGACCTGGCGCCGTTGTTCCCGCGCCTGCCCTTCACCGTGGACGCGGCCGGCAACCTGCACCTGGGCGCCCTGTGCGTCCCCCGGCCCGAGGACGCCTGCGTGGACCCCAGGAAGCCGGCGCCGGAGCGCGGTGTCTTCGACCTGCACGGCAACCCCATCGCGAACCCCGCGCAGCCCAGTTCGGCACTCTACCAGAAGGCCGGTTCCTACATCAGCCGCGCCCTGGACAGTGAGACCTACCGCTGCCAGTGGCACCGCGTGGTGCTGACCGGCGCACTGCCGGACGGCGCGCGCGTGACGGTGCTGACCTACACCTCCGAGGCGCTGCTGGAGGACGGCCAGGTGCAGGCCCTGCCCGATGAGGCCTGGGAGACCCGGCAGACCGCCCATGCCCTGGAGCAGGGGCAGTGGGACTGCCTGGTGCGCAGCGGCGGAGGCAGGTACCTGTGGCTGCGACTGGAGTTGGCCGGCAGCGGCAAGGTGACGCCGCGGGTGGAGAGCGTGAAGCTGGAGTTCCCCCGCATCAGCCTGCGCCGCTACCTGCCGGCCGTCTTCGGCGCGGAGCCCACCAGCGCCGACTTCACGGATCGCTTCCTAAGCCTCTTCGACACCACGCTCCGAAGCGTGGAGGGCGAGGTTGACCACCTCGCCCGCTACTTCGACCCACTCTCCGCCCCCGCGACCCGCGCCGCCTCCGGCTCGCTGGACTTCCTCACCTGGCTAGGAACGTGGATCGGGGTGGCGCTGGACCGCCACTGGCCGGAGGCGCGAAGACGGGCCTTCCTGAAGAACGCGGGGAAGATCTACAGCCTGCGGGGCACTCGTGAGGGCCTCCGCCGGCAGCTCCTTCTCGTGCTCAACCTCGACCCCGAGCGCTGCTGCTGCCCGGGCGACCAGCCGAAGAGGCGCTGCTGCCCGCCGCCCCTCAACTGCGCTCCGGAGGAGAAGAGGCCCTGCGCCTGGCAGCCCCCGCCCCTCATCCTGGAGCACTACCAGCTCCGTCGCTGGATGTTCCTGGGCGCCGGTAGGCTGGGGGATCAGGCGATGCTGTGGGGCCAGCGCATCGTCAACCGCTCCCAGCTTGGCGAGGGCGCGCAGGTGGGGCACTCCCAGCTCATCACCACCCAGGACCCTTACCGAGACCCCTTCCACGTCTACGCCCACAAGTTCACGGTCTTCGTGCCCGCCGCCTGCGGCAGCACCGACCAGGGGCGCAAGGGGCTGGAGAACCTGCTGAAGGCCGAGAGCCCGGCCCACACGGCCTACCAGATCCGCTACGTGGAGCCGCGCTTCCGGATCGGCTTCCAGTCCACCATCGGGCTGGACGCCGTGATCGGGCGGCTGCCGGAGGGCGGCGTTCGGCTCGACGGAGGGACGCCGCTCGGACAAGACTCGGTGCTGACCCGGCCGCCCCAGGCACAGGGTGGCCCCTCTCTCCAGGTCGGCGAGAGCCGCCTCGGAACCACCTCGCGACTAGACTGAAGGAGGGGCTCGATCGCTATGGCGCACACCCACTCGCAGGACCCATCCGGAACGCTCTGCCCCGCGTGCGAGGTCGAGCCCTTCATCCGCAACCACTACTTCACCGGCAAGCTGCTGATGGTGGGCGACTTCGACACGGAGCAGCAGTACGTGATGGAGAAGCTCCGGCACCACCACCAGCGCCTGCACGGCTGGGGGGTGGTCTGCGGTCTCCTGGTGAAGCAGCACCCCAACGAGGGATGCCGCACCAAGTACGTCTGCGTCGAGCCGGGCACGGCCATCGACTGCTGCGGGCACGAGATCCTCGTCCCGGAGGAGGAGTGCATCGACATCACGCAGCTCCCACTCATCGCGGACCTCCTCCGCAAGGGAGACCAGGAGCGCCGCAACCTTCAGATCTGCCTCCGCTACCGGGAGTGTCCCACCGAGCAGATCCCCGTCCTCTACGACGAGTGCGGCTGCGACGAGACCGCCTGCGCGCCCAACCGCATCCTGGAGTCCTACGAAATCGACGTCATGGAGCGTGTGGCCGCGCCGGAGGATCCGCAGGGCTGGCCCCAGCTCACGTGGCACGACAGCGTCACGCTTCTGGCGGACGTCTCCCGCATCGCCCTGGACGAAGCCGGTCACCGGCTCTACCTCCTGGTCGGCGATGACGTGTACCAGGTGGACACGGACACCCCCATCGTCGGGCCCAACTTCCACCTGCCCGCCCAGGGGCTGGAGGTGGCCGTCTCGCCGGGCGGAGACTTCCTCTACGTTGCCCGGGAGCCCGCGGCGGCGGATCCGCCCGGCACGCCGCGCCAGCTTGTGGTGCTCAAGACCTCCAACATGACGGAGGTCCGCACGGTCGCCATCGACACCGCCGCGGACAACGCGCTCCGGCTGGAGGTGGCGTCGGACAAGCGCCTGATGGTGCTGGTGGGAACGCCGGGGAACGTGCTGATCTGGACCGAGGCGGAGCTGACCGGCGGCGCCGCGCCGCCCGCCCGCGTGCCTATCACACTCTCGCCACAGCTCGGGAGCCTGGCCATCGCCAGCGACGCGGGGCACGCCTACGCGGTGGGTGCGGGCGGGACGGCCATCAAGGTCGTCAACGCGGCCGGCGCCGGGTCCGCCGACCCGGACCTGACGCCGCTGCCGGCTGCCGCCAAGCCCAGCCTGATCGCCGTGGTCCGAAGCACCGGCCCGGACCTGCTGGCCGTGGCGGACCAGGCCGCTCTGCTGCTGTACCTTGTGGACCCCACCAAGCCGGCGCCATTGGGCAGCGTGGCTCTCGCGCACCCGCCCGTGGACCTGGCCTTCTCGCCGGGGGGCCGCTGGGCCTACGTGCTGGAACGGGACGCCACTCCCGCCCAGGACAGCTTCGTGCAGGTGGTGGACCTCCACCAGCTCCAGGTGGGACCCACCGTAGCCGGCAGCCCTCTCCCCGTGGGGAAGGCCAGCCAGCAGGAGGTGATCGGCGCGGACGGGGGACTGCTCTACATCCCCTACCTGGGGGACCCGGCCAACGCCTTCGATGGCGGGGTCGCCAAGCTGCGCATCGACACCGAGGACTGCGCGGACCTGCTGTGGAAGCGCTCCGAGCACTGCCCCCACTGCGACACCCCGGACTGTGTGGTTCTTGCCACGCTGATGAACTACCAGGTCGGCGACAGCCTCCGCGACGTCACCGTGCCGCCCTCCTCGCCCGCGGCCGACATGGCTGCGCACATCACCCGCATCGACAACCGGCTGGACCGGCACCTCCTCGCCAGCACCCAGACGCTGACGGAGCTCATAGAGTGCCTGATGGCTCACGAGACGGGCGGCGGTGGGCTGCAGGGGCCCGTGGGCCCTCCCGGCCCTCCCGGAGGCGCGGGCGCCAAGGGTGACAAGGGCGACAAAGGGGATAAGGGGGACAAGGGCGACACCGTGGTGGGGCCTGCCGGGCCGGTGGGTCCCGGACTGGAGGCCGGCCTCACCCAGATCGTCGCGCTGAGCTGGGACCACAACACGCACGGGAACCCCGCCAGGCCCAACCCGCCGATCGTGGACGTGGCTCGCCTGGCCGGGTCGCTGCTGCCTGAGGCGCGGACGGGCATCGTGATCGTCTTCAGCAAGGATGTCCAGGTCTACGACGTGCCCTTTACCCCTGGCAAGCCGCTGAACCGCCTGATCGATGAGGACCACGTCTTCCAGGTCCTTGCCCGCCCTGTCAGCGACATCCAGGACCCCTTCCAGCTCCCGTGCCGGTGTCCGGTGAAGGGGCTGGTGGTACCGGTGGCCTGGAAAGAGCCCGGGGGCGCCATCGACTGGACCACCGTCCAGGAGGTACCGGGTCCCGGGGCCCGGGGCGTCGCCTTCGTCTTCGAGCCGCGCGTGCGGAAGTGGATCGACAAGGTCGATGAGCTCTGGCCGGTACTGCGCGGTGACTTCGTGCTGGACGTGGGCGACTTCGCGGCGGGCGTGCCCCCCAGGGCCATCGACGCGGAGTTCGTGCGAGCGGAGCTGCCCACGGGCGACCGGCCCAAGGGGAGCCCCTTCGGGATCCAGGGCGGTCTCTTCGAGAGCTGGTTCTGGGTCCGCAGGCAGGACGCATGAGCCAAATCACACGTGCGGCGCTCGGACACGATACACGAGACGCCAAGAAGGCTACCAAGACCTCACCACAGAGACACAGAGGGCACAGAGGGGCACAGAGAAGGACCAAGCTTAGTCTTTCTTGGTGTCTGGGTGTATCGTGCGCAAGCGCACGATTCCTGGTGGTGAAGCTGCTGTTGGGCACTGCCGAAGTCGCCGGAGGGATGACATGGACCCTTACCACCTGAGAGCCTTCCCGGGCGCTGCCGCCCTCCAACCGGCACCCGCCGTCGCTCCAGCCCCGGCTCAGCCGTGCCAGTGCCCGCCCCCTTGCCCGGTCTGCGGGGGGCTGGAGTGCCTCTGCCGCCCCCGCTTCTTCGCCGGCCAGCTCCTCCACGCGGACGACCTGAACCGCCTTGAGCGCTACGTCATCGAGAAGAACAAGCTGCACAACCGCTACCTGCACGGCTGGGGGGTGGTCTGCGGCCTTGAGGTGCTCTGCCACCCTTGCCCCGGCTTCGTTTGGGTGCGGAGCGGCTACGCCCTCAGCCCCTGCGGCGAGGATATCATCGTCTGCCAGGACGAGCAGGTGAACGTGTGCGACCTCATCTCCCGGTGCCGACCCCCCGTGCAGCCGATGGACTGCGAGCCCCCCCGGGCCTACGAGGATCCCGCCTGCAAGGAGCTTGTGGAGGAGTGGATCCTCGCCGTCTGCTACGAGGAGAAGCCCTCACGCGGGATCACCGCCCTGCAGGGAGGCAGCGGGGCGGCGTGCTGCTCGCGCTGTGCCTGTGGCGGCTCCTCCTCCTGCGGGTGCGGCTGCCACTCCAACGCCGGGAAGCCGGCGAAGTCGAACGGCAACGGACATGGCAGCGGGTGTGGCTGTGGCTGCGGGGGGGGCACCACCACCGTCCGCAACCCTCCGGCCCAGTGCGAGCCCACCCTCACCTGCGAGGGGTACCACTTCACGGCCTACAAGGCGCCGCCCAAGGATCCGGTGTACAACCAGGACAACAACTGGGGCGCGGCGCTGAAGAACGATCCCCTGCACGCCAAGATCCCCGGTGAGCTCGGCCAGCACTTCACCGCTTGCGTCTCCCTGTTCCTGAACCAGTGGTCCCAGTTCCCCCAGGGGCAGGACCAGCAGGCCATCCACAACTGGAGCTGCCAGACCAAGGCGGCGCTGCTGGACTTCTTCTCCCAGCAGGGCACCACCCAGTGCGGCTTCTACACGCGGGTCCAAAACCTGGTGTGTCCGGTGCCCTCCCAGGACCAGATCGCCTTCAACGCCCAGTGGCAGCAGTTCCAGAACGAGGTTACCGCCATTGGGGGGCAGTACGCGCACCACTGCCTCTGCTCCGCGCTCCTGCCGCCCTGCCCGGAGCCGGCGACCTCCGACTGCGTGCCCCTTGCCAGCGTGAAGGTGCGGAAGACGCCGACGGGCTGCGAGATCGTGGACGTCTGCAACTGGGGCCCCCGGCGCTTCGTGGTTACCTTCCCACACCTGGGGTACTGGCTGAGCCCCTTCCAGATCATTGAGGCGCTGCGCACGGTACTGGAGGGCTTCTGCTGCGGCGCCACGTACCAGCCGGGGCCGCAGCCGGGGCCCCAGGACCCCGCGGGCGTTCCGGGCCACTTCATGATGGCCGGCAACCTGGGAGGAGCCGCCATGGACAAGGGAGCCAACAACGCGATCGGACTGCTCTTCTCCGAGGCCCTCCGCGGCACCCAGCATCCCGTAAACGGCCAGACGCTGCTGCTGGCCGCCCTGGGCGCCACAGACCCCCAGGGACAAGCCTATGCCAGCCAGTTGGACCTGGCCCAGCCGCTTCAGGCGCTGCTGATGCACCAGGTGGTGAAGCCCACACTGGAGGCGGTGCTTCCGGCCGAGGAGGCCGCTCTCCTCGGGGCGCTGTCCAAGGGGGGCGAGGCCGCGGGCGCCCCGGCTGAGGCCTCCGTCCGCGAGGAGGTCACGGTGCTTCGGGGCCTCGTCGCCGAGCTTCAGAGGACGGTGGCGGCGCAGGGCCAGGAGATCCAGCGGCTGCGAGACGGCGGATAGGGGACGGAATGGCACTCGCTCAGGATCAGCGACCCCGCTTCTATGAGGGCCAGTACCTGGGGGCCGACGACCTCTCGGCGGCGGTGGGGTACGGCCGGGTCCAGGCCGCGCGCCACGCCCTAGGCGCGCACGCCTGGGGCATCGCGGTGGGCCTCCAGCTCAAGGAGAACCCGCTGCCCGGCGGCGCCGTGGACGTCTTCATCATGCCCGGCTACGCCTGGGACGGCTTCGGCCGCCCCCTCGCCGTGCTGGCCCCCCTGAAGGTTGCCCCTGCTCCCTTCGACGCTCTCTACAAGTACGACCCCGTCGTGGACAAGGGCACCAAGGGCCGGCTGGTGGAGGTCTGGCTCCGCTACGACGAGACGGAGACCGGCCCCCCAAAGCCGGGCTTCGGCGTCTGCGACACGGCGGACCAGAACGCCCGCGTCCAGGAAACCTACCGGGTGGAGATCGGTCCCCGGCCCAGCCACGCCGACCGGCACGACCCCGTCTTCGTCGCGGGCCAATCGGTGGACGCGCTCCAGGCGCTCCGAAAGCTGGACCCGGCGGCTCCGCTGGTCTATGACGAGTCGATCCCCCACCAGACCTTCCCCGATGGGGACATCCCCGCCTGGTGGCTGATCCCCATCGGCTACGTGCGCTGGCTGCCGGTGCAAAACGGACCGGGGCACTTCGTGGCGCGTGATGACAGCGATCCCGCCGACACGGACAGCCACAAGATCGCCCGCTTCCGCCGCAACCTGGGGGTCGTCGCCGAGTCGGTGCTGGCGTCGGACGGCGCCCTGCGCCTCCGGGACCGCTCGAAGGACCCCGACGATCCCGCGAACACGGGCTTCACCAAGCACCCTGTGCCAGGCTTCCTCTCCAAGGACTCCTCCAAAGCGTACTACCAGCCGCCGGGCCCCGACCTGGTGTGGGTAGAGGGCCACCTCCGCGCGGAGGGCGACGTGCGCCTCACCCGGGGCAGGCTGGACCTCCGGGCCGCCGATGGGCAGGACCACGACACGCCGCTCCAGATCCTGCGCTCCGGCGACGCTGGCAAGACGCCCGCTCAGATGGGCGGCCGCTCCCTCCAGGTGCTGCTTGGCCCCGCTGCTCAGGCGGACAACCGCTTAGCGGTGGGCCCGCTGAAGGACGACGGCACCCTCGATGAGAAGCTCACGGTCCTCAGCGGCGGCCTCGTCGGCATCGGCACCCCCGCCCCGGACCGCGCGCTGACGGTGCAGGGGCCGGCCGGCACCTACATCAACGTGAAGGCGGACGGCGGCGTCCACGAGGTTCTGCTCGGGGCGGACGGCAACGGCGGCATCGTCTCCACGATGACCAATCACGACCTCCAGCTCCGGGCCGGCGGCAACGTGACCCGCGTGGTCATCAAGAACGACGGTAAGGTGGGGATCGGCACCGCGGCCCCGACCCTGGCCCTAAGCGTCGTGGGCGACTTCGGGCGGGACGACGGCCCGGCCACCCTGAACCTGTGGGGCTCGCGTATCGGCGACGTGGGGGGCAACGTCCTCTTCGTCCGTGCCGCCGCCGGCGGCAACGTCGCCTTCGACGGCGTGAACAACCGCGTGGGCATCGGCACCAACGCCCCCGCCACCAAGCTGCAGGTGGTCGGCGACCGCATCCGGCTGGGCGACGCCGGGAAGCACGTGGACCTGCGCACGGATGGGTCCGCCGTGGACCTCCACTCCGACACCACCAACCTCTACCTCAGAAGCAGCGGACCGGGCGGCAACAACAGGGTTCTGGTGAACCCCTTCGGCACCGATGGCTTCGTGGGCGTGGGCACCGAGTTCCCCAACGTGAAGCTGCACCTCATCGGCGACCTGACCGTCGAGGGGCTGCCGCGCTCCACGACCAGTATCTTCTGGACCCTGATCTCAGACGAGGCCCTGAAGCAGGACGTGCAGCCCCTCTCCGGCGCGCTGGACAAGCTGCTTCGACTTCGCGGCGTGAGCTTCCAGTGGCGGGACGCAGGGGCGGTTCGTGGGCGTCCCGGCCCGCTCATGGGCCTGTTGGCCCAAGAGGTGGAGCCCGTGTTTCCGGAGTGGGTAGGGACGGGCCCTCACGGCTACAAGGAGCTCACCCTTCAGGGCTTTGAGGCGGTTGTCATCGAGGCGCTGCGCGACCTGAAGGCGCTGACGGACGCCCTGGACTCGCGACTCAAGAAGGTCGAGGGCCTCTCCGCCAAGGCGAAGGCATGAAAGAGAAGCTGCAGCAGCGCCTGGACGAGCTCCGCGCCGAGTTGGCCTCTGGCCAGCAGATCCTGGCCGAGCTGGAAACCAAACAAGCCAAGCTGAGGGCCACCATCCTCCGAATCAGCGGCGCTATCCAGGTGCTGGAGGAGTTGATAGGGGCTGAAGGGAGTGAGGGGGTGTACGGGCCACAGCAGATGGGGGGACGGTGGTTTCGGCGACAGGGGGTGCCCGGAGGTGAATCGCTGGGCTCCGGGGCTTAAGTCTCCTCAAAGGAGGGTTCCGACGCCAGGGTGCCACGGTGGTTCAGAACCCCGCTTCAGCGGGATTGGGCCTCGGAGCCCGGCGATTCACCGCCTGGCGATGGGCCTCTGGGCACACCCTATCGCCAAGGCCACCGTCCCCCATCTTCTGGGGCTCCTACACCCCCTCACCCCCTCACCCCCTCACTCCCTTAGCTGGAGCACCAAGATGGACACACAACCGAGCCGTCTGCTCATCCGGCGGCTCAGGGCGGAGTATCTGGTTCCGGCGGACTGCCCTGACCCTCGCCGCGTTCGGGAGCTGGGGGATGCGGCGCTCACGCGGGGGCTGGGGGAGTCCCTGCGGGTACATCTGGCGCGGGGCTTCCCCGAGGCCGATACCGGCGTGTGGCTCATCAGGCGGCTGGAGGTGAACGTGGACATCAACGCCGCCTGGGATCGGGAGCAGGTGACCCGGGCATCCTCGGAGCGGATCGCGGAGGCCCTTGGGCTTGCCCTTCGTGATGGGGACGATGGGGAGGACGTTCTGTGGTTTCCCAGCCCGGCCGCTCTGCTGGCGCGCTTCCTGGTGGATACGGCAGCGGGCACAGCCGGCAATCGATGGTACTACGCCCGCTTTGTGGGGCTGCGGATGCTCCCCGCCTCCTCGGCGCTCCGGACCGCCCTCTGCGACGACCCGGCCCAGGGTCAGGCGGCGCTGCTGGGAATGGCGCCGGACGAGCTTCGCGCGGTGCTGAGGGCGCTCACTGTACAGGACTCCCGGCGCGCTCTGCAGGCCGTGGCGGGGGTAGGCGCGGCTGGGTCGGAGATGAGCTGCTTCCGCGCCGCCTGGTCCGCGTGGCAGACAGCGGGGGCCGATCTCCTGCTGGCCGACGACGAGTGGCGGGCCTCTCTGCGGCTCTACCTGGGAGCGTGCCTGGAGGCCAACGACGTGGGGGGGCCGCCCCTGCTGTCGGCGGCGCGGGCGCTGGTGCGCCTGCACCGCTCCCTGCACGCCGCGTCCGACGATCGGCGGCGCGACCTTCTCGCCGCGCTGAGCGCCGGGAGTCTCGCCGGGCTCTACGACGCCCTGGGGGCCGACTCCGAGCCGCTGGCTCCTCTGCTGCGCTGTCCCGCCGGGTGGGTGGCGGAGGTGGCCCAAGGCCTGGTGGTCGGCAGCGGCGCGGGTCCGGCCGAGGGCGCGTCGGAAGCCCGCTACACCCCCTTCGGGGGCCTGTTCCTGCTGCTGCCGCTGCTGGCGGAGCTCCCCCTGGAGGAGGACACCCAGGGCTGGCCTGCCGCGGGAGACGTGAGCGCGGACAAGGTCGTTCGCTTCCTCCTGCTGCTGAAGTGCCTCGGGCACGATCGCGCCCCGCTCCTTTGGGCCGATCCCGTCGCGCGGGATCTGCTCGCCATCCCACCCACGCTGTCGATAGACGGGCTGTCGGACTGGGGCAAGCGAGTGGGGCCCGCGCACCTTCGGGGCTTCCTTCGCGCGCTGAACGCCTGGCCCGGGCCGGGCGAAGCTCCCGAGGGCGCCACCTGGGTGCTGGCCCGTACAAGAGCCGGCGGGGAGGAGCTGGCGCTGCTTCTGGGTGGCAAGCGCGGGGAGTGGCGGGCCATCACAAGGTGTGGTGGGCGCGCGCCGGAGGCGGTGCTGGGGACACTGGGCGCCCAGCTCGGTGGTGAGGGCTCCATACCCTCCTTGCTGTTGGCGGACCCAGCCCTGCTGAGCGCGGCGGAGCGGCATCCCGGATCACAGAGCGTGATCGGCCTGGGGAGCGAGGAGGCCCGCCAGGCCGCCGACGAGGACCCCGCTCTGGCGCAGGTGCTGGCTCGTCTGAGTCGCCTCCCGGAGGACCTCACCTCCCTCGCGCTCCCTCGCGCCCTGGGGCTTCGGCCCGCCCTTGACCGAGCGCTGAGCGTGCCCGCTCAGGGGGTGCTTCGTGCCTTCGCGTCGCGACTGCCGGGCTTCGCTCACTCAGGACTCCCGTACCTCCAGGGCAGTTTCCTCGACTTCAGGGCCTGTCTGCACGAGGAGGAGTCCCGCCGGGTCGTGGAGCTGAGTCCTCCGCCGCTTCAGCTTATCCTGAACGTCGCCGGCCTGACGCGCGCCACCTACTCACTGGAGTGGCTGGACGACCGCCCTTTGTGCCTCTTCCCGGCGGAGTAGCTCCTCATGGACTCAGGCTTCTTCGCGGGCCCTCAGGAGCATCTGGAAGCCGAGCTGCCTCGGCTGGATCTGCTGCTGCATCGCGAGATCCTGTACCTTCGCGCCGCCTACCAGCTCTCCCTGGATGAGTTTCGGGGCCTCTACGTCACCGACGAGCAGGTGGACAGCCTGGTAGGCGGACCCTCGGGGGCGCCGGGCGACGTGTCCACGCTTCGATGGCACACGGAGCAAGCGGAGGCCCTGCGCCGGGCGAACCGCGAGCGTGAGGGGCCGGACCTTCCCCTGAGCCGCGTGGCTGCGGAGTTCGGCCTGACCGACCCTGAGCGTGACCTGCTGCTGGTAGCCCTGGCGCCGGAGTTCGACCTCAAGTACGAGACGATCTACGCCTACCTCAACAACGACGTGACGCGCCGCTGGCCCACCCGCGACCTGGCCCTCCGGCTCATCAGCCCCTCCCGGGAGGAGCGCCACCGCCTGCGCGAGCTCCTGACGCCCGAAGCGCCGCTCTTCCGAAGCGGGCTGCTGGTGCCCATCGCCCCCGCGCCCGACCGCCCCCTCTGGCTGACCGGCGGCTTCTCCCTGGCGCCGGCCGCGTCCCACTTCCTGCTCGGCCTGCCCTGGCACGAGCCGGAGCTCGCGCAGGCGGTCTCTCTGCGTACGCCAACCGCCGGCTGGGACGACGTCCCGGTCGCGCCCGGCTGCCGCGGCGAGCTCCAGCGCATCACCTCGGCGCTTCGCGAGGTGGCCGCCACGGGGGAGGGTCCCTCCCCGATGCTCGTCCTGGAGGGCCGGCCTGGGTCGGGCCGGGAGGCCGTTGCCGAAGCGGCGTGCCGCGACGAGGGTCGCCCCCTGCTGGTCCTCGACCTGGAGGCGCTCCGCTCCAGCGGCGAGCCCCCCCTGGAAGCCGCCCGGAAGGTCGTGCTTCGCAAGCGGCTGCTGGGCGCGGGCCTGCTGGTACGGCGTGGTGAGCAGCTCCTCGACTCCTCAGGACGGCCTCTCCCCGAGGCCCGCCTGCTGATCGAGGCCCTGGCTCGGGGACGCGGACCGCTCATCCTGTCCTGCGAGCCGGGGTCGTCGTGGCGAGGGCTCGTCCAGGGTCTGCCCGCGCTCTCCTTCGCCTTCGAGGAGCCCAACCACGCGCAGCGCTGCCAGCACTGGGTCGCCGCGCTGAAGCACTCCGGGTGCCACGCCTCCGAGGCGGTGGTCCGTGACCTGGCCAACCGCTTCTCGCTGACCCCCGGCCAGATAGAGGGCGCGGTGGCCGACGCGCGGCTCCGGCTGGTCGCGTGCGGCACTGCCGAGCCCCGCCTCCTTGCCGACCTGCTGGTGGAGGCGGCCCGGGGGCAGTCGGACCAGAACCTGGGCGGCCTTGCCGTGAAGGTCTCGCTTCCCTACAACTGGGACGACCTGGTGCTTCCCCCCTCGACGCTGCGGCGGGTACAGGAAATCGCCTCGGCGATCCGGTACCGCCACGTGGTCTACTTCCAGTGGGGCTTCGAGCGCCGCGCCGCAACCGGGAAGGGGCTCAAGGTCCTCTTCGCGGGCGCCTCCGGCACCGGCAAGACCATGACCGCCAGCGTCCTTGCCCGCGACCTGGGGCTGGACCTCTACAAGGTCGACCTCTCCGGGGTGGTGAGCAAGTTCATCGGGGAGACGGAGAAGAACCTGGAGGCCATCTTCCGAGCGGCCCACTGCAGCAACGCCATCCTCTTCTTCGATGAGGCCGACGCGCTCTTCGGCAAGCGCTCCGAGGTGAAGGATGCCCACGACCGCTACGCCAACCTGGAGCTCGCGTACCTGCTGCAGCGGATGGAGTCCTACGACGGAGCCGTGATCCTGGCGAGCAACCTGAGCCGGAACATCGACGAGGCCTTCTCCCGGAGGATGCACTACGTGCTGGAGTTCCCCATGCCGGATGAGCAGCACCGGGAGAGGCTGTGGCACCAGATGTTTCCGCCGGAGGTCCCCCTGGGCGCCGACGTGGACTGCGGCTTCCTGGCGAAGCAGTTCCCCATCGCCGGGGGCGACATCCGCAACGTGGCCCTGGACGCGGCCTTCTTGGCCGCCCAGGATGGGCAGATCATCACCATGGCGGAGCTCATACGGGCGATGGCCCGGCAGCTCATGAAGCAGGGCAAGATCCCCTCCACGGCCGACTTCAAGCAGTACCACGCACTGATTGCCCAGGGGGAGTGAGGGACGAGGCGTGACCGAGAAGACGAAGGTGCTTGAGAGGCCGGCGAAGGAGCCGGAGCCCCAGAGGCCGCAGACGCGGCAGGTCCGCGACCGCGCGGGCGGCACCCCCGCGCCCGCTCCCGCCCTGCCCAGCGTCCCTCGAACCGTGGGCAACCTGGCGGTTCAGCGCCGCTTACGCCCCGGCGGCCACCCCGGCCCAGCCTCTGTCCCATCGGGCTCCCATCCCGGCGGCTCGTCCGGACACGCCTTGAGCCCTGCCATCAGGGACACCATGGGCCCCCAGCTTGGGCACGACCTGGGCGATGTGCGCGTCCACACCGACACCCGGGCCGCCGAGGCCGCGCGCTCCGTTGATGCCAGAGCCTACACCCTTGGCCGGGACGTGGTGTTCGGCGCGGGGGAGTACGCGCCCGAAACGCACGAAGGCCGCCATCTCCTGGCGCACGAGCTGACCCACGTGGCGCAGCAGAGCAGGGGCGCCACCCAGCCTCAGCGCCAGAGCGCCGACGTCGGCACGCCAGGCGACCCCTTGGAGCGCGAGGCAAACCGCACCGCCGATGCCGTGATCGGCGGCGGGGCGGCGCCTCCCATCACGCAGTCGGCGGGGCCCACCCTTCAGCGCCAGCCTGCGGGCGGCGGCGGGCCCACCGACGCGGGGGCGCCGGGGGGCACAACCGCCCCGGTCACCACCACGCCCGCCGGCACCGGCGGAACCTCCGGCGCGACAGCGGCTCCCGGCGGAACGGGTCCCGAAATCCGGCAGGGAAGGCTGGGCGATATCGTGGTGGTCCTGCCGAACTGGACGATCTTCGACGCCTACTCCAAGGCCAAACACTGGGGCGATGGGTTCAAGGACGTGAAGCTCGCCAAGATCCTCATACCGGAGCTCGTCAGCACGGTGGACCTGATAGCCAGCGGGGGGGCCGGCGCCGACTTCGCTTTCTCACTGGGCCCGGGAATCCTGAAGGACATTCACATCGGTCTCAGCTACGGGCAGGCGGCGCTGGTGCTGGGGGGATCGCTGGTAGGGGCCGCCCTGATGGGGGGGTACCCGCTGGTCGGCGGCATCGCCGCCCTGTTGCTGCTAGGGGAGTTCCGGGGCCTCGCCCAGCTCGAGATCCGCGGTCGGATCTCCCTGGACGCCAACATCCACGCGGAGCTGAAGGCCGCCGCGGAGGTACTGGGCGCCTTCGAGGTGGGCTACATCGCCGCGGGACTGGGGGCTCGCGCCGGTGCCAGCTTCGACGTGAAGGCCGGCGGCACGGTGGGTCTCTACTACCAGGACCGCCACCTCAAGTTCAGGTACAGCGAGTCCCTCAAGGCGCAGCTCAAGCTGCTCTTCAGCCTCTACGCGTACATCAAGGCGAGCCTCCTGGGCGCCACCTGGACCCAGAACTGGGATCTGGTGAAGAAGGACCTGGGCATCGAGTGGCAGGTGGGCTCCGAGCTGCAGATGAGCTACGACAACGGGCTCACCATTAACATCCCCGAGATCATCGAGGGCGCCCAGAAGGCGGCGGACTTCGCGAGCAAGATGATCAACGCTGACACCGGGGCGCACCAGGTGATGCGCGCGGGGCCCGGTGGCCCGGGCAAGGGGGGTGTGAACCCTCCTCCTCCCGGCCCTCCCCTGGGTCCCGGCGGCGCCACCCCCTCCACCGCTCCCACCGGCATGAGCCGCGGGGACCCCATCGATATGATCTGGGTCAAGCCTCTGGGACGGTACCGCAACCCCGTATGGCTGATGGGGACGCCCTACTACCGCGACGGGCGCCAGAAGCTGGCGACGCGCAACCGGTGGATCGGGGTTCCCAATTGGCCGGGCCGCGATAGCATCGTGCGCCGGGTCACCACCCCTCGGGGCAGAGCCGCCGATGACTTCAAGGTGGCCCTGGAGGAGGACGGCTTCGACGATTGGGACGCCTACTCCCCAGATCACGTCACGGACCTGATGTTCGAGGGTGAGGACGACTTCCCGAACCTGTGGCCCCTGGACCGTGGCACCAACTCACGCGCAGGCACCTGGCATTGGGGGCAGGGCGTGTGGTTCAGCAACCCCGGCGACCCCACCGTGCGCCGTGAGGCCATCGGCTCCACCACCCTGGACGGCCGATACTTCAGGATCAAGCAGATCGCCGACCCACCAGGATAGGGGACTGAAGGGCTAGGCGACTGAAGGGGCTCAGGGGGCTCAGGGGGCTCAG
>DASXUI010000456.1:0-1871 GCA_036504955.1 Armatimonadota bacterium
CCGGCGATTCACCGCCGGACGGACGGCCGGGGATCCCTAACCCACACAGATTCACCAGCCTTCACCCTCTGAGGCCCTTCCCAGAACCCAGCACCTATCCCGGGGCCCTTCCCCTACGACGCGCCGTTAGGCATGCCCCAGGTAAGCCTCAATGAAGATCACGTTGGGGCCGATTTGCTTGACCACGCGCAGCAGGTTGTCTATGGTGGAGACCTCCTCTAGCTGCTCCGTGTGGAACCAGCGGAGGAAGTCCTGCGCGATGAAGTCCTGCTGCTGAACGGCAAGCTTCATCAGGTCGTCTATCCGGTGGGTGATGGTCACCTCCCAGTCCAGCGCGAGCTTCATCGCTTCCTCCAGCGAGGAGAAGCTGGCCTGGGGAGCGGGCACCGCGGGGATGGCCACAGTGCCGCCGGCGTCCAGTACGTAGTTCACGAACTTGAGAGCGTGCTCCCTCTCATCGGCGGCCTGTTTGAAGAAGAACGAAGACAGCCGTTTGAGAGTCATACCATTGGCGTAGGCGGCCAGACTCAGGTACAGGTGGGACGCCTCGAGCTCGCGGCCGATCTCCTCGTTGATCGCCGCGTTCATCTCCTGACTGATCAGCATTGGGAGCCCTTTCCATATGGAATACAAGGTTGGCTGCTAGCAGCTCAGGCACACAAGTGCAGAGCGAAGCAGCCCTCTCCTGCCCGGAAGCGCCTGTGGCCAGAGAACACTAGGGCTAGGGCGGAGAGCTCTCTTACTATGTACACCAGCGGAGCCCACAATGGGTGATGCAGAGCGATGCCAATGCAGGTGCTGCTGAGTCACGCCCCACAAGGAACCCGGTCGCTGCATCCTGACTCTAACCCAGTGACCATGACTGACTGTACGCGAGCGCTGCGCATCCTTGGTGTGGCTCTGCTTGCGGCCTTCAGCTTAGCCTCTGAGGGCGCGCGGGCCGATGCCCGCGCCTGCCCCCGCCTGTGCGGACGCGCCGCCGTCACTCTGGGGCGCCGCATCGCGCCGGCGTCCGGTGTGCGGCGTCGGCCCGGCTCGTACCCCCTGCCGAAGCAGCCTACGACCAAAGTGCCGAGACGCCCTCGCGCGCTCCTTGGGGAGCGAAGCGACCCCGACTTGGCGGCCGTCCACCCTTCGGGTGACGCCTACCTGACAGGTGATCCCGCTGCCAGCCATCTGACTCCACGGCTACGCGGGAGTGGGAGCTCGGTCGTCGGCGGCCTGCCCCTGCCCGCTCCACGCACGTCTCAGAGCCCCCGTGCCCCTCCCGGTCCAGATACCAAGGCCCAGGCGCCAGTCTAGCGCCTGACCCGGCAGGAGGTTGGGCCCCACTGGCCCCTCCGCCGCGAAGTTGGGAAGCTGGGTTTGAGGAGGTTCCAAGGTATGAAGAAGTCATCGCGACCCAAGGGTGGGCCGCTGCTTCCGCTGTCCCTTCGCACCACGGCTAAGGAAGAGACCCCTGATCCTATCGATAGACCCGCCAAGCTGGACAAGCGTAGGGAACGCGAGGTCAGCCTCACCGGAAGGGTTACCCGAGTGCTGGGCGACCAGGAGCTGGACCTAGCGCTGGATGGCGGCCGCGTGTACCGGGTGCGGTCGGAAAACCAGCCCTGGGTGCTGTGGGGCGAGAAGTGGATGCCCATCTCCCTGGCGCCACTCGGCCAGCTCGTGACCGTCGTCGGCCGCCTAGCCGGCAAGACCCTCGTTGCGGTACGCGTGATTCCCAAGGTCCTCGGTAGGCGGCAGGGCTAGGAGGAACTGAAGAGGTGAAGAGGTGAGAAGGTGAAGAGGTGAAGGAATCGCAGGACCTAGCCTGTGGGCGGCCGCCTGTCTGGAGTGCGGCGACTCCGGCGCCGCCCTGCCTTACGTGG
>DASXUI010000457.1:0-6456 GCA_036504955.1 Armatimonadota bacterium
GCCCGCCGCGCGGGCGAGGGGGTAGGGGCGTGAGGGGCAGTTCGCCCGGCACGACCTCCCACCTACCCTGGGACCCCTCCCCCAGGACCTTACGACCCGCCCCTACACCCCCTCAGTCTCCCCTCTGTGTCCTCTGTGGTAGGGCAGTTCCCGGTGTCTTGGTGGTGACGTTCCCTGGAGGCAAGGATGCGGCTGGCACACTGCCTGGTGGTCTCGCTGCTGGTGGTGGCGCAGGGGAGGCCGGCGGCGGGGATGTCGGTGGCGGAGTTCCGGGGGCTGCCCGATGACCGGGTGGCCGTGCGGACCTCCCTGGGGCTGCGAAGTGCCTGGGCCACTGATGCCACGCACGTCCGGGTGACCCTCGGCGCCAGCATCACCGACGCCTGTGGGAAGGCTGACTCCTACCGCATCCTCAGCTTCCAGGACCCCGCCTACGCCTACGAGCGCTTCGTGCGGCCGGAGGCGGCGGAGGCCCGACGCGTGGTGGAGCTCCCGGGGCCCAAGGGCTGCCCACTGCCCCGTTTCGAGCGCGCCGAGGTGACGCTGACCCTTCTCCGTCCTCTCCGCCCCGGCAAGCGGTACTTCGTGATCGCGCAGGGGACCGAGGGACTGATGGTCACCGGCGGCCACACAGCGCAGAGCTTCACCTATAGACCGGGCGCCAAGGAGCCCCCCCGCGATGGTTCCGTGGACCGGGCGGTGCTGGGTCTCCGGCGAGTGGAGCCCGTGGGCCCTCGGCTTCTGATGCTGGAGATCGGCCCCTGTTCGGCGCCCGACGCGGCAACGGACGTGAGCGCGTACCACGTCCGCGTCGCCGGGCTGCCGGTGGCGGTCACCCGGATAGGCCGTCGGAGCTGCATCGACACCTACCTTCCCGTGGGCTGGCCCTTCCAGGTACTCCCGATGCATGAGATCTACCTGGAGATTGCTCGCCCCGTGAAGGACGGGGATCAGGTGGACGTGGAGCTGGACCCCCGTCTGACCACGGCGGAGGGCGCCGCCTCCCTGCGTTTCGGGGACCGGAACAGCCTCAGCCGCTCACTGAAGGTGAACCAGCTTGGGTACCTGGCCAGCACCGGCCCGCGAAGGGCCTACCTGGGCCGGTGGATGGGCTCCTTCCCAGAGGGCGGTCCGCCCGGAGCCAACCCCGCGCTCTTCTTCGGCGCCGCCCCCAGCTTTAAGCTCTGCGATGCCGGCACCCGCAGGCCCGCCTTCACCGGCAGCGCTCGCCTGATCCACGTCTCCGGCGTGCGGAACGAGGGGCGGCGCGGCGTCGATCACTCCGGCGAGAACGTCTACCTGCTGGACTTCACCGCCTTCCACCGGCCGGGCAGGTACTTCCTCAGCGTGCCGGGGGTGGGACGCAGCACCACCTTCGAGGTGCGGGACGACCTCTACCGCCGCGCCTTCCGGGCCCAGGCCGCCGGAGTCTTCGCCCAGCGGTGCGGCATCGCGCTGGGACCGCCCTACAGCGAGTGGCGCCGCATCGCGTGCCACCACGCGGGCATCCTGCCGACCACCCAGAGCCGCCTCGCCCCCCACGAGATCGAGGTGCTCTCCACGAAGGTGGATACCCATCGACCCCAGCGAACAGCCCCGGACCCGAGGCTGCTCGCCCTGGACCACGACCCCGACCTCGCCGCGCGCTGGCCTCTGGACGGCAGCTTAAGGAGTGTGATCCCGGCCGCTCCCGCCCTCCGGTCCGGCATCCCAGAGCCGCCCTTCTCGCCGGACAACCTCGTCTATCCCGGCAGCCACAAGGTGCTGGGTCCGACGCTCGCCGGCACTCCGCTGAACGCGACCGCCCCGGGCCTCGAACTGCCCTGGGCGCGGGGCTGCACCGTGGCGCTCTGGTTCCGCTACGCCAGGGGCGACCAGTTCGACGGCGCGCTCGTGCGACTGCGGAAGGGCCAGGCGGAGGCGTCGTCCCTGGCCCTGGCCGCGAGCTGGGGCGTGCTGAGGGCCTCCTCCGGCGCGGGGGGGCAGGAGCTGAGCGCCGGGCGCGTAGGCGATGGCCGCTGGCACCACCTGGCGGTCGCCCTGAGCCCCTCCCGGCAGGGCCGGCGAGAGCTCTCCCTCTACCTGGACGGCCGCCCCATGGGCGAGACCCTCGCGCCCGAGACCCCCTCGCCGGACACGCTGGAGCTGGGCTTCCTCACCGGCCCGGAGGCCGCCGGCAAGCAGCTCTCCGATGTGCGCCTCTACGGCCGCAGGCTGGACCTGCCGGAGATCGCCACCCTGGCGGTGCGGCGGGGCGAGGAGGCGCTTAAGATCCGCGCCTACGGCGGCCACCACGACGCGGGCGACTACAACCCGCGCAGCCACCTGGACGTGGCGCAGATCCTGATGGACGCCTACGAGACGGCTCCCGGCAAGTTCAAGGACGGTCAGCTCGCGATCCCGGAGCGTGCCAACGGCATCCCCGACATCCTCGATGAGGCCTACTGGGCGCTTCGCCTCTGGATCGGCCTTCAGGACGCGAACGGCGGCGTCTTCGACGGAACGGAATCGGCGGGCGACCCCAACTTCATCCAGACGGTGGAGCTGGATGACCGGGGCGACTACGCCTACGCGAAGGACGCGGTGGGCTCCTTCAGCTTCGCGGGCGCGATGGCGCAGGCGTCACGCCTCTGGCGGTCACTGGGCCGCGCCCAGGAGGCCGCCGGCTTCCTGGACCGCGCCCGGCGCGCCTACGCCTGGGCGGAGGGCCATCGACCCGCCGACCTCAGCCTGCCGGCCGCCTATGGAACCTACCACTCGCCCAGAACCTACGCCGCCGCGGAGCTGCTGCTGACCACCGGCGAGTCCCGCTTCCGCCAGGACTTCGCCGCCTCCTGCGTGTGGTCTCGGAACCCCCAGGCGGAGGTGGGGGAGTACAACGTCTACGACCAGAGCCGCGGCGCCTGGGCCTATGCTCGCGTGCCGGCCGCCAAGGCCGACCCCACGCTCCAGCACGCCGTCAGGTCGGCGCTCCTACGCACGGCGGACACCTTCATCGCGGACAGCTCCAGGATGCCGTACAGCTTCCTCCGCCACCCCGGCGCGCCCATCTCCTGGGGTACCGGCGCGCAGCTCCACTACGCCATGCCGGTCGCCTGGGCCTGGGCCCTGACCCGGAAGGCGACCTACCGCGACTGGCTGCTGCGAAGCTGTGACAACACGCTGGGGGCCAACCCCTTGGGGATCAGCTATATCGTGGGGCTTGGAACGAGGACGGTGAGGGCGCCGCTGCACAACAGCCGCTACGGCCACCAGGGGGAGGTCGCCGCGGGCATGCAGGCAAACGGGCCCATGGAGAACCCGGAGGGCTACCGGGTCCGCGAGAGCTTCTACCCCGCCCCCCGGGCCGACTTCGCCTCCCTCTACAGCTTCGTGGACTGCCACTTCTCCATCGCCATGGACGAAGGCCTGGTCCGAAGCCAAGCCGAAGCCATGGCCCTCTTCGGGCTGCTGCAGCCGTAGTCGGTAGACTGCCTCACCACAGAGGCACAGAGGGCACAGAGGAACACAGAGAAGAGCAGGAGCGGCGACAAGGGAAAGTCATCATCACAATACCAAGCGTAGGTTGGGGGGGTGTAAGGGCCTCAGGGGGGCCGCGTCGTGGAACCGATGGGGGTGGTGCCCGATGGTGAATCGCCGGGCGGATCTCCACTGGGCGCGGATCCCCGGCCTTGCTGATGGGCTGCCCCCAGGGCTCTCACCGTCCGACCGGTCCGACCCGTCCGACAGGTCCCAGCCCCCCACCCTCGGAGGCCCCTCCCCTACGACCTTACGACCCCACGACCCTACGACCCTACGACCCGCCCTCCCGCCTGTTACATCCTCGAAACACCGGTGACACAAAGGCGCAACCCCCCGTGCATTTTGGCGTAACACCGCTTCCCTAACCTATAGATGGCGGGCAGTCCTTGCGAGGCCCGCGGCGCACCCACGGGGTTCAGCGCGGAGGGTGCGCGTACCGGCCGCAAAGGCGCGAGCCAGGCGAGGACGGCGGCATCTCACGAGATACCGGGACACTGGAGTATCCCGGCTGGGTACCCTGGCCCCCCCGAGGGAGGGTGGGTTCAGGGGCGCGATTGGTCGAAGTGGCCGTCACGACCAAGGCGCGAACCGAGAGCGCACGCTCGGGCAACCCTCTAATCGTGAGGACAGAGAGAGCACCGGAGGTAGCCCCGTGACACTAGGCATCGTATCGGCACTACGGCAAAGGGAAGGCCGCAGAGTCTTCGCTTCGGCCCTGGGCGGCAAGCTGCTCGGCTTGGTACTGCTCTACGGCGTGATCGCCGTGGTCAGTTCCCTGCTGTTCACCTCGGCAGGGGCCGACACCCCGGCTCCCGCTCCCTACATCAACCCGATCAACACCATGTGGACGCTCGTCGCGGCCTTCCTGGTGTTCTTTATGCAAGCCGGCTTCATGTGCCTGGAGGCGGGCTTCGCTCGCCAAAAGGAGTCCGTGAACATCATCCTCGAGGGGATCGTGGACACCTGTATGTGCGGACTCCTCTTCTGGGCCTTCGGCTTCGCCTTCATGTTTGGGGCAGGCAACCCCTACATCGGGCACCAATACTTCTTCCTGATCGGCGCTCCAGAGACTTACGGAGCCACCGGAATCGCCATGCCGGCCTTCTGGCTGTTCCAGTTCGCCTTCGCGGACACGTGCAGCACCATCACCTCAGGCGCCATGCTGGGACGCACCGGCTTCGTGGGCGACCTGTTCTACAGCGTGGGCGTCAGCGGCTTCATCTACCCCATCATCGGGCACTGGGCGTGGGGACCTGACGGCTGGCTCAACACCATCAAGCCGGCCGCCTTCCACGACTTCGCGGGCTCGACGGTGGTCCATACCATCGGTGGCTTCATCGCTCTGGCCGGCGCCATCGTCCTGGGTCCGCGCCTCGGACGCGTCTTCAAGAGAGACGGCGGCGGACTGCCTCCTGGGCACGACCTGGTCATCGCGTCGGTCGGCGGTGTCATCCTCTGGTTCGGGTGGTACGGCTTCAACCCCGGCAGCACCCTGTCGGCGATGGACATCCAGGGCATCGGCCGGGTTGCCATGAACACCACCCTGGCGGCCTGTGCTGCGGGCCTGTCGGCCATGGCCTATGTGTACCCAAGGGGCAAGGTCTGGGACTGCGGTATCACGGTCAACGGCTTCCTGGCGGGCCTCGTCGCCATCACCTGCCCCTGCTACTGGGTCAACGCCACCGGTGCCGTGTGGATTGGTCTGGTGGCCGGCGTTGTGGTGGTGATGGCGATTGACTTCATCGAGTGGCTGCGCATCGATGACCCGGTGGGCGCCGTGGCGGTCCATGGCTTCAACGGGATCTGGGGCACCCTCAGCCTGGGGTTCTTTGCCTGCGGTAAGTTCGGCGCTCCAACGCCAACTGGCGCTGACAACGCCAGCCCGGTCACCGGCCTCTTCTACGGCGGCGGCATGTCGCAGCTTACCGCTCAGTTCATCGGTAGCGCCACCGTTACGCTGGCCACCTTCGCCATCGCGATGGGGCTGATGTACGCCGTGAAGGCGACCGGCACCTTGAGGGTCCGCCGCGATGGCGAGCTGGAGGGTCTCGACCTCCACGAGCATGGCGCCGCGGCGTACCCCGAGTTCGTGCTCAACCACATGGGTGGTGGCGACTACGCGCCCGTCGGCCCTGGCCTCGGCTCTCCCTCGCCCAAGGCGAGCAAGACCACTGCCGCCTCTTGAGGGCAGCCGGCTCAGCCTGGGGGTGACCCGGCCGCTGCCACCGGGCGCGGCGGCCATCCCCAGGCACGAGCCAGGAGCCGGGCCAGGTTGGGCCCGACCGAACCAGGGCGGACGCGCTGCCCCTGGGCGGCGCCGAGCGGTGGCAGCAAGGGAAGGAAATGACAAAGGTAGAGGCATTCCTAAGGCCAGCATCGGTTGAGGAGGTCAGGAAACGGCTTCAGGATCTCCTCGTCAACGGGCTTACCGTAACGGAGGTTCGTGGTTGTGGAAAGCAGAGAGGCTTCACCCAGCACTACCGAGGGGCGGAGTATGCGGTGACGCTCATCCCCAAGGTCAAGGTGGAGACGGTGGTCCAAGATGAGCAGGTGGAGGATGTGGTGGATGCCATCCTGGACGCCGCCAGAACCGGCGAGATTGGCGACGGCAAAGTCTTCACCAGCCCGGTTTCGGACGTGGTACGCGTCCGGACCGGGGAAAGGGGACGAGCCGCGCTTCTCTAGGGAGGACGCCCCACCGGCTGGCAGGGCCGCCTGGGCGCTGAGCGCGTAAGAGGTCAGAAGCGTGTTGCTGGCCTCCTCTGCGGAGCGGCAGTCCGGGGGCCAGGACACGGGGCGGGGAACCTCCAGGAACGGCTCGGGTGCCCTCCCTTGCACCCGGGCCTTCTCCCCAACCGGGGGCAGAGCACGGCCGGCTCTGCCCCCATTCCTTCGTCTGGGGCTGGGTCGGTGGCAAGGGAACGTCACCACGAA
>DASXUI010000458.1:0-5549 GCA_036504955.1 Armatimonadota bacterium
GCTCTCCTCGAACTGAACCAGCGTCCAGGGGCGCTCATCGCTGGTGGCACCGGGTGGCGCGGAGCGCGGCAGGAGGGTCTCGAAGAGGGACTCGTAGGCGGCGTACTCCCTGAAGGTGCGGCGGGGCTCGGAGGCCCAGTCTCGCCGCAGAATGGGCGGCATCTGGCGATGGTCGCCCACCACCATGAGGGGGCCGCCCTCCTCCACCAGGAGCGACGACATCAGAGCCTCGGGCAGGCTGAGCTGCGACGCCTCGTCCAGCACCGCGAGTTGGCAGAACCCCTGCCCCAGCAGCTCCTTCCCGCAGTCCTTCGCCAGCTTGTAGGCGGAGGAGGGCGTCATTCCCACCACGCACTGGGCCTGCGCCCCCAGCGCCTTGTGGGCGGGCGGCTGGCCCTTCTCTCGCTCCTTCGCGAGGGGCGTGATACCCTCAGGCGTGTCAGCCCTCGGGTCGAAGCGGAAGAGTGGCACGCCCAGCAGCCCGGCGTGGAAGTGCGCCGCGTAGAGGCCGGGGCAGGTCGCCTGGGCGGTCCGAAGGACTTCGCGGGCCTCCAGGAGGGCGGAGAGCAGCACATCGATGGCGGCGTGCGTCTTGCAGCTCACCAGCACCCGAAGGTTCATCCCCGCCGCCAAGGCGCCCTGGAGGCGGGAGAGGATTGCGAAGGCGGTGGTGTGACTCTTGCCGGTGCCCGGCGGGCCCTGGACGACCAGAATGGGGCACTCGCCGAGGCCGCCAAGGATGGCGCGCTTGGCCGGCTCGAAGTCGTGCAGGAGACCCTCGGCGTGAAGGGCGTCCAGTCCCGCCAGGAACTCAGCCTGAGCGCGGGCTGCTTCGGCAGGCCAGGGAGCGGGCGGTCCTGGTGGGCGGGAGAGGCGAAGGTAGAGCGGCGCCAGCTCGGGCGCGCCGGCCGCCTCCGCGCCGGAGAGGGCCTGGACCGTGCGCGCCTCGTACCAGGCTGGCCAGTTGTCCGGGCTGGGGTCCAGGGTGTAGAGTGTATCCTCCTCCAAGGGGAAGAGGAAGGGCCGGAACACGTAGCCCAGCGGCGGGTGCGTGCCCCTGGCCCCGCGCAGAGACAGCTCGGTGACGGCCGCGGTGGGGCGCCCGTCCGGACCCCGCTCCACCTCCAGCCTGCTCAGCTCGCAGCGCATGCCGTAGAGGAGCTGCTTGGGAGTGGGAGTGAAGCTCTCCCGCTGCCCCTCGGACAGGCGGCTGTCCCAGGTCCATCGGCGGTGCAGCACGCAGAAGCTGCCTGCCCCAAGGGTCGTCGCTGCCAGCAGTTCCTCTAGGCCACTGTCCATCCCCTCGGTTACCACGCGGAGGCGCACGCGCAAGCCCTCGGGATCCCAGCGCGTTGCCTTCTTCTGCTCGGGTGACAGAAGAGCGTCCTCCGCGTCGGGCTCGGCAGCGCGCGCCTCGTCGATGAGCT
Source organism: Armatimonadota bacterium (assembly GCA_036504955.1). GTDB lineage: Bacteria > Armatimonadota > DTGP01 > DTGP01 > DASXUI01 > DASXUI01. The sequence goes on from DASXUI010000458.1 coordinate 1,428, forward strand.
GCTGCCTTTGGGCTTGCTGTTCCTGATTGCGGCGGTTGGCGGCGGCGACGTCCGGTTCCTGGTCAGCCTCCACGTAGCGCAGCAACAGCGTCTCACCCAGCAGAGCGCGCCGCTCCGGAGCCAGGTGGCGGGTCGTCTTCCATTCGTGGAGCTCCGTGTGGCGCTCCAGGGTGACGAACTCCTCCAGCGCGCGCGCCAGATGGCGGGCCCGGTCGTCGAACCGCGCCAGCTCCACCAGGTTGAAGGCCCGCTTCTGAGTCAGACGGTTTCCCTCGAAGCTGGAGGCGATGTGCTCCATAGCCTCCAACCGCCGCGCTTGAAAGTGGGTCAGCAGGTCCCTGGTCGTGGCCCGGTAGGGTGCGTAGTCATCGCGGGCTCCCGCCTGGGGCGGCTCCAGCTCATCCCAGGCCGCGTAGGCGTGCTCCAGGGGGATCCGGCTGCCGAAGCGCGCTCGTCCCGTGAACCAGTCCGGCTCCTCGCCGGGCTCCGTAAGTGACCGCCACACGTCGAAGAGCCGTTCGCGGAAGAGCCGCGTGAAGGGCTCAGTCTCGTCCCAGCGGAAGCCGAGGTAGGCGGAGACGGCCTGCAGCGACTGGCAGAGCATGGGGTAGTTGCGAAGCTGGCGGATCTCCTCCTTCAGGAAGGTAGCCACGGGGGAGTCGAAGGCGGCGAGCTGAGTGGCGAAGTCGTAGAAGGCCGGGGCAGCTCCAGCCAGGGCGCCCAGGTGGCGGCTGAGGGCGTCGAGGAAGAGACGCTGCTCCGCCGCGTCGTAGAAGATGAGGTGGATGGGGGCCCACGCCTCGCCGGTGGCGTCGGGCTCGGCGAGTTCCAGCACGGCCCGAAGCGTTCCCTGCAGCCACTCCAGCAGCAGCGCGCGCTCCCGGTCCTCGTCCGGCGGACCCTCCGCCAGCGCCACCACGTTTCGGCTTCTCGCGGCCGCCCCCGTCTTGCACGCCACCACCCGCGATCCGAGCAGGTACACCCGGTCCTCCAGGTGGTCGTGCTGGGCATCGATGTAGACGCGGACCAGGTTGGGGTTCTGGGTGGCGTCGCAGTAGGGGAGTGAGCCGTACCCGTGGGCGGTGAAGCTGCGCGGGGAGTCCAGATCCTCGCCTCGCCAGCGCCGGTACCTGCGGGCGCGCATCACCAGTTCGTCGATGCGCGGGCCGACCGGCCAGGTGTGGGAGGCGTGGCGGCACAGGTCCTCCTGTCCGGGCGCCGGCACCCACGGGGCCGTCGGCGAGGTGCCCGAGGCGCCGGTCTCCGGCTGCTTCAGGTGCGCGAGGCAGGCGATGGTATCGATCCCCAGCCGCTTCAGCGCGCCCTTCTCTGGCGCTGAGAGGTGAGGGAGGAGGGACAGATCATCGGTCTCGGCCGCCGCCTTCAGACAGAACTGGTTGTGAACACACCCGTCGCACTTGTCGGACAGGTGGAAGCTCAGGGCCTCGAAGGCCGAGTTCGCTACTCTGCGCGCCGTGGAGTGTGGCCCAAGAACCATGTCGTGCGCCGACGCGCGGTAGCTCTCAGGGTCCGCAACCACCTCCAGGTACGCGTCGCCCAAGCCGAGTTGGTCCTGGGCCGCTTGGGCGTGCTCCTCAAGCAGGCAGTCCCGCTGCGGGTCCGGGCGCTGCGGCGGCACTCGGGGTCCTCGGTATAGGATGCCGGTACTCACCTGGGCCTCCGCCACTCCCCCGTCCGCCAGCACGGCCTCCAGCATGAGGCTGTAGAAGGCAACCTGCAGCCGGTGCTCGACCTTCACCTGCGAGGAGCTCTTGAGGTCCACGATCAGGGCTTCCATTCGGCCGCCCGGGCCCCTGGACAGGCTCAACAGGTCCAGGTCCCCAGTTAGCATCCAGCCCTCAAGCTCCACCTGAAGCCTAGGCTGGAGGAGCACCACGCGCTCCCCGACCGCCAGCGCGGCGGCGGCGCCCAGCACCTCCGCGTTGTTCGGTGGACGGGATCCCGGCCTGCCCGCCTCCTGAGCCAGGTCGCGAGTGGGGAAGGCCGCGGCCAGAGCCCTAGAGACGCGCTGTTCGAACTCCATACCGGCACGCGTCAGCAAGGGCGGCAGCGACTGCGGCGTCACCCCGTAGTCCGCGAGGAAGCCGGAGCCCTGCACGCGCTCGTGAAGCCGCAGCCGCAGGTAGCGCTCGCACTGCTCCAACCGCACGAACTGCGAGACGTCCGTGGGTGAGAGGGGGATGAAAGCGCCACAGTGAGGCAGGTCGCGAAGCAGGGACGCGGCGGTTAGGGGCATTGGCAGGGGCTCCAGTAGCAGTGTCACCAGAAAGGCGGAAGCGCCTGCCGCCCAAGGTGGGGCGCCCCTTGCGGGCCAGTGGGATCTGCTGAGACCCTATTCGTGCCGGGGCCAAGCGGTACCCGCCGTGAGTGCGCGAGGCAGGGGGGGCTTGGGTGGGACGGTGAAGAAGGAAGGTGGCCGTGTCCAGGAGGGACGAGGGTTGGGAGGCGTGGGGCGGGTCCCCGGCGGTGCGCATTCCTTCCCAGGGGGTCGTTGGCCGGCAACTGAGGGAGGGGATCATATGTTATTCAGCCGCTTCGCCATCTGGCCGGCACTGCTGGCGGGCCTGGTATGCCTCGGCGCAGGACCTGTGGTTCGCGCCGACGAGGCCAGCATCACCGTGGACCTGGCGCACCCCGGCGGGCCTGTCAGCCCCACGCTCTACGGCATCTTCTTCGAGGAGATCAACCATGCGGGCGACGGTGGGCTCTATGCCGAGATGGTACGGAACCGTTCGTTCGAGGACGCCCAGGGGCTGAGTAGCTGGTCGGTTGTATCAGACGGAGCGGCCACGGCCAAGCTCGCGCTGAACACCGACAGCCCGCTCAACTCTAGGAACCCCAGGTCTCTGAAGCTGGAGACCTCCGGGACCGGCACGGGCCGGGCGGGTGTGGCGAACTCCGGGTACTGGGGCATGGCGGTCACCAAGGGGCACAGTTACGCGCTTTCGCTGTACGCGCGGCGCGAGGGCGCCGGCCCCGATACGCTGGTGGCGACGCTGGAGTCGCCCTCGGGCGATGTCCTGGCCAAGGGGCGGGTCTCCGGAGTGGGCACTGAGTGGAAGCAGTTTTCCTGCAAGCTCGCCGCGAAGGAGGGCGCCGCTGACGCGCGGCTGGTGATCTCCCCCACGACCGACGGCGCGGTGCTTCTGGACCAGGCCTCCCTCTTCCCCAAGCGCACCTGGAAGGGGCGCGAAAACGGGCTCAGGCGCGACCTGGGCAACCTCGTCGCCGACCTGGCCCCGGCCTTCGTGCGGTTCCCCGGCGGCTGCTTCGTTGAGGGCGACCAGTTGGCCAACGCCTCCCGCTGGAAGGAGTCAGTGGGTGACCCCGCCGCGAGGCCCGGGCACTGGAACCTGTGGGGCTACCGCTCCACGGACGGCCTGGGGTACCACGAGTTCCTCCAGATGTGCGAGGACCTCGGATCGGAGCCGCTGTTCGTGATCAACTGCGGCATGGCCCACGGCGGTGTCGTGCCCATGGATCAGCTCGAGCCCTGGGTGCAGGACGCCCTCGACGCACTGGAGTATGCCCTCGGCCCCGTGACCAGCACCTGGGGCGCTCAGCGGGCCCGCAACGGCCATCCCAAGCCCTTCGCGCTTCGGTACATGGAGATTGGGAACGAGAACGGCTGGGGTGATACGCTCCCCCTGTATGAAGAGCGCTACGCCCGGTTCTACGATGCCATCAAGGCAATCTACCCGTCCGTGAAGCTGGTCGCCAACGTGCCCGTGAGCAACCGGCCCATGGACCTGGTGGACGACCACTACTACAACAGCCCGGAGTGGTTCGCCGGCAGCGTCGGCCGCTACGACAAGCAGGACCGGAAGGGCCCCAGGATCTACGTGGGCGAGTACGCGGTGACTTCGGGCTGCGGGCAGGGCAACCTGCGGGCCGCACTGGCCGAGGCCGCCTTCATGATGGGCCTGGAGCGCAACAGCGACATCATCGAGATGGCCTCCTACGCCCCGCTCTTCGTGAACGTGGCCGACCGCAAGTGGAATCCGGACGCCATCGTCTTCGACAGCGCGACGTCCTTCGGCACCCCCTCCTACCACGTTCAGAAGCTGTTCGCCAGGAACCGGCCGGACCTTCTGCTGCCCT